>JBDLIT010000052.1:0-25976 GCA_039714735.1 Pseudomonadota bacterium
CATATCGATGACATTATTGCCGATATCAGTCAGGCGCTTGAATCGGCAACTAACTGAAATAGTTAATAATTTCAGCTCCGTGGAGATAAAGCGCTGTTGCGCGGAATATGCAAAAAAAGGGGGGCATGTCACCCCCCTTTTGTAGAGTCGTCCAGCTGGCTATTCTGGTAGGGGTGGAGGAGGGGGCGGATCAGATTGTTGATTGTTGTTCTGGCGCCCGTAGCCAGGATATCCCCAGCCGTATGGGCTGCCGCCCCAGCCATATGGGCTGCCGCCCCAGCCGTATGGACCGCCATAACCGCGTGGACCACCCCAACCATAAGGGCTGCCGCGACCGTATGGCCCGCCCCAACCGTACCGTCCATGGCGCCAATAATCGTCGTCATCATCAAAAAAGTCGAACATCTTAAAAAACGCATTTGCCTGTTGAACCGTTAAAATACCAACCAAGGCAATCAATGCCAAAGTCAGCTTGCGCGCTATCTTCATGCCGGTGGTCCTCCTCGATTACAATATCCCAAGTGGGCGTTTGGTATGAATTACATCTTGAATACTAACAGAAAATTATCTTAGGCAAAGTTCGGAACCTTGGCAATTGTTACAGGTCAATGGTTTGTGTTCCAGAACAGCGAAATCCGATGGATGTATCGAATCTGTGACAGAAGGGGAAAATTCCATTGATAAAAGGTACCTATATGCGGAATAATTATTTTTCATGCTTAGGCCAAACGCAATTTGGTCTGACTTTTAAATAGCACAGGTTATGAGGAACTGGTATGAAGAAATTTCTAGCCCTGCTGATGTTCACCCTTCCCCTTCTTTCCCATGCAGGGAAGTTTGAGCAGTCCTTGGTGGTGCAGACGGGGCAGTTGCGGGAAAGTGACCTTATCGTCCGTAATATCACAGATCTTACCAACAAGAAGACCTGTCTGACCTTCTATATCCGCACCAGCGGCACCAGCCCGCTCACCCACTGTTACGATGCAGTTTCCGGGTTTGGGGCAAACCTGAATCAGGTGGGGCATATCAAGGCGGACGATCTGGTGGTGCGTAAGCTGGAAGACACCAAGAACGGCATGTTCTGTCTGACCGCTTATGTTAGTACGCCAGGCACCTCCCCCGCAGTGGATTGCTATGCCAACAAGCAGCAGTTCAAGGATCATATGGTCGAGTCGGGACATCTGCGGGAAGGGGATCTGGATGTGCGCAAGATCGTTGATGCGGGCAATGCGAAGACCTGTCTGGTGGCTTATGTGACTACCAAGGGAACCTCTCCTTCCTTGATCTGCTTCGATTCACAGGGGGGTAACAAGGGTGGTCTCTATCAGGCCAGCTACCTGAAAGAGGGTGACCTGGTAGTCAGAAAAATCGTCGATGTGGAGAGCAAGAAGGCCTGCCTGGTAACCTATGTGAGCACAGCAGGAACATCCTCCCATATCTATTGCTATGATGAGTAGAACCGGGCCCAGTTGAGTTGACGCGCCGTTGTGAGCAGTGGTAAAAAGTATCGAGTTCTCCTCGGCCGACCGCTCATCATCCCTAAGTTTGAAGGTCTTTAAATTACAGAGGTACCCAAATTGTGAGTAAACAAAAACTGATCATCTATAGCGCCATGCTGGCCATCGGCGGCAGCAATCTGGCGGTTGTTCCCGGTGCATATGCCTTCGACATGGGCAATATGATGAACCCATCGAAATGGATGGGTGGTAAAAATAGAGACCGGTATGATGATGACTATTACTATGACCGCGGTCGCTATGGCTATGGAGGGCCCTACGGTGGCTATGGTGGCCCCTACGGCGGCTATGGAGGTCCTTATGGATACGGTGGCTATCCCGGTTATGGGTATGGTGCTCCGGGCTATGGGTACGGTGCTCCAGGTTATCAGCAACAGCAGAACAACCAGCCGCCTCCACCTCCACTGCCTCAATAAGTTAATTTTTAGTTATTAGACTCGGAACGGGACGGCTATAAGCCGTCCCGTTTTCTTTTGCCTGCTGTCTATACAGTGTTCCAGATAGGGAATGTTGTATGGAAGGTAACGATTCAGCCAATGTAGGAGCTGCCCATAGCTGCGACCAAGGCTGGTAAGCCTTTTCGGCATCGTCATACACGGCGACTATTGTCGCTGAACGCAGCCATGGGCAGCTCCTATGAGAGCATTTTCAGTGTGAAGACACGGCTATGACAGGATTACTTCACCCGCATACCGGGTTTGGCGCCCTCATCGGGATTGAGCACGAAGATCTCTTTGCCGCCGGGACCAGCCGCCAGCACCATGCCTTCCGAGACGCCGAAGCGCATCTTGCGCGGCGCCAGGTTGGCGACCATCACAGTCAGCTTGCCTTGCAGGTTTTCCGGTTGGTAGGCGGACTTGATGCCTGCGAAGACATTGCGGGTTTCACCGCCCAGGTCCAGGGTCAACTGCAACAGTTTGTCGGCCCCTTCCACGTGCTGGGCCTCGACGATCTTCGCGATGCGCAGATCGAGCTTGGCGAAGTCGTCGAACTGAATAGTGTCGGCAATGGGATCTTTGGCCAGCGGTGAGTCAGTAACAGGCTTGCTTGCTGTAGCGGCGGTCTGTGCGGCAGTCGCTCCTGCGCGTCCTGCGCCTGCGACATTGGCACTTCCCTGTGCGGCAAGATCATCTTTTGAATGGTCCAGCATCGCCTCGATCTGCTTCGGCTCAACACGGGTCATCAGTGGCTTGAATTTGGCGATCTCGTGTCCCTTCAGGGGAACTGCGAGTTCACTCCATTTGAGCGGTGCAATCTGCAGAAAGGCCTCCGCGGCCTCTGCCGTCCCCGGCAGGATGGGACGCAGGTAGCCGATCAGCACCCGAAACAGATTCAGACCCATGGAACAGATCGCCTGCAGCTCTTCGTCCTTACCCTCTTGTTTGGCGATAACCCAGGGTTTCGCCTCGTCGATATATTGATTGGCCCGATCCGCCAAGGCCATGATTTCACGCACGGCCCGACTGAACTCACGCTTTTCATAGTGAGTGGCGATAGAGTCACCGGCCTGAATAAAGGTATCGAACAGGACCGGTTCAGAGAGTTCAGCAGAGAGTTGGCCGTTGAAACGCTTCTTGATGAATCCGGCGCAGCGGCTGGCGATGTTCACCACCTTGCCCACCAGGTCCGAATTGACCCGGGCGCTGAAGTCCTCCAGGTTGAGGTCGATATCGTCCACTCCGGAACCCAGTTTGGCGGCGAAATAGTAGCGCAGATATTCCGGATTGAGATGGTCCAGATAAGTGCGCGCCTTGATGAAGGTGCCGCGGGACTTGGACATCTTCGCCCCGTCCACGGTAAGAAAGCCATGGGAGAAGATGGCGCTGGGGGTCCGATAACCCGCGCCGTGCAGCATCGCCGGCCAGAACAGGGCGTGGAAATAGATGATGTCCTTGCCGATGAAGTGGTAGAGTTCGGCATCTGAGTCTGGGGTCCAGAAGTCGTCGAAATCAAGTCCATCGGTCCTGTCACACAGGTTCCTGAAGCTGGCCATGTAACCGATCGGGGCATCGAGCCAGACATAGAAATATTTACCCGGATGATCCGGGATCTCAAAGCCGAAGTAGGGGGCGTCGCGGGAGATATCCCACTGCTGCAGCCCTGACTCGAACCACTCATCCAGTTTGTTGGCCACCTCGGCCTGCAGGTGGCCGCCGCGGGTCCAGGCCTTGAGCATCGTCTCGAAATCAGCCAGCTTGAAGAAGTAGTGGTCCGACTCCCGCTGTTCTGGTACTGCACCGGAAACTGCGGAGACCGGGTTCTTCAGCTCTGCGGGAGAGTAACTGGCGCCACACACCTCGCAGTTGTCACCATACTGCTCTTCGGCCCCGCACTTGGGACAGGTGCCCTTGATAAAGCGATCCGGCAGGAACATCTGCTCTTCCGGGTCGTAGGCCTGGGTGATGACCCGCTTGGCAATGTGACCTTCATCCCGATTGCGCTCATAGATAGTGTTGGAATAAAAACGGTTCTCATCCGAGTGGGTGGAGTGGTAGTTGTCGAAACCCACCCGGAACTCGGCGAAGTCGGCCTGATGCTCCTCGGCCACCCGGGTGATCAGGGCTTCCGGATCTATCCCTTCCTGACGGGCGCGCAGCATGATTGGGGTACCGTGGGCATCGTCGGCGCAGACATAGATGCACTGATGGCCGCGCATCTTCTGGAAACGCACCCAGATGTCGGTCTGGATATACTCCACCAAGTGGCCAATGTGGATCGGGCCGTTGGCGTAGGGCAGGGCGCTGGTCACCAGAATCTTGCGTAGCGTGCTGTTCATCGTGATCTAAATTCCAGATATGGGTGGATGAAACCCCCTAATTATTGCATATCCACCGTGAGGGGGCTAAGTCACTGCACGAACCCAAGATAGAGAAGTTTAGCGCTTCTGATGATCGACCGAGGCCACAGTAGGGCTTCGTGGTCTGAGAAGAGGCCTCCCTTTGTGGATCAGCTCAACCTCACCACGCTCAATTCTCCCATGGCTTGGTCGTAAGCGCGGATATCTTCCGCATCCTCCTCCAGTTCTGACAGTCTTTTGTAATCTTCAAGCTGCACAACAGCGTAAAATTGGCAGTTAGTACTCCAATTATTTCACTGGATTTTACCGATCGGCATAATCTGCTAATGTTAGTTTATCCACAACCAATAAGGACGTTCGGATATGGACAAGATCAACAATAACGTAATGGCGGCATTCTGGAGCTGGCTCGGCAACGAGCAGAACCGCAAGATCCTGGCCTGGATTGGTTCCGGGGTTGTGGTCGTCATCAGCGGGCTTTGGGTCGCGTTTCAGTCTCCGGGCGGCAAATCGTCCACCTCCACTGCGAAGTCTTCGCCCGCCGCCTCATCGGTCATCGCATCGGAGGGAAGCGTTGCTGCGGGCGGCAATATCACGATCGGGGGCAATGTCACAACCATCGCGCCACCGGCGGCAACAGACCCGACGCCTCAGTGAACCCATGGTCCTGCCCCCATACGTACACGGACTGGCGCTCGCAGCCTCGTTGATTTTGGCTCTGCCCGTTTGCATCCGGGCCGACACGGATGCCGCTGACCGGACCATCTTTGCCGAGTTCGGAATTGCGGCCGGCGGCAATGTCACCATTGGCGGGAACCTGGATCTGGGTCTCACGCCAAGAGAGGTTTCGGACCTGGTTGACGAGCAAATGGAATTCCGTGCCGAGTATATTGCAAAACTCGAGAAGATCAGCCAGGGACTGGGTCTGACCAATTGCAGGGCGATTCAATATGTAGCTCTGGTTGCCCGCGAAGGTCTGCCTGCAGTGCATGCAACCCGGCGCCTCGAAGAGATGGGCGCCTTACATGGCCTGATCGGCCGTCACGAAGCGTCGTTCGGAAAGAACAGCCCACAGGCCGCCGTAGCCCTGCAAAATGCCCGTACTGCGCTCGAGCGTGGTGATCTCCCGGCGGCGCGTAGCTTGGTTGCGGCGGTTCATGGTATCGCCGCCGGGCATGATATTCAGATCCGTGGCAGTGTCACCATTGGGCTGCCGGTGTCCGAGGTAGGCGCCATGTTGGACAGAATCCGCGGTAAGGCAACCAGGCATCTGTCACGTTTGGAAAAACTAAGCCGCTCCCTGGGTGTCACCAATTGCGCAACGGCAAATTTTTTGCGCTCGCTGGGACAGGGCTCGGTTCCCACCGAAGCGCTTCCAGCCAAGCTGGAGGAAATCGCACAGCGTCACAAAGACTTGATCGAGCGCCTGCAGCGGGTTACCAGCCGAAATCCCAAGATCAGTAATCTGCGCCGCCAGGCGGCCAGCGCCTTTCAGAATGGCGACTATGAGCGTTTCTATTCGCTGCTCGAACAGGCGAGCGCCATTGGGCTCTCCAATCTCAGCGAAACCGCCGATGTGGCACTGGATACTGCAGAGGCGCGCGCCGAGGTCTGTGAGGGCCGAATGATCGAGCTCAAATACAGCGAGGCCGGTCGCCAATGCGAGAAAGCGGCGGATCTGGTCCGGGTCCATGACCCGGTCGTTGCCGCAGACTACCTGAACAAGGCCAGCGGAGCCTATCAGAACGCAAGCGAGCTCGAGGATGCATACGCTGCGCTCAACAGTGCACGAAAGCTGCTCGAGGACCTGGAGAGCCCCGAGGCCCGGCGCATGCTCATCTCGTGCCGTACCAATCTGGGCACCCTACGCTTTGCCCGGGGTGAGTATCGCAAGGCCCGAAAGGAGTACGATAGTGCGCTGAATCTGATCGAAGGCAGTGACGGCGCCGACTCCGATGACCTGAACCAGGAGCGCGAGGCAGCGCTCAACGGCCTGGCCCGGGTCGAGGTTAATCTCAGCGACTACAAGAAAGCAGAGAGGCACTACCGGGACGCATTGGAGATGCTGGAGACCAGCCTCAGTGACGAGCTGGCGCAATCGAATGCCATGGCAGCGGTTTTGAGCAACCTGGGTGACCTGTTGGCCAGCTCCGGCCGGCATACCGAGGCCATGAGCCTTCTGTCACGTGCGGTCGATGTGCTCAATGTGGTCACACCGCGCAATGATCTGGCCTTTGCGATTGCCGTAAACAATCTGGCTCGCCTCTACTGGGATATGAAGGATCTGGAACAGGCCCACCGGCTGTGGAGCGAGTCCTACCAGATTCTGGCCGACAAGCTGGGCAAGGAGCATCTGTACTCGGTCAGCGTGCGCTTCAATCTGGCTGTGGTGCAGCGCAGGCAGGGCCTGTCGGCCCGGTTCGAGAGTCAGCGCGGAGCGCTGTTCGAACAGGCCGAAGAGGGGTTTCAGCTCGCTTATGGCACGGCGATCGATCTGCTCGGCGAGGCACATCCGGTGACCGGCGCCATACTGAATGCCTTCGGTGAGCTGCGGTTTGTCCGGGGCGAGTACGACGAGGCCGAGGAAGATTTCGATGCTGCCATCACCATTGCCAAGGTCACGCCGACACAACGGGGCAGAAACCTGACCCTGGCCGGCTACTTGAATAATCGGGCCATGCTGCATCGCAAGCTGGGCCGGTTGGACCAGGCGCGCAAGGACTACGAGAAGGCGCGCAAGATCTACCGCCGAGCGCTGGGTAAGAATCATCCAAGCTTGGTCGTCATCGCAGGCAATCTGGCCAAGATCGCCGAGAAGCAGGATAAGCTGGCCGAGGCAGAGGAGCTGTTGAGCGAGGCCCTCAGAGTTGCTCAGGTGGTCTATACGCGCGGCCATGCTGTGATCATTGCCTACCAGGCCAAACTGGCTCGGATTCTCAAGAAGCGGGGCAAGCTCGACCAGGCCGAGGAGCATTACCTGGCCGTGATTCAGGCTACACGCGACCTGCACAGCACGGATCATCCGACGAAGGTTGCAGAGCGCCTGTTCCACCTCTGCGACCTCTATGACAAGTCGGCTAGGCCCGCCAAGGCCCTGAACTGCTTTAGCGAGGCTCAGGCAATCTTCGCCCAGCATCTGTCACCGGAACATACCTATTTAAAAGCCGTGCATATCCGCCTGGACCGGCTGGCCGGCACATCATCGCCACCATCGAAGTAGCGCGGGCTGAGCTGCCAGGTCCACCGATCCGATGCGACAGCTCCCACTATCCCAAGTCGATCAGACACGGATTTCCTGGGCCCTGATCTGTGTCGCCCTGGCGCTGCTCCAGCTCCTTGGCAGCGGCTGCGCCGGCGCACCCGCCAACTATGACCGGGAAGCCACGCGTCTCGGGATGGAACGCCACAATCTCAGCGGGCATGGCTTCACACACGCCACCTATCGTGATACAGACAAGAACCTGGCGGACACCCCGTTGCATGTCTATTTGTACGGTGATGGCCGGCCTTGGTTGCGCCGCCACATTCCCTCTTCGGACCCAACCCCGCACACGCCGTTGATGTTGCAACTGATGGCCCTCGATCCGAACCCCAGCCTGCTGCTGGGTCGCCCCTGCTACCACGGCTATGCGCGTGCACCGGGATGTGACAGAAGCCTGTGGACCAGTCACAGATATGGCGAGACCGTTCTTGCCAGCATGCTGGATGCGTTACGCCAGGCTAACCCGGACCGACACCCACTGCTGCTGATCGGACACAGCGGTGGTGGCGCCCTGGCCATGCTGATGGCCTCCAGGCTGACGGAGGTGATGGGTGTCGTGACCCTGGCGGCAAACCTGGATATCGATGCCTGGAGCCGCCACCGCCGGATCAGCCCGTTGGTGGGATCTCTGAATCCGGTGCAGGATGTTTCCGGATGGTGTCCGACCTGCGTACATCTACACCTGGCCGGCGGTGATGACGAGTATCTACCCGCAGCCTTGATCAATGACGCCCTGAAGGCAATGGGGGAACCGTCGGCACGGATACTGCCAGGCGTAACACATGACTCCGGTTGGCTGAGGCATTGGCCGAATGTCCTACGCAAACTGAAGTAATAACTGGCTCGATGCACATGCTGTCACAGTCAGAACCATGAAAGCACCGTATGGGAATGAGGCCCGGTCACCAATCGGCGCCCTGCATGACGCGCCAACCGGTGGCCAGCGGGATCAGAAGGCTTGACGGACACCGAGCGCGATCACGTGCTCCTCACGGTAGTCGTGCAGAAAGGTGCCCTGGTAGCTCGCATAGAGGGCCGTACCCTGACGGAAATCACCCGTGAGCGCGGCGCCGAGCTTGACGTAGTTCTTGTCCGCCGCGCCGGTGGTAAATACCAGTGGACCCATCAACGGGCTATTGTCGACCGTGGCCGTGACCTGCCGCTCGTCGCTTTCAAACTCGTGTACATAACTCAAGCTCGCCGACGGAAACCAGTCCGCCCCGGCGCTCGAGAATGCATGGGAGAGATTTAGCTCCAGAATGCCATCGAGGGTGGAATAATTGTCATCCGAAAATTGGAGATTTGGATCTACACTGTCATCGCCACTACCCGAACTTACAGCTCCTGTTTCGGTGTACCCGTCGATTTCATTGCGCTGCCAGGCGAGCCAGGCCGACAAGTCGAGTGCGGTCCGCTCACGAACCGGCCAAGTGTAGCCGGCGCCACCGGAAAGGCCATACCGCTTCCCGTCGGTCTCACCTCGAGCAAGAGGTTGAATGCTCGCCTCCGTCAAGCGGGTGTTATCTATATCCAATGATGCGTAGCGGAACGCCAGCGCGACGAAGGTGTTAGGCTGCGGTCGCAAGGTGCCGAACAATTGCAACCCCAATTCATCGGTGTCCTGAGAACCCTTTGCAGCATCGAAATCCGCCTCCTCGGCGGTATAATCGAGGGCCATGCCGACGCGATAGTTGTTCTTCGAGTAATCGACGCCCAGAACCCCGCCCCAGGTATCGCTATTCGAACCGGGCACATCGTTCGACTCCTCGAGATCTTTGTTCGCGTACAATCCGGTGGCAAAGATGCCAAGGCTACCGCCACTCGGTCCGGCGCTTTCTCCTGTCTCACGAATGACCTCTCCCTCCTCTTCGAGCAACTCGCTGGCTAGGACCAGGGCCGCGCTGTGGCGGGTTGTTCCATCAGAGCTTGAAATTGGAGCTCCGACGTTTGCCGTTCCGCTGACGCCGCTGCACGTGAAATTACCATCTACGTCCTTACTACAGGCAGCTATTGCAGCGGAACCGCCCCCAATCTGCAATGCGACACCAACCCCACAGGCCAGCCAGTATCCAAGTCGTTTGTTCAACTGACACCCCCAACAATTTCATGTGATAAATGATTCCCGATATCAGACTACTCTTAAAGGGCAAATATACGGGAAGGAAAAAGACATGGCGCAGAAGGCATTAAACTGCAGTATCAGATTTATCCGGCTTTCCATATTTGCCATTTTTCGATCCGGACTGAGAAGTCCAATGTGTCCTAGATTTGTCAAACCATCCTTTTCCATGACATGTATATCCATCTGAGCTAAGTGATGGTGAGATAAGTATTTTATCTTCACTTTTCAGTAATTAAGATTCTAGTGCATATTTAAGTAGTTACAACGAGCCTTCCCCATAGTAAAAATATGGTAGTCATTGCTAGACCCAATTGATCCCGTGAACTAAATAACGATCCGGTCTTGTAAATACTTCAAGTCATCTAAAAAACCAAGACGTTAAAGGCTTGTAGCAAAGAATAAGGATGAAAAGGTGGCGCTGTATGTCTGTAATATTACGGACAGGCTGTCAATCGGGGGCTTCAACAGCGAGATCCTGAATGCTAAAACCCAGCAAAATACTTGGTAAAATATTTTTGATTTGGTGTAGAATCCCCCGCCAAGTTTTCAGTGTATGATTTGGCCCCAACTTTGTGGCCTCTAGGCAGGAGAATCGGTAATGTCTGAATTAACAAAAGATCAGATCAACGAAGCCATCAAGGGCTACGTTGAACCCAATTTGGAGAAAGACCTGGTTACCGCTAAGGCGGTAAAGAGTGTCGAGATCGAAGGCGACAAGGTCAAGGTTGCCATAGAGGTGGGTTTTCCCGCCAAAAGCTGTATCGATGACATCTCTGCAGCGGTCAAGGCACAGGTCGAGGGCGTCGACGGCGTTGCCTCTGCTGAGGTGAGCCTGACCTCAAAAGTGGTGGCTCATTCGGTGCAGAAATCTCTCAAGCCGATCGACAACATCAAGAACATCATCGCCGTGGCTTCCGGTAAGGGTGGTGTGGGCAAGTCCACCACTGCGGTCAATCTGGCCCTGGCCCTGGTGGAAGAGGGCGCCAAGGTGGGTGTGCTGGATGCAGACATCTATGGCCCCTCCCAGCCACGTATGCTGGGCATCAGCGGCAAGCCGGAATCCAAGGACGGCAAGACCCTGGAGCCGATGACGGGTTATGGCATGCAAGCCATGTCCATCGGTTTCCTGGTGGATGAGGAGACCCCGATGATCTGGCGTGGCCCGATGGTCACCCAGGCGCTTGAGCAACTGTTGAACGATACCAACTGGGACAGCCTGGACTATCTGGTAGTGGATCTGCCGCCGGGCACCGGTGACACCCAGCTGACCCTGGCCCAGAAGGTGCCGGTCTCCGGCGCGGTTATCGTCACTACCCCGCAGGACATCGCCCTGCTCGACGCCCGCAAGGGCCTGAAGATGTTCGAGAAGGTGGAAGTGCCGGTACTGGGTATCGTCGAGAATATGAGCACCCATATCTGCTCCAACTGCGGACATGAAGAGCACATCTTCGGCGAGGGCGGTGGCTCCTCCATGGCCAATCAGTACAATGTGGATCTGCTGGGCTCCCTGCCGCTGGATATCCGCATCCGTGCCGAAACCGATAGCGGCAAGCCCACCGTGGTGGCCGAGCCCGAGGCGCGCATCTCTCAGATCTATCGCGAGATCGCGCGTAAGACTGCAGCCAAGCTATCGCTGCAGGCCAAGGACTATGCGGCCAAGTTCCCCAACATCGTGATCCAGAACAACTGACGGTTAGTCGGTGATTCGCTAAAAAGACCCTCGCTCAAAGCGGGGGTTTTTTGTTGGGCTGATCCCATGGGTTCTCGGGGCTCATGGTCTGCCAACGGTTGACGATGGTACAGAACAGCCGAGCGGTCTGCTCGGTGTCATAGATAGCGGAGTGTGCTTCATTACTGTCCCAGCCGAGACCGGCGCACTGGGCGGACCGGGCCAGTACGGTCTGGCCATAGGCCAAGCCGGCGAGAGAGACTGTGTCAAAGGTGCTGAATGGATGGAACGGGTTGCGTTTTATCCCGGTTCTTTGCACCGCCGCATTCAGAAAACCCAGATCGAAGAAGGCATTGTGCCCAACCAGGATCGCCCGCTTGCAGCCGCTGGCTTTCACCGCTTTGCGGATGGGTGTGAATAACTTCTGCAGGGCCTCCCTCTCGGGGAGAGCCTGGCGAAAGGGATGGTCTGGATCTATGCCGTTGAACTCCAGGGCCTTGGAATCCATGTTGGCCCCTGCGAATGGCTCCACATGAGCCGCCAGGGTCTCACCAGGCTGCATGAGGCCCTCTTTGTCCATCAGGATAATGGTGGCTGCGATTTCCAGCAGTGCATCCTGCTTGGCGTCGAAACCACCCGTTTCTACATCAATTACTACCGGCAGATAACCACGGAAGCGATTTGCGATGGCTGGATCATATAAAACTTCACTCATGAGGGGAGGATAATGAATCCTACAAAAATTATCGACTATGCTGATTGCTTGGGCTAGGCTTTCAACCCCAATCAACATGTGACTATTATCAGCCTGTGACGACGTATCTCTAAGAAATGGTTTGCTGCACTTTTTGTATCCTGACTTGATTGTTAGAATGCGCTGTTTGAAATATGGATGATTCAAGGGTTGGAGCTCAGATGAATAAAAACAATCCCAGGGGTTGGCTGCTTTGTTTGATCATACTGATGATGATCAGCCTGACGGGCTGTTCGACCATCGAGAAACACCTGTTGCCTGAACGCTTTGTCACCGAGGCATTCCTGGCCGATCCAATTGAACCGCTCAATAGGGGTACCGATAAATTCAACAGGGAGCTCGACAAAGCCGCGATCAAACCGGTGGCGAAGGGTTATCGCGTGGTTACGCCTGATCCGGTCGACAAGGGTATTACCAATTTCTTCAATAATTTGGCTGATATCAACTCGGCTGTTAACAATCTACTGCAATTCAAGCCTGTGCGGGCGCTGTCCGATGTCGGGCGTGTGTGCGTCAACACGACGGTCGGTCTGCTGGGGTTCATCGATGTTGCATCGGATATTGGCTTGAAAAACTATAAAGAGGACTTTGGCCAGACCCTGGGTCATTGGGGTGTCGGGGACAAGCCCTTTCTGGTAATTCCGCTACTCGGCCCCAGCACCCTGCGTGATTTTGTGGGTCGGGCAGGTGATCTGATGATGAATCCGCTCTACTATTCCGCTCAGGGGATCTACTGGACAGCCCTGGCGATCCAGTTCGTCGATACCCGGGCTGATCTGTTGGAGACCACGGATATCCTGGAGGAGGCGGCGGTCGATCCTTATGCGTTTCTCAGGGAAACCTATCTGCAGACCCGCAAGAACAAGATTTATGATGGTGATCCTCCCCTGGAGGATGCGAATTTTGATGACCAAATCATCTTCGATGATGAATGAGGCTGATTTTAGCGCTCACTGATCAATTGCCACCGGATCTCTTCACCGGCTCTTAATGGGACCAGCTTTCCATCACCGAATGGGTAGCTGGCAGGCGCCTCCCAGCTGCTTTTCTCCAGGGTGATCTTGCCACTGTTGCGGGGCAGACCGTAAAAATCCGCTCCGTGATGACTGGCAAACCCTTCGAGCTTGTCCAGTGCATCTGCCTGCTCGAATGCCTCGGCATAAAGCTCTATCGCGGCATGTGCGGTATAGCAGCCGGCACAACCGCAGCTGCACTCCTTGGCATGCTGCGCATGCGGAGCGCTGTCAGTTCCCAGAAAATACTTTGGATTCCCGCTGGTGGCCGCGTCGATCAGCGCCTGTTGATGGCGTTCGCGCTTTAGGATCGGCAGGCAGTAGTAGTGTGGGCGAATGCCGCCCGCCAGCATAGCATTGCGGTTATACAACAGGTGATGAGCGGTGATGGTGGCGGCAACCGGTCCGGAGGCCCAACTGACGAATTCCACCGCATCCTGGGTAGTGACATGTTCGAATACCAGAGGCAGCTCGGGGAAATCTTGAACCAGCGGCTCCATGTGGCGGTGGATGAAGACCTTTTCCCGATCGAAGATATCGATGTCATTATCGGTAACCTCTGCGTGGACCAGGAGAGGCATGCCCTGGTTCTGCATCTCCTCGATCACCGGGTAGAGCTTTCTGATATCGGTCACCCCTGAATCGGAATTGGTGGTGGCGCCGGCGGGATAGAGTTTGACCGCTTTGATGAAGCCGCTCGCCTTTGCCTTGCGAATCTCTTCCCGTGACAGATTGTCTGTCATATACAGCGTCATCAAGGGTTCAAATGAGGAGTCCTTGGGCAGCGCCTGGAAAATTCTTTGCCGATAAGCAGCGGCCATTTCGGTAGTGGTAACCGGTGGTTTCAGATTGGGCATCACAATAGCGCGGGCAAAACGTTCGGCGGTGTGTTTAACAACCGACCCCATGTCTTTTTCGTCACGCAGGTGAAGATGCCAGTCATCGGGTTGGGTAAGTATGAGTTTCATAATCCTGGTCGTTAATCATATAGGGAAGAAAAGATTAATAGTTATTTTCAATCTAAAGTATTAATTCATTGTAATTTTCTATTTGTTAAATTAAGTAAATACTAATATTATTTTTCTCGAAGGCTACGTTGGATCTGCTTTCAGGCAAACCGCTTAAAGGTTGTATTCTAACTCTAGGAGAGTGAACTCATGAAAAATATCGTTAAAGTTGCAGCTGCTGCTGCTCTTATCGCTGCTTCTGCTTCCGCTTCCGCATGGTGGGGAGGCCCTGGTTATGGTGGCAATAATTGGGGTAATGATGGTTGGGGTGACGGCTGGGGCGATGGTAGTGGTGACTTCAGCTTCGGCATGAGCGGCAGCGCTCGTGGTTCTGGTTATGGCCGTGGTTATAACCGTTACAACAACATGTATGGTTATGGTCCTTATGGCTATGGCGCACCTTATGGCTACGGCGCACCTTATGGCTATCCCTATGCCGCTCCTGTAGCGCCAGTTGCTCCCGCTGCACCTGCTGCACCGGCTAAGTAAGTCTGCATAAGACTTAAAAGGGATTTTGCACAGGGATGTGAAAACAACTTCAAACAACGTGGTTTTCAAGATTTTCCAGGTATAAAAATGAAAAAGATTTCTACTATTGCTGCTGCTATTGCCATGGCTGCCGTATCTGTTTCCGCCAATGCATGGTGGGGCAACAACTGGGGTGATGATTTCATGGGCGACGGTTTCGGTGCTGGTGATTTCAATTTCGGATTCAGCATGAGTGCTCGTGGACATGGCTATGGTCGTGGCTACGGCTACGATGCACCTTACTACGGTTATGCGCCTTATTATGGCGTGCCTGCTTATGCTGCACCTGCGCTGACTGAAGAGCAGCAGGCAGCCCTCGTCGAGCAGCAAAAAGCTTTTGCCGAACAACAACAGAAGGCCTTCGAGCGGTCTGTGGCTGCCCAGCGTGAATTCGCAGAGCAGTTCAACAATGATCCCATGGCTGCTATGGATGCCCAGTTTGACAATATGGCGCCTGCCATGCCGGAACTGCCTGCAGATATCGCTAAACGCATCGAAGAGCGTGAGGCCCAGCGTGAAGCGATGATCAAAGAGATGCAAGCCCAGCGTCCGAGCATGCCTGCCTATAGCGCTGAGCCGATGGACATCAACAAACTGATGGAAGAGTCTCAGGTCCGTCGTGATGAGATGGTCAAAGAGATGGAAGCCCGTCGCAGTGCTGCCCCCAACATGCCCGCTATGTCAGAAGAGATGATCAAGCACAGGCAAGAGTCTCAGGCTCGCCGTGACGAGATGGTTAAAGAAATGGAAGCCCGTCGCAGTGCTGCCCCCAGCATGCCCACCATGTCTGAAGAGATGACCAAGCGGATGCAAGAGTCTCAGGCCCGCCGTGACGAGATGGTCAAAGAGATGGAAGAACGCCGCAACATCGCGATGCAGCGCATGCCCTTCGAACGTCCGGTACTCAACTCTCGTAAAGAGTTCTAAAACGAGCTGAGTCTATTCCAGAAAAGGCGTATCCGGCCTGGCCGGATACGCCTTTTTTGTGTGGGAGGATTACCCACTATATCTGTGAAAAATTGAACATTTGTTTGCTTTTTCCGGCAAATTAACACTGCATTTCAGTAATTCTTGATGTATATTTGCACGACCTATTTTGATTATTGGATTTTCCAATAGTTACTCACGATTATCCGCAAAACATACAGTTCAACTGGACTGTGGGTGTGTGGTGTTTATTCAGAATTGAAGAAGAAAGAGGTCAACGATGTCCAGCAGACCCGATATCGACCCCCAGGAGACACAGGAGTGGCTCGATGCCCTGGAGGGCGTGTTTGAGAACGAGGGCGTGGAACGCGCACATTTCCTGATCGAAAAGTTGGTGGACAAGGCGCGCCGTTCTGGCGCCCATCTGCCATTCAGCGCCAATACCGCCTATGTGAACACCATCCCGGTGACTCAGCAGCAGTTGTTTCCCGGGGACCGGGCCATGGAGCGGCGAATCCGCTCCTTCATTCGCTGGAACGCCATGGCCATGGTGGTGCAGGCGAACCGGATCTCCACCGAACTGGGTGGCCACATCTCCAGTTTCGCCTCGGCTGCGACCCTCTACGATGTGGGTTTCAACCACTTCTTCCGGGCCTGTGACAAGGAGCGGGATGGGGATCTGATCTTTTTCCAGGGACATTCCGCTCCAGGGGTCTACGCCCGCGCCTTTCTGGAGGGACGCCTGAGCGAGGACCAGCTCTACAGCTTCCGTCAGGAAGTGGATGGCGAGGGGCTCTCCTCCTATCCTCATCCCTGGCTGATGCCCGGCTTCTGGCAGTTCCCCACCGTCTCCATGGGCCTCGGTCCTCTGATGGCGATCTACCAGGCGCGTTTCATGCGCTATCTGCACGACCGCGGCGTGGTGAATACCGCTGAGCGCAGGGTTTGGGCCTTCTGTGGTGATGGCGAAATGGACGAGCCGGAAGCCTTGGGTGCGATCTCCCTGGCGGGCCGGGAGCGTCTGGATAACCTGGTCTTCGTGATCAACTGTAACCTGCAACGGCTGGACGGTCCGGTGCGCGGCAACGGCAAGATCATCCAGGAGCTGGAAGCGGTCTTCCGTGGCGCTGGCTGGCATGTGATCAAGGTGATCTGGGGTGGTTATTGGGATCCCCTGTTTACCCGCGACAAGAACGGCGTCATGCTGAAACGCATGGAAGAGGCGGTGGACGGCGACTATCAGGCCTACAAGGCCAAGGGCGGCGCCTATACCCGTGAACATTTCTTCGGCAAGTATCCCGAGCTGGAGGAGATGGTGGCGGATATGACCGATGAGGACATCTGGCGGCTCAACCGTGGCGGTCACGACCCCCACAAGGTGTATGCCGCCTATGCCGAGGCGATGGCCCACAAGGGCCAGCCAACGGTGATCCTGGCCAAGACCGTGAAGGGTTACGGTATGGGTGTGGCCGGTGAGGGCCAGAACATCACCCACTCCCAGAAGAAGATGGGTGAGGCGGCCCTGAAGGCCTTCCGTGACCGTTTCAATATTCCGATCAGTGATGACATGATCGGTTCTGCACCCTTTTACAAACCGCCGGCAGACAGTCCGGAGATGGAGTACATGCACAAACGCCGCCAGGCCCTGGGTGGCTACATGCCGCAGCGGCGCACCCAGGTAAAGCCATTGCAAGTGCCTGACCTGGAGAGTTTAAAGGTGATGCTCGAGGGCAGTGGCGAGCGGGAGCAATCCACCACCATGGCCTTTGTGCGTCTGCTCAATATGCTGATCCGTGATAAGCAGTTCGGCAAGCATGTAGTGCCGATCATCCCCGATGAGGCGCGTACCTTCGGTATGGAGGGCATGTTCCGCCAACTGGGCATCTACTCCTCCGTGGGGCAGCTCTACGAACCGGTGGATGCCGACCAGGTGATGTTCTACCGCGAGGACAAGAAGGGCCAGATTCTGCAGGAGGGTATCAACGAGGCGGGCGCCATGTCCTCATGGATCGCGGCGGCCACTGCTTATAGCAACCACGGGATCAACATGATTCCGTTCTATATCTACTACTCCATGTTCGGTTTCCAGCGCATTGGTGATCTGGCCTGGGCGGCGGGAGACATGCAGGCGCGTGGTTTCCTCATCGGCGGCACCGCCGGACGCACCACCCTGGCGGGCGAGGGCCTGCAACATCAGGATGGTCACAGTCATCTGACGGCTGCCACCATCCCCAACTGTGTCAGTTACGATCCCGCGTTTGCCTATGAGCTGACCGTGATCGTGCAGGACGGTATGCGCCGTATGTATCAGGAGCAGGAGAGCATCTTCTACTACATCTCGGTGATGAACGAGAACTATCTGCAGCCGGCAATGCCCGAAGGCGTGGAAGAGGGCATCCGGCGTGGACTCTATCTCTATCAGCAGGGCGGCAAGCGCAAGAAACGGGTGCAACTGCTGGGCAGTGGCACCATCCTGCGGGAAGTGATTGCCGCGGCCGAGCTGCTGGAGAAGGATTTCAATATTTCAGCTGATATCTGGAGTGTCACCAGTTTCAACGAACTGCGTCGGGAAGGCCTGGATGTGGAACGCTGGAATATGCTGCATCCGCAGGAACAACCGCGGATCAGTTATGCAACCACTCAATTGGATGGCCAACAGGGACCGGTGATCGCAGCGACCGATTATATCCGCAGCTACGCAGATCAGATCCGACCCTTTATTCAGGCCCGCTATAGCGTGCTGGGCACCGATGGCTTCGGTCGCAGTGATATGCGCAGCCAGCTGCGTAAGTTCTTCGAGGTCAACCGCTACTATGTGGCCATCGCCGCCTTAAAAGCGTTGGCGGATGAAGGTGAGATCGGTCAGGACACCGTCAGCAAGGCGATTGCGAAATACAAGATCGATCCGGATAAACCCAATCCAACCACTGTGTAGTGAACCTTGATTGAATTGAGATTGCTCCCCGTTGGAGAACTCCTGATGGGTATGAGCGGATTTGTTAGCCGCTGACACGGCAGAGGAATAGAAGTGGGCAAAATTACAGATGTTTTATTACCTGACATAGGTGACTTCGATGAGGTTGAGGTTATCGAGGTGCTGGTATCCAGTGGTGATCAAGTTGCCGTTGAGGATTCACTGATTACCCTGGAGAGTGACAAGGCGACGATGGAGATCCCCTCACCACACACCGGAGTGGTGAAAGATGTCCTGATCAATGTTGGCGATCGTATCAGTGAAGGGCAAAAACTTGTCAGCATGGAGCTGAATGAACAGTCAGGTGAGGCAGAAGCGAATGAGGCTTCCACGCCTGAACCTGCGGCGGAAGAGGTGGAGACGGTGCAAGCTCCGGCGCCGGCGACTCAGCCGGAGAGCAGCAGCACTCAACGTAAGCCGGGGGAGAAGGAGCCGGTAGCTCCGCCTGTGTCTTTGGCTGATGCCCAGGAGCGCAGCGCACCGGCCCATGCGAGTCCCGCCATGCGCCGGTTTGCCCGGGAATTGGGTGTGGATCTCAATCTGGTGTCAGGCTCGGGGCACAAAGGCCGGATCATCAAAGAAGATGTACAGAATTTTGTAAAATCTTCACTGCAGGGCGCCAGGCCGGCGCAAGCGTCAGGCTCACCCTTTTCCATGCCTGCCGGGCCGGAAGTCGATTACGCCAAGTTTGGTGAGATCGAGTCCCAGCCTTTGAGTCGGATCAAGAAACTGAGCGGCGCCCATCTGCACCGCTGCTGGTTGACCGTGCCCCATGTCACCCAATTCGATGAGGCGGATATCACCGAACTGGAGGCATTCCGCAAGGCACAGAAGGATGCTGCCTTGAAGCAGGATGTACGCCTGACCTTCATGCCCTTCCTGATGAAGGCGGTAGCGGCGGCGCTCAAGGAGATACCGGTCTTCAATGCGGCCCTCGCACCGGATGGAGAGAGCCTGATCTACCGCAAATATGTCCATATCGGCGTCGCAGTGGATACGCCGAATGGCCTGGTGGTTCCGGTCATCCGGGATGTGGATCAAAAGGGAGTGTTTGAGATAGCCGGGGCCTTGATGGAGGTCAGCGGCCGCGCCCGGGACGGCAAACTGTCACCGGGAGACATGCAGGGTGGTTGTTTTTCCATCTCCAGTCTGGGTGGTATCGGTGGGACTGCCTTCACACCGATCGTCAATGCGCCCGAGGTGGCGATTCTGGGTGTCTCCCGCGCTGTGATGAAGCCGGTATGGGATGGAGCGGAGTTTCAGCCACGTCTGATGCTGCCCCTCTCACTCTCTTATGATCACCGGGTCATAGATGGCGCCGACGGGGTGCGTTTCACCACAATGCTGGCGGGGCTGCTCGCGGATATCCGACGGCTGCTACTCTGAGGAATAAATAATGAGCAAAACCATTGAGGTGACCCTTCCCGATATCGGCGACTTCGATCAGGTTGATGTGATCGAGGTGCTGGTCAAGCCCGGAGACAATATCGAGGCCGAGGAGTCGATCCTCACCCTTGAGAGCGACAAGGCGACCATGGAGATTCCCTCACCCCAGGCGGGTAGGGTGCTGGAAGTGCTGGTCAAGCAAGGGGATAAGATTTCCCAGGGTGGCATGATCCTGAAACTGGAGTTGAAGGCTGATGAAAAGCGGGAAGAGCCGCGATTCAGTGCAGCGCCGGTTTCCGAGGCTGTAAAAGGGACCGCCGACCTGCAGGCTGACGTGGTGGTGCTGGGTGCGGGTCCCGGTGGCTATACCGCCGCTTTTCGCGCGGCAGACCTGGGCAAGCGGGTGGTGCTCATCGAGCGCTATCCGTCACTGGGTGGGGTCTGTCTGAATGTGGGCTGCATCCCCTCCAAGGCTCTGCTGCATGCCGCGGATGTGATCAATGAAGCGGCCGAGATGGAATCCATGGGGATCAGCTTCGGCAAGCCCAAGGTGAATCTCGACAAGCTGCGCGCCGGCAAGGACAAGGTGGTGCAGCGGCTCACCGGTGGTTTGAAGCAGCTCGCCAAACAACGCAAGGTCGAGGTCGTACAGGGACTGGGCAAATTCGAATCGCCAAACCGGATCGGGGTCAAGACCAAAGATGGCCAGACCTCCATCTCATTCACCGATGCGATCATTGCCTGTGGTTCCAGGGCGGTGCAGATCCCAGGTTTTCCCAACGACGATCCACGCTTGATCGATTCCACCGGTGCTTTGGAACTGCAGGATATACCCAAGCGCATGCTGGTGCTGGGCGGCGGTATCATCGGCCTGGAGATGGCGACGGTCTACAGCACCCTGGGGAGTCAGATCGATGTGGTCGAACTGCAGGATAACCTGATCCCCGGCTGCGATAAGGATCTGGTGCGCCCGCTGCAGAAACTGATCAAAAAGAAATACAAAAGTATCATGCTGAGCACCAAGGTGACCGATATCCAGGCCCAGAAGCAGGGCCTCAAGGTGACCTTCGAGGGCAAGAATGCCCCGGATAAACCCCAGGTCTATGATCGGGTCCTGGTGGCGGTGGGACGCACGCCCAACGGCAAACAGATCAAGGCGGAAGCCGCCGGCATCCAGGTGGATGAGCGGGGCTTCATTCCGGTGGATGCGCACATGCGCACCAATGTGCCGAATATCTATGCCATCGGTGATGTGGTGGGCCAGCCGATGCTGGCGCACAAGGCCACCCATGAGGCCAAGGTTGCTGCTGAAGTCATTGCCGGGCTGCCGGCGCGGTTCGATCCCATGACCATCCCTTCAGTGGCCTATACCGATCCCGAGGTGGCCTGGATGGGGCTCACCGAGACCGAAGCCAAGGAGCAGGGCATCGAATATGAGAAGGGCGTCTTTCCTTGGGCGGCGAGCGGCCGCGCCCTGGGCATAGGGCGTGATGAAGGCCTTACCAAGCTACTGTTCGACCCCACTACCAAGCGCATCCTCGGCGCCGGTATCACCGGCCCCAACGCTGGGGAGCTGATCGGCGAGACCGTGCTGGCGCTGGAGATGGGTGCGGATGCGGAGGATATCGGACTTACCATCCATCCCCATCCGACCCTCAACGAGACCATCTGCTTCGCGGCCGAGATGGCGGAAGGCTCGATCACCGACCTGCTGCCGCCGAAGAAAAGGTAAGCGTCCGGCACAGGCGCCTGCGCGTTGGATAAGGTGACCAAAGCCGTCAAGGCATTTTATGAGGCCTACCCCTATCCGACCGGGTTGTCTGAGTTCGATGCGGAAATTGCCCCGGCGCGACTGCTGGGTGAGCTAGGCTCCGGGCCAGCACAAAATGGCCGGTGGCAGGTGCTGGAGGCGGGCTGCGGTTGTGGTCTAGGACTGATCGCTGCGGCCAGGCGAAATCCGCGGATCCGCTTTACCGGTGTCGATATCAACCAGGTAGGTATCAGCCAGGCCCAGCAACAGGCAGCCGCCGAGGGTCTGAACAATATCCGTTTCATGCAGACGGACCTGATGACCCTGGAGGGGCTGGGAATCCCTGAGGGCGATTTTAATCTCATCTACTCGTTCGGTGTGCTGCACCACCTCTCCGATCCTGTCATTGGCCTGAAAAATCTTGCCCGCTTGCTCGCGCCACAAGGCGTCATCGCCTGCATGGTCTATGGCCGCTACGGGCGTGAACCGCTGCAGCGACTGGTCGATGTCATCCAACTGGCGACGGCTCAATCCACACCGCTTGAAGAACAGTTACAGCCCGCCCGGCTGCTTGCGGACATTGCGGATTCGACCCTCTTCAGGGACACCCCCTGGGAACAGACATCCAAGGTTGATGACATCGAATTTGTCGATCGTTGTCTGCATGTCAATGAACAGAGTTACGATGTGGATTCCCTGTGGCAACTGCTGGAACAGGCTGGCCTGCGCTTTCGGTGTTGGTTAAAACCCGCGGAGTGGACGGTCGACGAGTTGATCGAGCATGCTGAAACAAGAAAGCTGTTGTCCGGTTTGAACAATAAGGATCAATACAAGGTCATCGAACGGCTCTTCTGCCGTCCCCGATTGGAACTGCTGATGACTCATGCCAATGACCCGGTGGAACCAGTCCCATGACCGAGTCAGCCATCGAACTCCATTATCGTGAATCAGGCGACCCAGAAGGCCAACCGCTGATTCTGCTGCATGGCCTGTTCGGCTCATCCGCCAACTGGATGGGCATAGCGCGGCGTCTGGAATCAGACTGGCGCATTATCATCCCCGACCTGCGTAATCATGGCCGATCACCTCATGCTGATTCCATGAGTTACCCTCGCATGGCGGAGGATCTTGTGGCGTTGATGGATCGATTGGAAATCAGCACGACCAACCTGGTGGGGCACAGCATGGGTGGCAAGCTGGCTATGGTTCTGGCAGTGCAAAATGGGGAGAGAGTCAACAAGCTGGTCGTGGCGGATGCAGCGCCGGTCGGTTATGCGCATCGTTTCGATGCCATCTTCAGCGGCTTGCAGGCGATCCGGCTTGATCTGCTCACGAGCAGGCAGGAAGCTGAGCAGATTCTCGCCGAGTCGGTTGCAAGTAACGAAACCAGACAGTATCTGCTGCAGAATCTGGCCAAGCAGTCCGGTGCATGGAGCTGGCGCTTCAATCTCGCCGCGCTGGCCAGTGAGATCGAGACCATCGCGGGATTTCCCGAGCTGGCCGGCCAGTCATTCCCGGGAGATGTGTTGTTCATCTATGGAGGAAATTCCTCTTATGTACAGGCCGAGTACCTGCCTGCCATACGTGAGGTCTTCCCGTTCGCCCGAATGCGCATGCTGGCCGGGGCGGGACACTGGGTCTATGCCGAGCAACCGGAGCAGTTCACTCAGGCTATGAAAACCTTTCTAAAAACCGGAGAAAAGTCATAATAAGTGAGATGCTGGATATTCGCTGGATTCAACGACTGAGCAATTATCAGAAGGCGCTTAGCCAGTTGAGTTTGACGGAATCCCTGTGCTCTGTTCCAATACAGGCGATAATTCCCAGATTCACTTCCCGCTGAAGGGAAGATTGGGGTTGAGGCGATTAGATGCTTAATGCATATCATTCTCATTACTCGCTTTTCCATCAACCCCCTACTGAATGATTGGGAATTTCCGGGCAGGCAGTCACTGGCTAGCATCCAGAAACGTCCACCCCAGGGAGGTTTCTGGAATGGAGTCGGTAAATGCAATGATCCGATTCTTTTTTCTTCGTTTTCAAAGGCCTGTTGTCTTTGAAAGCTCCGGCAGATACACGGACTAAATCTGTTTCCGGCGTTTGTGGGTGGACACTAACCAGCGAAGCCTGGGTTCATTGATCCTGAATAAACACAAAAGGGAGATAGTCTTGTGAAAAAATCAACAGCAAGCACGATTTCTGCTATGGCCTGTGCCGTAGCATTTGGTTTTGTTTCCTCACTGGCAATCGCGGCCCCGCAAGAGCAGCGTTTCATCATTCAGTATAAAGATGGCCAAAGCAGTGAGGTGCGCAACGCTCTAAACAGGGCTGGCGCAAAAATCGCTCGTGATCTATCCGGCCACAATGCCGTAGCAGCACATATTCCCACTGCGGCATTGCAGGGGCTTTCCAGGAATCCGAATATTGAGTTTATCGAAGAGGATGTAAAACGTTATCCGCTCGCAACTCAATTTGAACCCGATGGCATACCGTACGGTATTTCCATGGTGCAAGCGGATCTGGTTTCTGAAGTGACAGTCGATCCGGAGAAGACTGTATGCATCATCGATTCCGGTATCGATTTGAGTCACCCGGAATTTGAGAGTCAGTTTAACATTACCGGCACAAGTGATTCCGGTACGGGAGACTGGTATACGGATGAAGTCGGCCATGGCACCCATGTTGCCGGAACGGTAGCGGCCTTGAAGAATGATGAAGGTGTTATCGGGGTAAATTCATCCGGTGTACTGAATATCCATATTATTAAAGTGTTCGGTGCTGACGGATGGGCCTATTCCTCCGATCTGGTTGCTGCACTGGATGCTTGTGAGAATGCCGGTGCGGATGTGGTCAGCATGTCACTGGGCGGTAACGCCAAAAGCCGTTCAGAGAGCTTGGCATTCGATCAGGCTGAAGCCAATGGCATATTGTCGATCGCTGCCGCGGGTAATGGTGGAAATACCAGGAAATCCTATCCAGCTTCCTACGATTCTGTCGTGTCAATTGCCGCTATTGATGCAAATATGGTGATTGCTGACTTTTCTCAGCAGAATGATCAGGTGGAACTCTCAGCGCCGGGCGTGTTGGTTGTTTCATCAGTACCATTGGGAACTGGCCTCCTGGCAGATGTAGAAGTCGATGGCACTGGCTATGAAACTTTTGCGATGGAAGGATCCCCAATGCTGATTGCCAGTGGAGTACTGGTGGACTGTGGAACCGCGGAAACTGTGTGTGCTGCAACTGGTTCGGTATGCCTTATTGAGCGAGGCGTCATCACCTTTGCCGAAAAAGTATTGAATTGCCAGGATGGTGGCGGTATCGGCGCCATTATCTATAACAATGAACCTGGTGCTTTCCTCGGCACCCTTGGGGATACGGTTACCACCATCCCATCGGTAAGCGTTTCGGATACCGACGGCGCCAGCATGGTGCCGGGTAGCGATGCCCTGGTTTCAGTATATATGGGCGATTACTCTTACTATGATGGGACCTCCATGGCCACTCCACATGTCAGTGGCGTTGCCGCCCTGATCTGGAACAACGCGCCTGACTGTTCATCGGCCGATGTGCGAGAGGCCATGGCGCAATCAGCCTTGGATCTGGGTGATATTGGCCGGGACAACGCCTATGGTTTTGGACTTGTGCAAGCGGTCGATGCAAAAAGCCTGCTGTTGGATCCAGATTTTTGTGGCGGTAGCACCGTCTGTGATCTCGGCCAGAAAGGCGACGCCTGTGTTACGGACGCGGATTGCTGTTCCGAGCTTTGCAGGGGAAGACCGGGCGCTAAAGTCTGTCGTTAAGCCTGTCAGGCTGATGCAGTCCATAGATAATATGTGAATGTGGCAGGCCGGAATTCGTCCTCCGGCCTTTCCGCATGGCATCACCACGGGACTGAAAAATAATCAGTTCCTGAGTAATTTCCCCTCTCCAGCCCTGCTGGGGAGGGGGGCTCTTTTTCATTTCCCCTTGTTTCCACTTGGCCACCCGTTCCTACTATAAAAGGTATAAAAGGGGTCGCATAAACGATAAACATAAAAGCATAAAAGCGCATAAAAGGGGTCCATAAAAGGGGTCGGAGCCCTTTGCTGCTAGTCAGGCGGATGGTAAAGTCCACTAAGTGCTATAAGAAGAGGCGAAGCATGCCAAGAAAACCACGTTTCTACCTGCCTGGCATCGCCGTTCATATCGTTCAGCGTGGCCACAGCCGTCAGCCCGTATTTTTTGAGAAGGATGACTATACAGCTTACCTGGAGTGGTTGGGTGAGGCAGC
>JBDLIT010000053.1:0-25537 GCA_039714735.1 Pseudomonadota bacterium
CCAAATCCCACTGCAGTTCCTCTGCATTTTTCCCGACACCGGCGGTACGCACGATCAATCCCATATTCTCAGGGATGGTCAACTCGCTCATTGCCTCCCGAAGCTCAGTGCGGTCCTGGCCTTCGATGCGCCGGGATACGCCGCCCGCCCTGGGATTGTTTGGCATCAGCACCAGGTACCTGCCAGCCAGGGAGATGAACGTCGTGAGTGCGGCGCCTTTATTGCCGCGCTCTTCCTTCTCCACCTGGACGATGATCTCCTGGCCTTCCTTGACTGCGTCCTGAATATTGACGCGCCCCGGGGACTGTTTGGCATTGTCCGCGAAATAGTTGCGGGAGATCTCTTTCAGGGGCAGAAAGCCGTGCCGCTCGGAACCATAATCGACAAATGCGGCTTCGAGACTCGGTTCCACCCGGGTGATGCGGCCTTTGTAGATGTTGGCTTTCTTCTGTTCCCGGCCGGGAACCTCGATATCCAGATTATATAGTTTTTGACCATCGACGATGGCTACACGCAACTCTTCTGGTTGAGTTGCGTTGATTAACATACGCTTCATATTGTTATCTGTCCGTATAACTGCGCGAACCGGGAGCTTGAAGCAGGCATTCCACAGTGCTGGTCAAGGCTCATTAGGCCTGTAACCAGGATTTTTCAGTGAAATCCGCTTCTCACTAACAGATGACTCAACACCTGTTGTTGCTCCCAGAGTCTGGCTCGGGCAGTTGAAAAACTGTTAAAGTTCGCCATTCGGATAGCTGCAGGTCCTGAACCGGGTTTGGTGCGTCAAGCAAGTGGAGCGGCTGGGGCTAGATGTAACTGGCCGGGCCGGACATCCATCACGTTGGAACACCAAAGATATTGAGTGGGTTCCCGCTGGGTATTGCTTTGACGCAGTAGAATTGGTTCTAGTTTGAGCAGGTCCGAGTAGCACCTGTGTGCTCAGTTTGAAGTTCCGGTATGTTTCCGGAATGTCCAAATTGCTCACCACGCTGGAGCTGGCTTTGCTAAATATCAGGCCAACACCATAAAAATCCATTCGGGAATATACCAACCTTCATTGGGTACTTCAATGTTACAGTGTTTTTTAATCAGGGGCTAAATGTCAGAAACGAAAAAGAATTCTCCATCAGTGCGGTTTGTCGACGTGGATGCTGAATGGGCGGGCCAGCGAATCGATAATTTTCTGATACGTCAGCTCAAGGGGGTACCCAAAAGCTACATATACCGTATCCTGCGAAAGGGCGAGGTGCGGGTCAATAAAGGCAGGGTGAAGGCCGTCTACCGAATCAAGGCAGGGGATCGGGTGCGCATACCCCCGGTTCGGCTGCCTGCCGCAGGTGACCCAATCCACCCATCGAAGAGAGTTCAGGATCAGCTTGAACACGCCATCGTGTTTGAGGATGAGCGCTTTCTGGTGCTGAACAAACCTTCGGGTCTTGCTGTACATGGCGGCAGTGGGATGAACTTTGGTGTCATCGAGGCATTGAGGCATCTGCGGCCAGAACAGAAGCATCTGGAACTGGTTCATCGCCTGGACCGGGATACTTCCGGTTGTCTGCTTATCAGCAAACGCAGAAGTGCGCTACGCACGCTGCATGAACTCATCCGGCAGAATCGTGTTGATAAGCGGTATCTGGCGCTGCTTGCGGGCAGCTGGCGGAAAGGCAGCCGGGTGGTGGATCTGCCATTGAGGAAAAATACCCTGCAGGGCGGTGAGCGCATGGTGCGGGTCGACGCAGAGGGCAAAGCTGCTGAGACAAGGTTCAAGCGTGTGCAACGATTCCGACAGGCAACCCTGGTTGAGGCGGAGCTGATCACCGGACGCACCCATCAGATACGAGTGCATAGCGCATCCCTGGGTTCACCGATTCTCGGGGATGAGAAATACGGTGATGCGGAGGCCAATCGATGGGCCAGAGAGCTCGGTCTGAAAAGGTTGTTTCTGCACGCCCATTCTCTGCGGTTCCGCTGGCCGGGAGAGCGACAGGATACCGAGATTCGGGCTCCACTCCCCGAGAGTCTGGAAAATGTCTTGAATAAATTGAAGAGATTAGATGAAATTTAAGTTATTAGTATTTGATTGGGATGGAACTTTAATGGATTCTGAGGCGCGTATCGTGGATTGCGTCAAGGCTGCCGTGAAGGATCTGGAGATGGAACCTCCAACCGATGATGAGATTCGCAACATCATTGGCCTGGGCTTGCGGGAGGCGGTGGATACCCTTTTTCCCGGCGCAGATGACGCGTTACATCACAACATCGTCACCGGTTACCGCGTACATTACCTGAGCGAAAACAAGACGCCATCTCAATTGTTCCGGGGCGCCCGTAAGGTGATCCAAAACCTGGTAGAAGAGGAATACCTGCTGGCCGTTGCCACCGGGAAAGGAAGAAGTGGCTTGAATATGGTGCTGGAAAGCACGGGTTTGGAAGCGTTTTTTCATGCCACCCGTTGTGCGGATGAGACATTTTCCAAGCCTCATCCAGAGATGCTGGAACAGATTCTCGATGAGCTGGGAGTCTTTCCTAAAGAGGCCTTGATGATCGGCGATACAGAGTATGACCTGCAGATGGCCACCAACGCTGGGGTGGCATCCCTGGGCGTGACTTACGGCGTACATGCGCCTGAGCGCCTGGCCAAGCACAATCCATTGGGCTGCTTGAATGAGGTTAGCGCAATCCCAGCTTGGCTGAAACAACATGCCCTGCGCACAGAATAATTTAATAAGTTTGAATAAACATAGAGATAAATAGGAAATCTTATGTCAGATATAGAACAAAATCAGAGTTCCAACTCCGGCCCAAGAAAGTGGGAGCGCGAGTTACTGGACAAGATGGTGATGGCTTCAGTGGTGGAAAACCGCAGAAGCCGGCGTTGGGGTATCTTTTTTAAATTTCTGACTTTTGCCTATCTGTTTCTCTTATTGGCCATGCTGATCTGGTCGGACGAATGGGATGTCACTCAGGCCACTCTGAAAGAACACACGGCGTTGGTGGAGGTGGATGGAATCATCGCGCCAGATTCCAAGGCCAGTGCTGACAAGATTGTCACTGGCCTGCGCGATGCCTTCAAGGACAAAAAGACCAAAGCGGTGATCCTGCGCCTCAATACGCCTGGCGGCAGTCCGGTACAGTCCCGCTATATCAACGAGGAGATCACCCGGCTGAAGAAGAAGCATCCGAAGATCCCGGTCTATGCGGTGGTCGTGGATATGTGCGCCTCAGGTGGTTACTACATTGCGGCCGCTGCGGACAAGATCTATGCCGACCAGGGCAGTATCGTTGGCTCCATCGGGGTGCTGATGAACGGTTTCGGGTTTGTCGAGGGCATGCAGAACCTGGGTGTCGAGCGCCGTCTCATGACCGCCGGGGAGAATAAAGGCATCATGGACCCCTTTTCTCCTATCTCTGAGGATGACAGAGCCCATCTCCAAAGCATGCTGGATCAACTGCACGCTCAGTTTATCGCCAAGGTCAAGGAAGGTCGCGGAGAGCGGCTCAAGGTTAATGAATATCCGGAGGTCTTCAGTGGCCTGTTCTGGAGTGGCGAGGAGGCGAAGGAGATCGGACTGATTGATGCATTTGGCAGCAGCAGTTATGTGGCCAGGGAGGTCGTCGGTGTCGAGGATATCGTCGATTTTACGCCCGAGGAGGACGTCTGGGAGCGCTTCGCAGAGCGTGTGGGCGCCGGCGCCGCACAGGCCATGGCAAGAATTTCGGGATTCGGTGACAGTTTCCAGTTGCGCTGAGAATTAACCAATCTCTTTTACTAAAAGCTGCAAGCGGCGGGGAATTAAAACCACAAAGAATAACCGGTTCCCGTTTTTGGGGTGCTGAATGCTCTATCGTAATGGCGTCAGCAGATTCGTGGTAGAGGATCGTCCTCCAGTTCCTCCAGTATCCGGGCGCCGCCCAGATCGGTTTCCAGGATCACCTGGGGATCGCCCTCGGTGATCTCTCCGGCAATGCTGGCCGCCTGACCTTCAGGCAAGGCCTGCCATGCCTGCAGGGCGGCGTCTGCATTGTCTGGAGAGACAATGGCTACGATCCTGCCTTCACACGCCAGAAACAGAGGGTCATAGCCGAGCATTTCACAGACTGACTGCACAGGGTCGCGCACCGGGATCTGATTCTGCTGCAAGCGGACCTGCAGTCCGCTGGCGCGGCAGATTTCATGCGCGACTGTCGCCAGTCCTCCTCGGGTCGGGTCCCGCATGAAATGCAGTCCAGAAAGTGGCAGCAGTGACTGGGCCAGCTGCAGGACACTGGCGGCATCTGATTGCAGATCGCCATGCAGACCAAACTGCTCTCTCGCCAGCATCACCGCAATCCCATGGTCGCCCACCGGGCCACTGACCAATAATTTGTCACCTGGACGAATCTGCTTAAGCCCTAGCTTGAGTCCCTCTTTGCGTATTCCGACTCCGGTGGTTGCCAGATAGATGCCGCCACCTTCGCCTCTGCGCACTACTTTGGTATCACCGGCCACTACCTGGGCGCCGGTTTGCTTTGCGGTTTCAGCGATACTCTTTATGATGCGCTCCAGTTGTTCGACCTCAAAACCCTCTTCTATGAAGGCATTCAGGCTCAGGTAGCGGGGTATCGCGCCGGCGACCGCCAGGTCATTGGTGGTGCCGTGGACCGCCAGTGAGCCGATATTCCCGCCTGGGAATTCAAGGGGTTGCACCGTGAAACCGTCAGTGGTGAAGAAAATTTCACCTTTTCCTTCCAGGGCCAATGGAACCGCATCGGCCTGCACATCCAATCCGGGATTCTTTAGATGACGGGAGAAGAGATCTTCGATCAACTCCCGCATGTAGCGTCCGCCATTGCCGTGGGCCAGAGAGATGTGGGTGTCCTGCATCGATTTAGAATCAGCTGTTTTTTGTAGTGGATGCAGAATAGCAATTCACAGGTGCAAATAAAAACCCCGCATGGAGGCGGGGTCTTGGTAGCGGAAAAAGAGAGATTATTCTGACGCGGCAGGTGCGGCAGGTGCGGCGGCAGGAACCGCATAAGGATAACCATAGGCAGGCACGCCATAGGCCGGATAGCCATAACCGCCATACGGATAGCCACCCCAGCCACCATAACCTGGATAACCATAGCCATAACCCGGATAGCCACCATAGTAAGGATAACCACCCCATGGCCCATAGCCGCCATTACCCCAGTTCCAGGGACCACCACCAAAAGGACCAAAGAAAGCCTGTGCAGACGTGGCGGCCAGCAGAGCAGATCCTGTTATGGCAGCAACAGCAACAATTTTCAGAGTCTTTTTCATAGTTACGATTCTCCTCAAAAATACTACTCGATATAAAAAACGCATCATCCAAATGCCGGGAGGTTGTGTGTTTACACCACAACTAGTTCTATCAGATAAAGCGATGTCCCTCTTAATAATATAATCGAGCAGGATCAAGACGGATTGATCTAAATCATAAAATAACCAGATAATAATATACCAGGTCTGTCACAACTGGCTGGATAAGTGCAAAAAGGCCTGCCCGATCTCTTCACGAGTACTGTAAAAATGGGGAGAGAAGCGAATTCCTCCACCCCTGTAGGCACAGATAACCTTTCTCTCCATCAACTGTCTGTAGAGCTTCTGGTTATCCCTGCCGGGCGCCTGGAATGTCACAATTCCTCCACGCCGATCTGCCTCTCGGGGGGATAACAGCTCAAATCCAAGGCGATCGATCTCTTCAACAATGAATGTCGTGTTGGTTTTAATCCGCTGATGGATGGTTTCAATGCCTTGCTCATGTAATACCTCCAGGCTGGCGCTTAGGGCATGAATCCCAAGCATATTCGGGCTGCCACATTCAAAACGCTCTGCAGATCCTGCCGGTTGCCAGTCCTTTCTGTCGAAATCCCCTGCATGTTCAACCATGTGCCAGCCATACTGACGCAGTTTAAGGCGGTCTCGAATCTCCGCACGGCAATAGAAGAGGGCGAGTCCCTCCGGACCCAGCATCCACTTGTGACCATCCGCTACCACGAAATCCGCTTGATTCTGCGAAACATCAAAGGGCAGGGCGCCCAGGCTCTGGATGGCATCGACGCAAAACAGTACGTCATTGGTGCGGCAGTGTCGCCCAATGGTGTTTAGATCCAGCTTGAGACCTGAGGCATATTGCACCGAACTGATAGAAATGAGTTTCGTCCGCTCGTCACAAAGAGCCATCAGGTCATCTTCAGGTGAATCGGTTTCAGACAGATCCAGGAGCTTCAGTTCAACGCCTTGCTGCTGGAGAGACTCCCAGACGATCCGGTTTGAAGGAAATTCCTGAGCGGTGGAAACGATAACATCCCCTGCTTGCCAGTCGATGCCGTAAGCGATAACCGACAATCCTTCGGATGTGTTTTTCAACAATGCAATATCCTGCTCTGAAGGGGCATTGATCAGCGTTGCCAGTTTTCCGCGCAATGAACGTTCAGACTCTAACCAACGCGGGTAGTTGGCGGCTCCCAGGCGGCCGTTTTCTTCAGCAAATTGTGTAACGGCGTTGACTGTCCTGATCGGCCAGGGCGCCACCGCTGCGTGGTTCAAATAGATTACATCTGGGTCGAGATCGAATAGCTTCAAGTCAGGTTTCCTTATTTCTGAATCGTTTAATCAGAATCAGGGCATAAACAGTCAGATTAACCGCGATGACGATGATGCCGAGGACAAACTGTATATTTCTATCCAGACCAGCAGGATAGATCAACGGAATGAGATAGTGCTCGATAAAGCCTCCGCTGTACCCGCTTGTGCCTGCAGCTACCCTGAAATGATTCTCCAGGGGGGTGAGGGGACAGAACCAGCCATTGAACTCGACCAACGCTCCCCACACCACACAAGGTAGATGAAGCAGGGCTATTTTGTGCCATTTAAGGACCGCCAGCCCGCCAAGCAGCACAAACAGGATAAAAACCAGGTGCACAATGACAAGCAGATCGGCGGTGAGCTTCGCAATCATATGACTCTCGTCAGCTAGCTGTTTGTTACCTGAGCATGTCCAGTGTCGAGATCAGCGGTCTTTGTCAGCATGTCCCGACAGAAAAACGAAGGGTATGGCCAGCGGACCGAACAACAATCCCATAATGCCCCAGAACACAGGTTTTAATCCACGGGCTTTGGCGGCAAGGTAGCAGACAATCCCGCTGATGAGGAAAATGCAGAGGACCAGAAGCATCGACATCGGGTGAATCCTTGAATAAAGAGTAATTCGATAATCAGATAACCAAGTCAATCTGATCCGGGTGCTGATTGATTCCGTCTAAGGCGTGCTTCAACCTAGATTCTGCAGTTAACCGTTCCATTCTACTTTTAACGAGTTGAATTCACGTGTATTTTGTTCGATAGACCGACTCACCCGCTGGGTGAACCACACTACGAGGTAGATTGCACGTTTTTGGCGGCACATGTCTTCGTTGCAACTCCTTGGAATAGAATAACTATTCCGCGTCGTTGCGCCTCGACCTGCACCCCAAAAAACGCACACTCTACCCCGCCCAACTGCAGATTCTAGGTTCAACTCAAAGAGTTCACTTGTTAGTATCCGGAATCTTCCGGGGGAAGCCTCTTTCCCTGAACCAATTACGAGACCAGTCTACTCAATTATAAGCCGTGAAAGACGAGACAAAGCCAAGCAAACCATTGAAACGCCGCGTTCTGGGTTGGGTGCTTGAAATCATCCTGCTGTTGATCGCTGTGTATTTGCTGCATCTCTGGCAGACCCGTGACACGGCGGCAGGTGAAGCCCCACTTTTATCGGGTCAAACCCTGAGTGAAGAGCCGTTCAATCTGCAAGATTTGCATGGCAAACCCGTGTTTGTTCATTTCTGGGCAACCTGGTGCCCGGTCTGTCAGTTGGAATCCGGAACGATCAATGACTTGGTAGGAGACTACCCGCTGATCACAGTCGCCATGCAGTCAGGCAGCGATACGACGATCCAGGCCTATCTCGACGAAAATGAACTGAGCTTTCCGGTGATTTCAGATCCGGACGGACTTTTGGCGTCACGCTGGGGCGTCACTGGTGTGCCTGCGACATTCATCATTGATGCCGAGGGAAACATCAAGTTTACAGAGGTTGGATATTCCACGAGTCTTGGTTTGCGGGCACGGATATGGTGGCTGGAGAACGGTCTCTGAACCTGTGGGGAGGGGACCATGCGGGCAATTGGGCGTGGTTTTAGGAAGTAAAGCTTTTGAGCATGGGAACGAAATAACTAGGGAGACTCCGAATTTACCTAGTTATACACTAGAGGTGTGAAGTGAAAACAATTGCTCTTGTTGCCCATGACGGCATGAAATTCTCTATGATCGAGTGGATCGGGTTCAACCTGGAAACTTTGAGGCATTACCGGCTGGTGTCTACCAGGACAACCGGGGAGACCATCAAACGCTCATTCAGTCTTGAAGTTCAAACAGTGGAGTCCGGACCCCTGGGAGGCGATGCCAGAATAGCCACGATGATTCTTGATGGTAAGGTGGACATGCTGATCTTCTTCAAGGATCACCTCAAGGCACAGCCACATATGGTCGATGTGGACATGCTGACCAGACAGGCGGATATCCATGATATCCCGGCAGCCTATAACCGATCTTCGGCTAATTTTCTTATCTCATCCCCACTTCTTCAGGAGTCACTGCTGGGCGCCGCCTGAAAACCCTGATCAGTTGTTTGCCCTGGTCGCCTCGATCTTACATCTTACTAAATGGCTTTTTCCCACCCTTTTTCTGATTCCTGAAAACTCAGCCAGTTGCTGTAATCCTCCTGATCGAGGGCCTGTAGTCGCTTGACCTCATCAACATAGGCGGCTTTTTCGTTGAGGGTCTGCCGGATTATATGGCGGGCCAGGTAATTGACTTCCTGGGGGATCTTGTCTGCCTTCTCCCAGTTGGCAACCGACTGATCCGTCTTACCGAAATACCCAGCAAAAGCCTTCTGTGACAAGTCCAGTTCGACGCGCAGAAATCTTAGTTCGCTGCCTGTCAGTCGCACAGGCTTATCGATCAGCGCCTTAGTAATTGCCTGGTGCAGGCCGTCAACGTTATCAATCGATAACTCCTTGCCATAGGGGGTTTCTTTTACTTCATAGCCATTGAGTAGCCAGACGTTATCCAGGCCGCATTGCGTGTAGTGATAACCTTTTTCAATATTCACCATTCGTTACCTCTCTCACAACGACAGTCCAAACGTCATTTTCTTTATATAGGACTGCAGTTAAGTAAATCTCCTGCCCCGCTGCTATGCGACGCATTTTGCACTCGAAATGCCCAAATTCATTAGTATGTGGGCCATCAATGATCTCTCCATCCTCTAGGCATCTTTGAACCTACCTGTGAAAAACCGCGTTTGGCCATTCGCCCTTAGCCAGGGTTTCAGGAACGTTTGTATTCTTTGTATTGGCTGCCTCCCTGATGAGTTCGATTGCTCTTTCAGGTTGCAGTGGGAAAGGCTGAACGGCCATACCTATAAAAATTATGAATCCTATGAAAATTATAGGCTCCACACAAATAAGGTCAAGCCAGCTTTACATTTACTTACTTCCCTTGCTCAGGCGGGGAGTTTTATTGAAGGTTCTGGGGCAGTGTGAAGGGTGATCTGGCCTTTTGTGGGCTGGGCGATGTCAGAGCGCATAACGGCACAGCTGGCGAATGACGCTTTGATGATGGCGATCTGGAAGCACAAGCCACCTAAGGGCCTGATGGTCCACAGTGATCGTGTTAGCCAATATGCCTCTGAGCTCTACCAGAAAACCATCAAGGGCCATAATTTCATTTGTAGCATGAGCCGGAAAGGTAATTGCTGGGATAACGCCCCTTCAGAGAGTTTCTTCCACACGCTAAAGACAGAGTTGATCCATCACAGACGTTACCAAGCCAGGCAAGAAGCGAAACAGGAGATTTTTGAGTATATCGAGGTGTTCTATAACCGCCAGAGACGTCACTCAACTATCGGCTGTCAGACGCCATTGGGCTATGAGAAAATGTGTCAAAAAGTTGCTTGATAATTTGTCCGGAAAAGTCTTGCCATACCACCCGCTTTCGGTACTCAAAACAGCACAGCCTATTTCGTCCGGAGGTTGCCTGCCAGGTGCGGACAAAAAGCCGTGAATTATTTGCGATTACAGCGTCTCACAACCCCGCTTCGGCGGGGTTTTTCATATAAGTGCTGCAATTGATCGGGTTTCAACAAAACTTTCCCAACTGCCGTTCAATCTCTCGTAGACTATCTTGATAGATCGGTGGGGACCTATCGACGGTCATCACCAAGTCTTTGACTGCCGGTTCTATCCAGCTAATGGCTTCCAGGGCTCGCTCGTGCTGTTGTGGTAAATCCTGCCAATACCAGATCGGTTCATGATGAAAAATGCGATTGCGCATCTGGCGAATCTTGTGGAACCGTTGTGAGAGTATCTTGCGGTTGCTGTTCTGAGCCAGCCGCTGGCGGTAAGCCGCCAGGCGTTCTGTCGAGAGCGTGTGCTCCAGTTTGCTGGCGAAGTCCGTTTACATTTATCTCATTCCGACCCTATGATGTGAATACAGCCCCCGGATACTTCCTCTCCTGATCCCGCATCAGTGATGAAACCGGGGTTTTTTGCCTATTTTTCTTTGAGGGTATGCAGGAAAGTTTCCCCAAAGGAGCCAAGAACCTTCCGTTATTCTACCTCAGTATCAGCACCAAGCTGTACGCCACATGAAATAAGGTGAATGGAAAGTTCTCCCTAAAAAAACAGGAGGGCCGTCAAGTTGTCTCAGCAGCCCAACGTCGGCCGGGAAGTCCCAACCCGCTTGCTCAGGAGAATAGATAAAGCTGTGGCTAAGGGCAAGGGTAGGAACAAGGAAGTCGCCTGGATCTCAGATACTCCAGCTGGGTAACTGGCTGGGGTTTTTGGTGCTAGGCCATTTAGTGATGCTACAGGAGGTGCTACGAAAGCCATAAAAACTTTTCAGACATAAAAAAAGCACTTAGAAGTTAACCTAAGCGCTTTTTTTATATGGCTCCCCGGGACAGGCTCGAACTGCCGACCTAGTGATTAACAGTCACCCGCTCTACCGACTGAGCTACCGGGGATTTGTTTGAGAGCGGGCATCTTAATGAGACTGGGGCTTAGCGTCAATAGGCAAAGGGAAAATCGTTCGCTCCCTTTGGTGAATTGATAAACAGCTGTGCCGGGGGAGCAGAGAAGCTCCCCCGGATTGATCAGGCTACTGCTTAACCGGCAAGTACTTTCTCAAGACGATCCAGTGCGTTCTGCAGATTCTCCATGCTGGTGGCGATGGAGAGCCGGACATGCCCACTCAGGCCGAAAGCGGTGCCGGGCACCAGGGCTACCCCGGCGTTTTCGATCAGGTATTCGGACAGCTCCAGATCGTTATTCACGCCGTCGATCTTTTCCAGCGCCCCCTCGATATTCGGAAAGCAGTAGAAGGTGCCATCCGACGGAATGCACTCCACACCCGGCATGCCGTTCAGCCGGTCCACCACATAATCATGGCGCTGCTTGAAGTGCACCAGCATGTCGCCAATGCAATCCTGGGAACCCTCGAGAGCCGCCTGGGCCGCCACCTGGGAGATAGAGGTGGGGTTGGAGGTGCTCTGGGACTGGATCTTCTTCATCGCCTTGATGATCTCGGCAGGTCCGCCGGCATAGCCGATCCGCCAGCCGGTCATGGAGTAGGCCTTGGAGACACCATTCAACACCAAGGTGCGTTCCACCAGGTCCGGGCAGGTATTGAGAATATTGACGAAGCTGTTGCCCGGCCAGAGGATGTGTTCATACATATCATCGGTGGCGATCAGTACCCGGGGATGTTCTCTCAGCACCTCTCCCAGGGCAGCCAGCTCCTCTGCTGTATAAGCCATGCCTGTCGGGTTGGAAGGACTGTTGATGACAAACAGTTTGCTCTTCTCGGTAATGGCGCCAGACAACTGCTGGGCTGTGATCTTGAAATTCTGTGAGGCTCCGGCCTGGATGAGCGCCGGCTTACCACCCGCGAGGATCGCCATATCTGGGTAGGAGACCCAGTAGGGTGCGGGGATGATCACCTCGTCACCCGGGTCCAGTACGGCCTGAGCCAGGTTGTAGAAACTCTGCTTGCCGCCACAGGAGACCAGAATCTGATCCATGGCGTAGTCGAAGCCGTTGTCCCGCTTGAATTTCTCAATGATTGCCTTTTTCAGACTGGGAGTTCCATCCACCGGGGTATACTTGGTGAAACCCTGGTTGATGGCCTCGATCGCGGCAGCCTTGATATGGTCCGGGGTATCGAAGTCAGGCTCACCGGCGCCGAGGCCAATGACATCCTTCCCGGCTGCGCGCATTTCTGCGGCGCGGGCTGTGATCGCAAGGGTGGGGGAGGGCTTGACGGCCTGTACCCGGGAGGAGAGTTGTGAATTCATGATTTTTTTATCCGCTATTGTATATGTCGGCCCCTTATTGTCAGGGTCTGATCCGCTTCTTCCACGTGCAATAATAACCAAATCTTTACTGATGAAGAATCCCTAATGCACAAAGAATTTCAATTGGAATCAAAGTTTGCACCCGCGGGTGACCAGCCAGCCGCCATTAAACGCCTGGTTGAAGGGATCAATGATGGCGAAGCCGGCATGACGCTACTGGGGGTGACCGGCTCGGGCAAGACCTTCAGTATCGCCAATGTTATCGAGCAGATCCAGCGGCCGACCCTGATTATGGCTCACAACAAGACCCTCGCCGCACAGCTCTACGGGGAGTTCAAGGAGTTCTTCCCCAACAATTCGGTGGAGTACTTCGTCTCCTACTACGATTACTACCAGCCCGAGGCCTATGTGCCGGCCTCCGATACCTTCATCGAGAAAGATGCCTCGATCAACGAGCACATCGAGCAGATGCGTTTATCCGCCACCAAGGCGCTGCTGGAGCGCGGGGATGCGATCATCGTCGCCACCGTTTCTGCGATCTACGGTCTGGGTGATCCTCGCTCCTACCTGGGCATGATGCTGCATATCTCCCGGGGCGACATCATCGATCAGCGCACCATCCTCAAGCGCCTGGCGGAGCTGCAATACAAACGCAATGAAATTGAATTGCATCGCGCCACCTTCCGGGTGCGCGGCGAGGTGATAGACATCTACCCGGCGGAGTCCGATTCGGAAGCACTGCGCATCGAACTGTTCGATGACGAGGTGGAGCAACTCTCGGTGTTCGATCCCCTGACCGGCGAGGTGCTGCGCAGGGTGCCGCGCTACTCGATCTTCCCCAAGAGCCACTATGTCACGCCCAGGGAGACCCTGCTCGAGGCGGTCGATTTTATCAAAGCTGAATTGCGGGAACGGCTGACCCAGTTGGAGTCGGCCAACAAGTTGGTGGAGGCCCAGCGCCTCGATCAGCGCACCCGATTCGATATCGAGATGATCATGGAGCTGGGTTACTGCTCCGGCATCGAGAACTACTCCCGCTATCTCTCCGGTCGCGCTATCGGGGAACCACCACCCACCCTGTTCGACTATCTGCCGGACGAGGCCCTGCTGGTGGTGGATGAGAGCCATGTCACCATCCCCCAGATCGGCGGCATGTACAAGGGTGACCGCTCCCGCAAGGAGACCCTGGTGGAGTACGGCTTCCGCCTGCCTTCTGCACTGGACAACCGTCCTCTGCGTTTCGAGGAGTTTGAGCAGCGCGCCCCCCAGGCCATCTATGTCAGCGCGACTCCAAGGGAGTATGAGCTGAAACGCTCGGGAGCGATCGTCGAGCAGGTGGTGCGTCCCACCGGTCTGGTGGACCCTGAGTTGGAGGTGCGCCCGGCCAGCAGCCAGGTAGACGATCTACTCTCTGAGATCCGCTTGCGGGTCACGCAGGGCGAACGGGTGCTGGTCACCACCCTCACCAAGCGCATGGCGGAGGATCTTACCGATTACCTGGGCGACCACGATGTGCGGGTGCGTTATCTGCACTCGGATATCGATACCGTGGAGCGGGTGGAGATCATCCGCGACCTGCGCCTGGGGGAGTTTGATGTGCTGGTGGGCATCAACCTGCTGCGCGAGGGGTTGGATATGCCGGAGGTCTCACTGGTGGCTATCCTGGATGCGGACAAGGAGGGATTTTTGCGCTCCATGGGCTCTCTGATCCAGACCATCGGTCGGGCCGCGCGTAACGCCAACGGCAAGGCGATCCTCTACGCGGACCAGATCACCGGCTCCATGCGCCGCGCCATCGACGAGACCGAACGTCGCCGGGCCAAGCAGGTCGCCTACAACCTTGAACACGGCATCACGCCCCAGACCATCCAGAAATCCATCGCCGATATCATGGAGGGCGCCTATCCGGGTGCGCCGGTTGCCGCAAAGACCTACGCCAAGGTGGCGGAAGAGACGGCGGAGTATGCCGCGCTCACTCCCAAACAGATGGCCAAGCGTATTCGCCAGCTGGAGGATGAAATGTACCGCCATGCCCAGGATCTGGAGTTCGAGGAAGCCGCCAGGGTGCGGGACAAGATCCATGAATTGCAGAAGCAGGGGCTGGTTGCTTAGCCAGCAATTCACTCTTATGAGATGCGTAGGTTGGGCTTCGCGCCTCAGCCCAACCTACATTATTGCGGCACTCTCCTGGGAGAGGGTAACAGATGGGTACACAGAGTTCAGGCTAACAAAAATTTACCAAGCCTGGTTCGGCTATTCTTCGCTGGCCGCCGGCTTATGTTTCTGTTTTCCCGAGGCTGACTTCTTATTGTCATCATCCCGTCCATGCTTTTTCCCTTTCGACTGGCCATCCTTGGGACGGGCAGGGTGTCTCTTGGGTCCGCCCTTGTCCAACTGAATCTTCAATGGCTGTCCGCAGACATAGACCTTACGCAGGTGTTGATGGATCTCTTTGGGCATTCCTTCCGGCAGGTCAACCGTGCTGTAGTCGTCATGGATATCGATGGCGCCGATGTAATGGCCTTCCAGACCTGCTTCGTTGGCGATGGCGCCAACTATTTCCCTGGGAGAGACCTGGTGTTTATGGCCCACCTCGATGCGGTAACGCAGACGCTGGATATCATCATCCTTCCCTTTAGAACGGCGTTCCCGTTTCTGTCTGGGATTCTGATGTTCCTTTCTTTCTCTTGGTTCGGGGCGTCCTCTTGATTCGGGGCGCTGCGGCCGGCCGCTCTTCAATTCCTCGACAATGAACGGGCGTTCACGTTGTTCGAGATAGGTGAGGGCAGCTGCGATATCGGTGCTGCTCATCTCCTGTTCCTTTTCGATACGGCTGATCAGGCGGTAGTAGTAGTCGAGATCCTGGTCCGCTATGGTCTCGCGCAGCTTCGCCATAAATCGGTCGATACGGTGTTCACTCAGGTCATCGGCCGATGGCAGTTCCATCGCTGGAATGGGCTGGCGGGTGGTGCGCTCGATGACTCTGAGCAGGTTGCGTTCCCGGGGCTGCACGAACAGCAGCGCCTTGCCTTCGCGACCGGCCCGGCCGGTGCGGCCGATGCGGTGTACATAAGATTCCGGATCGTTGGGGATATCGAAGTTGACCACATGGCTGATACGCTCCACGTCCAATCCTCTGGCTGCCACATCGGTGGCGACCACGATATCCAGCTTGCCTTTTTTGAGGCGGCCGATGGTGCGCTCCCGCATGTCCTGGCTCATGTCGCCATTCAGGGCCTCAGCGGCAAAGCCGTGGGCCTGCAGCTTCTCCGCCACCTCGGCGGTAGCCGTCTTGGTGCGCACGAAGATAAGCATGCCGTCGAATGCTTCCACCTCCAGCACCCGGGTCAGGGCATCCATCTTGTGATGGCGGGTGACTACGCAGTGACGCTGCTCGGTGGTGGAGACCGTCTCGGTCTTGACCTTGACCTTGATCTCAACCGGGTCTGTCAGGTGCTTGCGCGCCACCCGGCGGATTCGATCCGGCATGGTGGCGGAGAACAGCGCTACCTGGCGTTGTTCCGGCGCCTGTTCGAAGATCCATTCGATGTCGTCGATGAAACCCATCTTCAGCATCTCGTCCGCTTCGTCCAGCACCAGAGCGCTGAGATTCTGCAACGAAAGTGTTTTGCGCCGCAGATGATCCATCACCCTGCCTGGAGTACCGACGATCACGTGCACACCGCGGTTCAACTGCCGTAGCTGCACCGTCATGCTCTGGCCGCCGTACAGGGGCAGTACATGAAAATTCTTCAGATTATGGGCATAGCTCTGGAAGGCCTCGGACACCTGCAATGCCAGCTCACGGGTCGGCGCCAGCACCAAAACCTGGGGTTTATTCAGACTGACATCGATACGGCTCAGCAGGGGCAGGGCGAAGGCGGCGGTCTTACCGGTGCCGGTCTGAGCCTGACCCAGCAGATCACGGCCCTCCAGTAGATGGGGAATACATTCCGCCTGAATGGCGGTGGGCGCTTCATAGCCCAGCTCCTGGACGGCGCTGAGTACCTTGGGTGAAAGTTGCAGGCTCGCAAAATTGGGAGCGGATGGATCAGATGACATGTGGGGGAGAACCTCGAACAGATGGGAAAACCATCGAGTAGGCCCAATGGAGTACCGGGAAAACCCATCATTATATAGTAAAACAATGATTAACTCGAACGCGGGGCACTATTTGGTACTAAAAATCTGCCAGAAATGACAGCTGCCGGTTAGGTATCGAGCCTACGCGACTCAGTGGGGTATCCGCACAACACTTAGATCATGCAGGAATGACAACACTTGATTCATGACAAACAAGCCAATTGGTAATGGGTTGCAAGAGTTTCAAATTTTGCATAGGTCCGCTGCAGGTGAAATACTCAAGCCGATGGACCTGATACTGATCAATCACAGGAAATGTCAATATGGCTAACGAGACAAACCCTCAGGAAAATTTCAATCAACGCATATCACTCGCAGATACCTATCTCAATGAACACTTGGAAGGCCAAGAGGGTTGGTATAACAGCAAGGCAACCAACTACAAAATGTGGAGCAAATGGCTGGGTCTGCTGATTATTGCTGCAGGCGCCGGAACCACATTGGTGCAGATATGGGCAACAGGCGCCGAGCCTACGTCAGTGGGCTGGACGGCCATCGTCACCGCCCTATTGGGAGTACTGGTTATTCTTGCAAAGGGTATAGAAAGACTTTGGACATTTGATGAAAACTGGCTCAATTACCGCCAGGCGAGTGAAGCCATCAAACGGGAAAAGCGTTATTACATCAATGCTGCAGGCCCATACCGGGACGAGAATAATGAATCTGCCGCCTATCGTCTCTTTGTAGAGAGAGTGGAAGACATCATCATGGCGGAACAGCATACCTTTTGGCAAAACAGTGGACGGCCAAATGAAAAAGAGTCAGGCCAGTCGTGATATGACCTGGTTTTTGTCTGCTTCAGAAGGGTGGGCATTGCCCACCATACACTGCCTGACCCATCCGATATTGCTGGGTAATATCCACCTGACTTTGAACGCTGGTCATCTCTAAGCATTGCTTTGTTAAAGGTGGGCGGCGCCCACCCTACCTTGAAAATCGATGCCCTAATCCATACAACTGAGCTTTGTGCTTGATCGTAAAAGTGAGAGCCAGGTCACATTTACTTAATTTCATGCTCAAGCTTCCTAAGATACCTGCCGCTGATTTGATGCGTTTTTTAAAATCAAACAATATTTGGAGGCAGTAATGAGTACTGACGAGAAGAGTCGGTTCGGTAGACGGGAATTTCTTCGCATGGCAGGCGCAGCAGCGGTGAGTGGCGCCGCTCTCAATCTTGCGCCGATGAAGGCGATGGCGACGGGCGATAGAGCTGGTTCAGGCTTTGCGTCGATAGACCAAGGTGAAGGGTTCTGGCGCAGTGTGAGTGGTGAGTTTGTACTGGATCCAAGGGCCGTATATATGAACATCGGGACGACGGGTTCCATGCCACGCCATGTGCTGCAAAACTACGACAACTACAATCACCTGGTAGCGCGTGATCCCTGGGACATGGGTGGCGAGTGGGGTAACTGGCCCTATACCAACGAATTGGTCGAGCGTATTGCACCACAATTCGGTGCGGACACCCATGAGATCGTGCTCAGCCGCAATACCACCGATGGCATGTGTTCGGTGATCGGCGGGCTGAATCTGCAAAGTGGAGACGAAGTCCTTTACTCTCATCATGAACATGTGGCTGGCGAATCACCTCTGCATGTGGTGGCAGAACGTTTTGGCGTGACGCTGACACCGGTGGAAATTCCGGTATTCGCCAGTTCGGAGGATGAGTATGTCAACGCCTTTGCCAAGGCAGTGACTGATCAGACCCGTCTTATCGTTTTCTCTCACATCACCTACAAGACGGGTGCGCGACTCCCGGCCGAACGCATCTGCCAGGAGGTGGCGATTCCCAACAATATCCCAACCCTGATCGATGGCGCACACAGCATTGGCATGATCGACCTCGATTTTCATGCCATCGATTGTGATTTCTATGCCGGATCGGGGCATAAGTGGCAGTGTGGCCCAGGCGCCACTGGCATACTTTACGTCAGGGACAATGCCAATCGTCTGCGTGACTATTGGAGTGATAGGGAGGAGGTGTTCTGGACGATCAACAGTTCGCTTGCTGAATTCAGCTTTTTCGGGTTGCAGACCCAGCTGCAATATATCGGCAACGACAACTACCCGGCCAAGCGCGCGCTGGCGGATGCCTGTGATATGTGGGCGGAGATCGGGCGTGATCGCATAGAGGACTATGTCCTGTCCCTCAGCGCCTATTGCAAGCAACTGATCCGCGAGTATTTTGGTGAATCGGTAGTGATCTATTCTCCCGATGTACCTGAACTCTCCAGCGGTCTCACCTCTTTCAATCCTTTTGCCGATCGTACCGATGGGACACTGCTGAAGGAATTCAGAGACAGACTGCGTGATGAGTATGGATACATCGTTCGCACCACCGATTTCAAGATCGCCATCGATGACACGGTTGAGGAGCATGCCCTGCGTATCTCCACCCATCTGTTTCATGATGAGCGGGATGTGGGGGGACTGGTGACTTCCATGTATGAGCTGTATCAACTGATGGCTTAGGCCGTTTGATTCATCCTCACACCGCCCCTCTCCCTTCTGAAGGAGAGGGGCAACGTTTTAACAGTCCGAGCCTTTTACCGAGGGCCTGTTCAGATAGCGGCTAACGCGGTATTAAACGTTGCGCTGGGACGCATGGCGTTTGTTGTCAGCATTTTATCTGAATGATAATAGCCACCAATATCAACCGTCTTGCCTTGAGCGGCATTGAGTTCATCAATGATCTTGATCTCATTGTCACTGAGTAGCTTGGCCAGTGGAGCGAACTGCGCCCGCAGCCCCTCGTCCTTGGTCTGCTCCGCCAGGGCTTGCGCCCAGTACATGGCGAGATAGAAATGACTGCCTCGGGTATCCAGTTCATTCACCTTGCGGGAGGGTGACTTGTTGCTGTTCAAGAATTTTCCGTTCGCCTGATCGAGAGCTTCAGCCAGGATCTGTGCCTTCTTGTTGCCACTTTTCTGCGCCAGGTCTTCCAGGGAAACCGCGAGCGCCAGGAATTCACCCAATGAATCCCAGCGCAGATGGCCTTCCGTTACGAACTGCTGGACATGCTTGGGTGCTGAGCCGCCGGCGCCGGTCTCGAACAGGCCGCCACCGGCCAGCAGCGGTACGATGGATAACATCTTGGCGCTGGTGCCCAGTTCCAGGATCGGGAACAGGTCGGTGAGATAGTCACGCAGTACATTACCGGTTACCGAGATGGTGTCTTTGCCATCTTTGACCCGCTGCAGTGACAAACGGATCGCCTCGACTGGAGAAAGGATCTGGATGTCCAGGCCACTGGTATCGTGATCCTGCAGATAAAGCGCTGCTTTTTTGATCAGGTTGGCATCATGAGCCCGATTCTTGTCCAGCCAGAAGATCGCCATATTGCCCGTCAGTCTCGCCCGGTTGACCGCCAGCTTGACCCAGTCCCTGATCGGCAGATCCTTGGTTTGGCATGCGCGCCAGATGTCGCCTTCCTCCACGGCATGCTTAAGCAGGATCTTGCCGGTGGAATCTACCACCCGTACCGTTCCGCTGCCTGGAATCTGAAAGGTCTTGTCGTGAGAGCCGTACTCTTCAGCCTTCTGCGCCATCAGACCCACATTGCTCACATTGCCCATGGTCGTTACATCGAAGGCGCCGTTGGCCTTACAGAAGTCGATGACCTCCTGATAGATGCCGCCATAGCAGCGATCCGGGATCAATGCCTTCATGTCGTGCAGTTTGCCGTCCGAGTCCCACATCTGGCCTGAAGAACGAATCGCAGCGGGCATGGAGGCATCGATGATCACATTACTGGGCACATGCAGATTGGTGATGCCCTTGTCGGAATCGACCATGGCCAGTTCGGGATGATCTTTATAGACCGTCTGAATATCCAATTCGATCTCTGTTCTTTGAGCTTCAGGCAGGTTACTGATCTTGGTATAGACATCGCCCAGACCATTGTTGGCGTCAATTCCCAGTTCGGAAAACAGGGCAGCGTGTTTTTCGAACACATCCTGGTAATACACGGTCACCGCATGACCGAACATGATCGGGTCCGAGATCTTCATCATGGTCGCCTTGAGATGCAGCGAGAGCAGTACGCCCTGGTCCTTGGCATCCTTGATTTCCCGTGCAAAGAAGGCGCGTAGCGCGGAACGGCTCATCACCGCCGCGTCGATGACCTCACCTGCGAGCACCGGGGTCTTTTCCTTCAGCACGTTGGTCTGACCATCTTCGCCAATGAATTCGATTTTTACATCCCCGTCCGCGTCGATGACGGCGGACTTTTCGCTGGAGTAAAAATCCCCATCACTCATGCTGGCGACATGCGACTTTGAATCCGGGCTCCAGGCGCCCATGGAGTGGGGGTGCTGTTTGGCATAGGCCTTGACCGGACCCGCCACCCGGCGATCGGAGTTGCCCTCTCTCAACACCGGATTCACCGCACTGCCCAACACCTTGGCATAGCGCGCCTTGATCGCAGCTTCGGCGTCGTTTTGCGGTTCTTCAGGATAATCAGGCAGGTCGTATCCGTCTGACTGCAACTCCTTGATGGCTGCCTGCAACTGCGGGATCGAAGCGCTGATATTGGGCAGCTTGATGATATTGGCTTGCGGCGTCTTGGCCAGCTCGCCCAGTTCGCTCAGGGCATCCTTCTGTTGTTGTTCGGCAGTCAGCTTTTCCGGGAAGTTGGCGATGATGCGTCCCGCCAGGGAGATATCCCTGGTTTCCACATCGACACCAGCAGCCTTGGTGAATGCATTGATGATCGGCAGCAGCGAATAGGTAGCCAGGGCAGGCGCCTCATCGGTCTCGGTATAGATGATCTTGGAAGTGAGTGTTGTCATGGTGATCTCTTGATATTTTGTTAATTCGGTATAAGGCCTGGCAACAGGGTTCCTCCCCCCTCAGGGGGGAGGCTTGGAGGGGGGCGAGGTCTCTGGTATCCACCCCCACCCTAGCTAGCCCTCCCCCTTCCGAGGGGGAGGGGACGGCCTTATCCTAGTACGACTGATAAGGGATTACCCATTGAGCTCCTTGGAGATCAGGTTGAGCGCACCACCGGCCTTGAACCATTCGATCTGCAGATCGTTGTAGGTGTGGTTGGCTTGGAACTCATCCGTGCCGCCATCCTGGTGGGTGACCTTTACCTGGAAAGGCTTGCCGGGGGCAAAATCGGTCAGACCGATGATATCGATCCGATCATCCTCCTGGATCTTGTCATAGTCGGCTGGATCAGCGAAGGTCAGGCCCAGCATGCCCTGTTTCTTCAGATTGGTTTCATGGATACGGGCGAAGGACTTGACGATCACCGCGCCCACGTTCAGATGTCTGGGTTCCATGGCGGCATGTTCGCGGGAGGAGCCCTCACCGTAGTTCTCCTCGGCAATGACGATGGACTTCAGGCCCTCGGCCTTATAGGCGCGCGCCACGGAAGAGACCTTGTCGTACTCACCGGTGAGCAGATTCTTCACCGAGTTGCTCTCGCCATTGAAGCTGTTCACCGCGCCCATCAACAGGTTGTCGGAGATGTTGTCCAGATGGCCACGGAACTTCAGCCAGGGGCCGGCCATGGAGATATGGTCGGTGGTGCACTTGGCCTGGGCCTTGATCAGCAGCGGCATGCCGGTGTAGTCCTGGCCATTCCAGGGGGCAAAGGGAGTCAGTAACTGCAGACGTTTGGACTCATCTGAAACTACAATCTCCACATTCTCACCGTTCTCGGAGGGCGCCAGATAGCCGGAGTCCTCCACCGCAAAACCCTTCACAGGCAGTTCCATGCCCTGAGGTTCGTCCAGTTTGACCGCTTCGCCATCTTTGTTGGTCAGGGTATCGGTCAGCGGATTGAAGGTCATGCTGCCGGCAATGGTCAGGGCGGTGACGATCTCGGGGGAGGCGACGAAACCGAAGGTATTGGGGTTGCCGTCGTTGCGCTTGGCGAAGTTGCGGTTGAAGGAGGTGATGATGGAGTTCTTCTTCTCCGGATCGTCGTTGTGACGGTTCCACTGGCCGATGCAGGCGCCGCAGGCGTTGGCCATCACCACGCCGCCGATGGCGGTGAACTTGTCGAACACCCCGTCACGCTCACAGGTGTAGCGGATCAGCTCGGAACCGGGGGTGACGACATACTCAGCCTTGACCTCCAGCTTCTTGTCTATGGCCTGCTGGGCCAGGGAGGCGGCTCGGGTGATGTCCTCATAGGATGAGTTGGTGCAGGAGCCGATCAGGCCCACTTCCAGTTTTTCGGGATAGCCGTTCTCTTCCACCGCCTTGGCAAACTCGGAGATCGGGTGCGCCGCATCCGGGGTGAAGGGGCCGTTGATATAGGGCTCCAGGGTGGAGAGGTCGATCTCGATGACCTGGTCGTAATATTTCCCGGGATCGGCGTAGACCTCGCTATCCGCCTGCAGGTGCTGTTTGACCTGATCCGCGGCGTCGGCCACCTCGCTGCGGCCGGTCTCTTTCAAATAAGAGGCCATCTTCTCATCGTAGGCGAACACCGAGGTGGTGGCGCCAATCTCCGCGCCCATATTACAGATGGTGCCCTTGCCGGTGCAGGAGAGGCTGTCAGCGCCGTCACCGAAATACTCCACGATGGCGTTGGTGCCGCCCTTGGTGGTGAGCAGCCCCGCCAGCTTGAGGATCACGTCCTTGGCCGAGGTCCAGCCGCTCATCTTGCCGGTGAGCTTGACGCCGATCAGCTTGGGCATCTTCAGCTCCCAGGCCATACCGGCCATCACGTCCACTGCGTCAGCACCACCCACGCCGATGGCGATCATGCCCAGACCACCCGCGTTCACGGTATGGGAGTCGGTACCGATGATCATACCGCCGGGGAAGGCGTAGTTCTCCAGCACCACCTGATGGATGATGCCGGCGCCGGGCTTCCAGAAACCGATACCGAACTTGTCTGAGACCGACTGCAGAAAATCGTAGACCTCTTTGTTCTGTTCCATGGCCACCGGCAGATCGGAGTTGGCCCCCTGGTCGGACTGGATCAGGTGGTCACAATGCACCGTGGAGGGTACAGCGACTTTTTTACGCCCGGAGTTGATCAGCTGCAGCAGGGCCATCTGGGCGGTGGCATCCTGCATCGCCACCCGGTCGGGTGCGAAGTTCACATAGTCTTCGCCGCGCTGGTAGGGCTCGACACTGTCTTTGTCCGACAGATGAGCATAGAGGATCTTCTCCGCCAGTGTCAGCGGCCGGTCGAGCTTGGACTTGGCGGCACTGATGCGGCTGTCGAAGTTGGCGTAGACGTCTTTTATCAGGTCGATATCAAATGTCATATTCGGGTCTCTAGTTTAATGGTTAATTTTTTTGCGGACTAAGCATTCACTCAATATTGTCATTTTGGCTGAGCATGCGCTCCAGGTTTTCCCGGGAGGCGCGCACGTGGCGGCGCATCATCAACTCCGCCATCTCTGAGTCCCCGGCCGCGATCACATCCACGATGTAGTAATGTTCCACCAGGGCAGGTTTAGTCCGCTGGCTGGTCAGGCCAAATTGATGGCGGTACATACGCACCAGATGATAAAGGTCATGTTGAAACAGGCTGATCAGACGGCTGTTATGGCTGCCCTGTACGATCAGCAGGTGAAAATCCAGATCGCCCACATGCTGAAAGTGACCATGGTCTTCGTTCTGCTCGATCTGGTGACCGTGCTCGGTTACCAATGCCTTGAGTTCCTCGATCTCTTGTTCGGTCATATGCTGGGCGGCAAGTCTGGCAGCCATGCCTTCCAGGGCCTCACGCACATGATAGATCTCCAGCAACTGCGCACTGTTCAGTTCTACCACCCGCGCACCCACGTTGGGTTTGCGTGTCACTAGGTTACACGCCTCCAGCCGGCCTATCGCTTCCCGTAAGGAAGCCCTGCTGATCTGTAGCCGTTTTGCCAGATCCGGCTCGCTGATCTTGCTGCCGGCGGGAATATCACCTTCGACGATGGCTGAGCATAGGGTTTCGAAAACCCGGTCCGTCAGAGTGGTGGCATCAGTTTGTGTGGTGAGGATCATTGATCGATATATTGTCGACATAAATTACTGTCATGTGCGAATTATTGCCAAAATAAGACGGATGTCAAGAATATTGTCGACAATGTTATGGGGCATGATGTTTTAACCCTCTTGTTTCTTCGAGAGGAGAGCTAACCTGATGATTCCCAGGTGCGGTAAGATAAACGGTTATCCTGATTGTTACCCTGTAGGTCTGTCCATGTCTGAAGAACTGCGCCGCGCGGCGCTCAATTACCATCAGTTTCCCAAGCCCGGAAAGCTGGAGATCAAGGCCACCAAGCCACTCGCCAATCAACAGGATTTGGCCCTGGCCTACACACCGGGCGTGGCGGATGCCTGCCGGGAAATCGAGAAAGACCCATTGACAGCGGCCAACTACACGGCCCGCAGCAATCTGGTGGCGGTGATCACCAACGGCACGGCGGTGCTCGGCCTGGGGTCGATTGGCGCGCTGGCCTCCAAGCCGGTGATGGAGGGCAAGGCGGTGCTGTTCAAGGAGTTCGCCGATATCGATGTGTTCGATATCGAGGTGGACGAGACCGATGCGCAGAAGTTTATCGATACCGTGGCCCGGCTGGAGCCCAGTTTTGGCGGCATCAACCTGGAGGATATCAAGGCGCCCGAATGTTTCATCATCGAGCAGGGTCTGAAGCAGCGCATGAAGATCCCGGTGTTCCATGATGATCAGCACGGCACTGCCATCGTGGTCTGTGCGGCGATCATGAACGGCCTCAAGGTGGTGGGTAAGCCGATCGATCAGGTCAGGCTGGTGACCGCCGGCGCCGGCGCCGCAGCCCTGGCCTGTCTGGGGTTATTAGTAGAGTTGGGCCTCAAGCGGGAACATATCACGGTCACCGACATTGCCGGTGTGGTCTATGCGGGGCGCACTGAAGAGATGGACCCCTACAAGGCCATCTATGCGAAGGAGACGAACCAGCGCACCCTGGAAGAGGCCCTCGAAGGGGCGGATCTGTTTCTCGGGCTTTCCGCTGCCGGGGTGCTCAAGCCGGCATGGCTGGAGAAGATGGCGG
>JBDLIT010000054.1:0-25401 GCA_039714735.1 Pseudomonadota bacterium
ACGTGCGTGGCGACGCCGGCGCCAGAAAGGTGGTGGAGGAACAGGGCATCGACATGCGCTACTACGGCATCATCTACGAAATTATCGATGATGTGAAGAAGGCGGTCTCCGGTCTGCTCTCCCCCGAGATCCGCGAGGAGATCATTGGTCTGGCTGAGGTGCGCGATGTGTTCCGTAACTCCAAGATCGGCTCTATTGCGGGCTGCATGGTGGTTGAGGGTAACGTCAAGCGCAACAGTCCGATCCGTGTACTGCGGGACAACGTGGTGATCTACGAGGGGGCGCTTGAATCCCTGCGCCGTTTCAAGGATGACGTCAATGAAGTCAAGAATGGCACAGAGTGCGGTATCGGTGTGAAGAACTACAACGATGTTCAGGTCGGTGACCATATCGAGGTGTTCGAGCGTACCGAAGTAGCGCGGGTAGTTGAATAGCCGATGGCGCGGGATTTTCAGCGTACGGACCGGGTAGGCGCACAGCTGCAGCGTGAGTTGTCCAGCCTGGTCCGGGATGAAGTCGAAGTTGAAGGTATCGGCATGGTCACCATCCAGGAGGTCCGTGTGGTCAGAGATTTCTCCCAGGCCAAGGTCTATTTCACGGTCATGGGTAGTGAGATCTCACTGCAGGAGTGCACCCGGCAGCTGAACCAGGCGGCCGGCCATCTGCGCTGGCTGCTGGGCCAGCAACTCAAACTGCGTACTGTGCCGAAACTGTTGTTTGTCTATGATGAATCGATCGAAAAGGGTGAACATCTTGACGCCCTGATCGAACAGGCTGTCGAACACGCCGCAGATTCAGATTAGCCCGCATTTCACACAATCACTATCAATTCAAAAGAGTAGGAAAATGGGACGTCGTCGAAACAGAGGACGCAATATCAGTGGTGTATTGCTGCTCGATAAGCCAATAGGTCTAACCTCGAACAAAGCGTTGCAAGAGGTCAAGTTTCTCTTTAAAGCGGCCAAGGCCGGACATACCGGCAGCCTCGATCCACTGGCTACCGGGTTGCTGCCGATCTGCTTTGGCGAGGCGACCAAGATGTCGGCCTTTCTGCTGGATGCGGACAAGCATTACCGGGTGACGGTGAAACTGGGAGAGACCACCACCACCGCGGATGCCGAAGGTGAAATCGTCGAAACCCAGGATCCCAGTGGCGTCACTGAAGCTGGGATTCATGAGGTCCTGCAAGAGTTCATGGGCGAGCAACAGCAACTGCCCCCGATGTATTCCGCCGTCAAGCACAAGGGTGAGCGTCTCTACAAACTGGCGCGCCAGGGTCTGGAAGTGGAGCGGGAGACCCGGACCATTCATATTTATGCCCTTGATCTGGTTGAAGTCAAAATGCCGGAATTCGTGATGTACGTGCACTGCTCGAAAGGCACCTATGTGCGCACCCTGGCGGAGGATATTGGTAAACGCCTGGGTTGTGGCGCGCATGTCAGCGGTCTGCGCCGCACCGGCGTCGGGCCTTATGATGATCAGAGCATGCATAAGCTGGAGACCGTGCAGGAGGCTTTCAGGGAGAAACAGTTTGCCGAGATGGACAGCTGGCTGCTGCCGCTGGAGAGCGCCTTGTCCGGATGGCCGGAAGTGATGCTGAGCGCGGATGCGGCCTTCTATCTCAAACAGGGCCAGCCGGTGCTGGTGCCGAATGCCCCGACCAGTGGCTGGGTGCGGCTCTACGCGAACCAGACCGACTTTCTCGGAGTCGGCCAGATACAGGATGATGGGCGTGTGGCGCCAAAGCGGATGGTGCAACCTGGAAATGGCAATTGACCGCTCCATTCTAAATAGTAAGAAGCCTATTGAATGCTAGTCAGTTGCATTTTAATTGTTCAGCAATAGGGTGAATCACGCTACGGGCTGAATAGCACACCCACGGCATTGTATGACGGCGTTGCAACTCCTTGGAATAGAATAACTATTCCTCGTCATTGCGCCTTGTCCTGCACTACCGTGGACGCACTCTTCAACCCGTCCAACTGCCGCTTCCAGGTCGAAGTAACGAATTGAAAACCTGATTGATTATTTTCTTTGTGGGATTTTACGAGCTATTGCTGTCGAGGATGAATCCGCGCATACTACGCGGCTCTCAGCGACGCATGTCCTGAAACGAATTCTATTACGTGGCCAGACCAGCCTGAACTCATTGTTGGGTGGTCTTAAACAGGGCCACTTTATCTTTAGACGTAACCAAGAGGAGAAGCGTCATGACAATGAGCGCAGCCGATAAACAAGCTATCGTTGAAGAGTATAAACGTGCTCCCACCGATACCGGTTCCCCAGAGGTACAGGTGGCCCTGTTGACCGCCCGTATCACCCAACTGACCGAGCACTTCAAGGAACACAAGCAGGACCACCACTCCCGCCAGGGTCTGGTGCGTATGGTCAATTCCCGCCGGAAACTGCTCGACTACCTGAAAAGCAAGGACTCGGATCGCTATCGTGATTTGATCTCCCGCCTTGGCCTGCGTCGTTAAGACCATCACTACCCTGACTTGAGGAGAACACAGTGGCTCTGATTAAAAAAGATTTTCAGTGGGGCGAACATCACGTCTCAATCGAGACCGGTGAAATTGCACGCCAGGCCGATGGTGCAGTGATGGTCAACATGGACGACACCGTCGTTCAGGTGACCGTGGTGGAAGCGAAAAGCGCGGTGCCGCGCGACTTCTTTCCGATGACCGTGGACTACCAGGAAAAGACTTATGCAGCGGGTTCGATCCCCGGCGGTTTCTTCCGCCGCGAAGGCCGCCCAAGCGAGAAGGAGATCCTGACCGCCCGCTTGATCGACCGGCCGGTGCGCCCGCTGTTCCCCAAGGGCTTTACCAATGAGGTGCAGATCATCATCACCGTGATGTCTCTGAATCCGGCGGTGGATCCCGAGATACCCTCGCTGATCGGTACTTCCGCGGCGCTGTCTATTTCGGGGCTGCCCTTCAATGGCCCGATCGGCGCCGCGCGGGTTGGCTACAAGGATGGTGAGTACATCCTGAATGCCTCCAGCACCGGCCTGAACGAGGATTCCGATCTGGACCTGATCGTTTCTGGCACCGAAGATGCGGTGCTGATGGTCGAGTCCGAAGCCAACCAGCTCTCCGAAGAGGTGATGCTGGGGGCGGTGCTGTTTGGCCATGAACAGTCAAATATCGTGGTGCAGGCGGTCAAGGAACTGGCTGCTGAGGTCGGCAAGGCGACAGCAGTCTACGCGGTGCCGGAAGTGGATGCCGAGCTGAAAGCAGCCGTCGAGGCCGAGGCCGCCCAGGGCATCGGCGATGCCTACAAGATTGCGGACAAACTGGAACGCTACGGCGCCATCGATGCAGTGGTTGCGGCTACGCTTGAAAAACTCTGCTCGGCTGCGGAGGGCGAAACACCCCGCTGGAATAAGGATCAGGTCAAAGGGGTCATCGATAAGCTGAAGAAAACCACGGTGCGTGGCCGCGTCCTGGAGGGTGAGGCGCGCATTGATGGTCGAGACACCCGCACCGTGCGCCCGATCAGCGTGCGCACCGGTGTGCTGCCCCGCACCCACGGTTCGGCCCTGTTTACCCGTGGTGAGACCCAGGCCATAGTAATCACTACCCTGGGCACCGAACGTGACTCCCAGATCATCGATGCCCTGGAGGGCTCACGTCGTGAGCACTTCATGCTGCACTACAACTTTCCTCCCTTCTGTGTCGGTGAGACCGGCCGGGTGGGCAGTCCCAAGCGGCGTGAGATCGGCCATGGCCGTCTGGCCAAACGTGGTGTGCTCGCCTGTATGCCGACCATTACCGAATTTCCCTACGCGATCCGTGTAGTCTCTGAGATCACCGAGTCCAACGGTTCATCCTCCATGGCCTCTGTCTGTGGCACCAGTCTGGCGCTGATGGATGCCGGGGTGCCGATCAAGGCGCCGGTGGCCGGCGTGGCGATGGGCCTGATCAAAGAGGGTGATAAGTTCGCGGTGCTGACCGATATCATGGGCGACGAAGATCATCTCGGCGACATGGATTTCAAGGTAGCGGGCACCGCTGCTGGCATCAACGCCCTGCAGATGGATATCAAGATTCAGGGTATCACCAAGGAGATCATGGAGATCGCCCTGGACCAGGCCAAAGAGGGACGCTTGCACATCCTGGATGAGATGAACAAGGTGATTGGCTCGCATCGTGTCGAGATGTCCGAGCACGCACCGCGCATCATTGAGTTCAAGATTCATCCGGACAAGATCCGTGACGTGATCGGCAAGGGTGGCGTGACCATTCGTTCTATCACCGAAGAGACCGGCGCCACCGTGGATATCACCGACGATGGCGTGGTGAAGATCTTCTCCGTCGACAAGAGCGCCGGCGAAGATGCCCGCAAGCGGGTCGAACTGATCACTGCAGACGTCGAGGTTGGCACCATCTACGAAGGTAAGGTAGCCAAGCTGATGGATTTTGGCGCATTCGTCACCATCCTGCCCGGCAAAGACGGTCTGGTGCATATCTCCCAGATCTCCAATGAGCGGGTGGAGAAGGTCAGTGACAAGCTTTCCGAAGGGGATGTGATCAAGGTCAAGGTGCTGGAAGTCGACAAGCAGGGCCGTATCCGTCTCAGCATGAAAGCGGTGGATGAAGAGTGATCAGTCTCGTCTGATAGTGCAATAAGAAAGGGCCTGCGGGTCCTTTTTTATTGCCTGGGCTAAGGAGGTATTATCGGTTGTCTGTCTGACACCTTGCTGATATTGTCGAATGAAAAGAGATATGGAGGATTTGGCATGGGCAATCGCAGGCATCTACTCTCAACACTGTTTTTATTGCTGCCCTTGATACAGGGGTGTAGCGGAACTGCCTTTGTCTCATCGGGCCAAGCTGTGTCAGTAACCACCGAGCCACCGGGCGCGACAGTCTATGTGATGGGCGATCCGGTGGGTAATACACCTCTGGAAATAAGCCAGCGAGACATCTTTCCCACGGTTTACGATCAGTCCAAACAGGACATCTACGGGACGATTCTGTTTAAAAAGAGAGGCTGTGAGGATCTTATCCACCCTGTCGGTATGAATGTCGGGGCAGGAATAAAGGTGAAACTGGATTGTGGAAGTCAACCGGCAATGCAGGATAAGAATGTTCAGGCAACTCCCCTTGAAGAACCCAAGATACCTGAAACCCAGACTCCACAAAAAGAGAGGCCGCAACCGGTATCCAAACAGCCATCAGCTTCAGCCAGGCAACGCCTGATGAATCTGCAGGATCTGCGTGACAATGGATTGATTTCGGAGGACGAATATATGAGTATCCGGCAGCGCATTCTGGATGAACTTTAGGCCTGTTACAAAAAAACCGCTCACGAAGTGAGCGGTTTAATCTAGAAAGAATTTAAAGAAAACGATTAACGGCTGGAGAGCAGGCGGATATAACTGATCACAGCCTTGATCTCATCCTCAGACAGGATTTCCTTCCAGCCTGGCATGAGTCTGCTGCTGACTCCACCTTCACTGATAAGCTCGGCTAATCGTTCATTTGTGAACTCATCCATTTGCTTGGTGTTGGTATGATCCGCAGGGTTCATCTTCATGATATTTGCCAGGGGACCGTTACCCTTCCCGTTACTCCCGTGACATACCGCACAATATCGTTGATAAACATCTTTTCCGATCACCGGGTCACCCACTAACGAATGTTTGGCTTGATGCAGGAAACGGATGTAGGAGACGAGTGATTCGATCTGTGGAGCGGGGATAGCCAATCCCCATTTCGGCATGCTTTGGTTGATGCTCCCATGCGGGGTGGTTCCCTGGATGATGCGGAACAGATCACGGTCCGACTTTTTTGCCAGATCGGCGTTGTTGGTAAGGTCCTCAACGGGTGCATTTAACTTACTGGACAGTGGACCCTCTCCCTTGCCATCAAGGCCATGGCATAAAAAGCAGGTTTCGTTAAAGAGTTTGTACCCTTTAAAAACTTCTGAGGGTTGGGCGCTGGCATTCTGAGCCAAAAGCACTCCACCGAGAATCGCGAAGGTTAATTTACTGATAGTGCGGGTTTTCATATTGTCACTCCTGCAACAGTTGTTTGGTATTCAATCACTGTTGGCCGATATGTATTAGTTGGGGTTCATACCTTTGATTTACGGCTAACCAATTAGAAGCCGGCAAACAATTGCAGTAGTAAGGTACCGTCACGCTCGTTTGATCTGGCGTCTACGCCAGAACCGCTTTCAGACACGTAAAAGAGTTCAAGGCGGATATTCTGGGCGGCCATATAGTTTGTGCCGAGGGTCCAGGAATCGAAGTCGGTATCCGCCTCTTTGCCTACATCCATCATGCGATAGGCGGCATAGACATTGAACTTATTGGGAATAATACCCAGCTGCGCGAGTATGCCGAAGGCATCGGCATCGTTGCTGTTGCCACAATTACCAGCAAAATGATCGGCATCACCTTCGCATTGTCCATAGCTGGCATATAGCCCCAGGGGCATACCACCAACATCTCCCTGGGCCTGAGCGTCGATGATCCAGCCATCCGTCTTGATATCGATATCGCTTCCATCATCTGCTGCAACAGTGGCGTCACCGGTCCAGAATTGAACTCCAAATCCGGTATCCCAACTGCCGATAAATGGCATATAGGCCGCCCGCAGATAGTGGGCAAAACCGGACGGCTCGGCATCCATGTGAGTGCCTCCCCAGCCCGGCACCCAGGGTGAGTAGTTGATAAAGTAGTTGTGGCTCGACGCGACCAGGGCGATACCCGTGGCTTCGCCACTGGCCAGCCCCAAGGCTTGTGCCGCGCTGAAACCCCGGCGGTCCTCGATGGGGCGCTGTGAACGCTGAGCCCCTGTGTTGAGCAGTTCAAAGCCATAGGCCGATCCCAGGCCATCAGTGGAGAAGGGGATGATGCTGAACTGGGTGTTGCCGGCCTTTGCCGCATTGAAGTGCAACTTAGTCGAAAGAAAGGAGTTTGAATGGCCCTCAGAATCTGTCACAACCTCTCTTGTAACAATATTACCGTTATCATCTCTCACTGGTTCTCCTGTTTCAGGGTCGAAAACCACTATTTCTTCTGTAGTGTTGTCACTGTCTCCGACATCCCCAAGACCCAATTCCATGATGAATCCGGCGCTTTTTGCCAGGCGGCCACCGATCAGCAGGGCGGCTTCATCCGGCCACTCGATCGACCCGCGGTCACTCCCGGCATCGGTATTGCCATTGGTTTTTTTGTAACGAAGTTTGCCAATGACCGAGGCATTTAGCACCGTGGGCAGTGAAATATCATCCCCTTCGATAAGCCCTTGGCCACCAGTCATGGTGTAGCCACCGGTGCGAAATGTGCGTCCAAAGGCGTTCAACGTGGGAAAATTCTGAAAATGGCAGGCGGTACAGGGCATGTTGGTTTGCCTGGCAAAGGCGGGTACGGCCGATGCTACGTTGGGTAGGGCCATGAGTGTGGATGTTAATAAAGTGCCTAATGTCAAAAAACGCACTATTCTGTTATTTGTAAAATTTTTCATTTTTCTCCCCGGTATTGGTAAGGAAGTGATCTTGCACTCCCATGCCAATGCAAGATCACTTCTATTAACCTTAGTGTGCAGAGTGACAAAAGGTCGGTGGGTAGAAGTAGGGTAATTGAGGGTATAAAAACCCTATTTATACCGGGTATCAAGAAGTAGTTAAATTCCTAATCAAATCGGAGCAGCTGAAGTAAGAATTGACATGGATGGTTGAATCCAAATCACGACAACCCCCGTATAGGTATTTGAAAGCCGAGTTCAACAAGGCTTAGTCCAACTAAAACGAGGAAGTCTGCCATGAAAAAGATTGCACTTACTGCCGCCCTAATCCTATCCAGCGGTGTCTATGCTGGAACCTTCAACAGTTCATTTGAGGCAGGTAATTCTGATCTGTATGACGGTGTTGGAGACTCTCAGAAACTGCCTACTGCGGTTCAGCCGGGAATTGGTGATGCCTATGGGTCCGTTTTATTGCCAGGCGGATATGCCGATTCCCAACATGTTGTTCAGAAGGGTACGAATGATGGTTATGGAAGTATTTTGATCGACATCGGGCACGATCTTGACTGGTAGAATTCGGATTTTTACCTATTAGCTAGAGGATGAAAGACTGCATTAGACAATTGACTTTGATTATCCTCATCTGCCTGGGACTGCTGATGTTGCAGGGTTGTGCGTCAGTAGACCGGCAGGCTGATGGCGGCGGCAGCTCAGTTCTGCCGAACGCCGAGATTGCTCTGGTTCGCCGGGAGGTCCGCAAGCTGATCCAGGGTATGCTGGATGAGGAGTTGGCGCCGGGTGTCAGCATTGCCCTCGTGAACAGGGAGGGACTGCTCTGGCTGGAGGGTTTTGGCGAGGCGGACAGGATAAATTCTATCCCAGCCACTGCGGATACTGTCTACCGGGTGGGCTCGCTGAGCAAGCCCTTGACCGCCCTGGGGGTCATGCAGTTGAGTGTGGCGGGTGGGGTTTTCCTGGATGAGTCATTGCAGAGGCAACTTGAGGGGTTTTCGGTTCGCAGCCATCAGCAGGAGAAGATAGAAATAACGCCCAGGCAGCTGTTGAGCCATCGAAGCGGTCTGCCAAGTGATCTGCGCAAAGGCATGTATACCGCAACACCATTTACCCAGGTGACTCATCTGTTGCATGATGAGTATGTCGCGTTTGCCCCGGATACCGTCTACGGATATTCAAATCTCGGTTATGACCTGCTGGGTCATCTCATTGAGCAGACAACGGAACAGGCATTTGCCAATTATATGCAGTCACGCCTGTTCAAACCTCTGGGGATGACTCAGACGGGTTATGTCCTGAGTGAACAGATGCGACAGAAACTGGCAGCCGGTCATCTCGATGGGCAGGTGCGCCCGCAACCTCCGCTCAGGGATACGCCGGCATTGGGGCTCTATACCAGCGCCAGAGATCTGGGACGGCTGTCGGTCGCTCTGTTGCAGGACAGCGTGCCGGGACTGGGTCAGGGGCAATTGATCGAGATGTGGACCCCGCAGATGGTCAAGGGTCAGATCTCCCTCGGCATCTATCCTGGTCTGGGCTGGTTTATCGAGGATGATGCAGTGCTCGGGCGGGTTGTGCGGCATGGTGGCAGCACCCTGCTGTTCGGAGCAGAGCTGGCCTTGTTGCCTGATCAGGAATTGGGCGTGGCGGTACTGGTGAACGGCGCCGATGGAAATCGGATTGCGCGTCAGCTGGCGGCGGCGATATTGCAGCTAAGCGTTGAGCTGCGGGGCCGCAAGGATAATATTCAGGCTATCAAGGCGCTGCAGATCAAAGAGGATGATCAACTGATCCCGTCTGGAGGTTATGCCACCGATCTCGGTCTGCTGATGGTCGATCCGGATCAGCCCCGGCTCTGTGCCTGCATCATAGAACGCATCCTGGATATGGTGAGATTCGATGATGGTAGTTTTGGCCTGACCCCGGAAAGTGCGGCCAGTCTGCCCAGCGCATATCGGATCTTGGGTGAGCTGCGATTTAGCTCGCGCCATCAGGGCGGCAAGGATGTACTGCTGGCGGAGAAGGATGGTGCTGAGATGATCCTTGGGAGTCGGATTGAGGCCCATCCCTGGGGACGGATCTGGCAGCAGCGCATCGGAAATTACAAGACTTTGAATCCGGATGGCGAGTATGCCATTCAGGACCTGCAGATCAGCAGTGAAGAGGGGGTTCTCTGCCTGCACTACCGGGCGCCGCACTTGAGCGACAGCCGTATCCGGGTGCCATTGAAACCGGTATCCGCCACTGAGGCCGTGATCGAGGGTCTTGGCAGGGGCCGGGGTGAGACCGTAAGAATAGTAGAGATGAACGGCAAGCAGTGTCTGCGCTTTTCAGGCTATCTGGGAGAGCCCGTGGAATCCGACTAATCGAGAACCTTGCTGTCTCCCTGTCTGGGCAGTACTCTTGGGAGCTGTGAATAATCTCTATCGGAGCAGGCATGGCAAGTCCGGACAGTGTCTCTGAAAGCACAATCGAACAAAGAAACCAGAAGCTGCGGGAGCTGTTATCCGCTTGTGCATTGCATGATCGCCAGGCATTCAGTCAGCTGTATGAGATGACGTCGGCGAAACTATACGGCGTGATTCTGCGTATATTGAACAGGAGCGAATGGGCAGAGGATTGCCTGCAGGAGGCCTATGTAAAGGTCTGGAACAAGGCTGAGAGTTATCGTCCGCATCTCGCCTCTCCCATGACATGGATGGCGACCATCGCACGCAACCAGGCTTTGGATCTATTGCGTCGACGGCATCGGGAAGTCAGGGTACCGGAAACGGATGTCTTTCCCGAGGAAGTGGATCAGGATCTGCTCCCGCAGGACAAGCTGCAGATGACTGATGAAGGCCGCAAGCTCAACCAGTGTCTGGAGCAGTTGAGGAGTCAACAGCGTCAGGTTATTGCACTGGCCTATTTTAAAGGGCTGACCCATGAGGAACTGGCAGCCCAGACAGATACACCGCTCGGTACCATCAAAACGTGGATTCGTCGCGGTCTGGAGCAGCTAAAGAGGTGTCTGGAACCATGAAAGCACAGGATCATATTTCTGAGAATCACGAACTGGCGGGTGAATATGTTTTGGGTACTCTCCAGGATCATGAAAGAGATCAATTTGAACGGCATCTGGCCAGTGACTACACACTGCAGCAGGAGGTGTCTGCCTGGGAGCAACGTCTGGGACCCATGCTGGAAACCGTGGAACCGGTAAACCCTCCGCTTGGAATCTGGAAAGAGATTGAAAAACGCATCGAGCCCAGGGCCAGCCAGGAGCAATCGGGAATCTGGAACAGTCTCAATTTCTGGCGCGGCTTGAGCCTGGTTACGGCCAGCCTGGTATTGGGCCTGAGTCTGAGTCTGTTTGGATTATTTCAGAGTTCGGGTGAGCTGGAACGGATCATGGTAGTGACCAACCATGAGTCGCAGGCGGGATGGATCGTTGATACCCGCAGCCGTGATCCCATGCTGAATGTCAGTGCTGTGCAACCCACACCGTTAGCGGCCAGCGAAGTTTGTCAGCTCTGGCTGGAAACCCCGGAAGGCGTCCTGGTCCCGATGGGCGTACTGCCTCACCAGGGCACACGGAAAATGCAGATTCCAACTGAAATACGACAGGATAGCCGTTTCAAGGTTACCATTGAGTCTGCTGTTACCGCGCCGGTTGAGCGTCCGAGCGAAGAGATTGTGTTCGAAGGCAAGCTGATTTCGATCTAAGCCTAAGCAGGGACGAGGGAAGTTACTGATATTTACCGGCTGTTTTTATGTATACTCAGGATAACTTCCCAATAGATTGAGTTGGGTATATGCGGTTGCTTCCCTGTGCAGTATCTTTTATGAATTCTGCACCCCTGCGGTCAGTTTCCCCAATTGTGATCAAGTGTGCCCTGCTTCTGGCAACCTTACTCATTGCCGATATTGTCCAGGCGGCCGGTTCCAATGGACTGACGGTTGGCATCTTTCCCCGTAGAGACTCAGAAACCACTCGAGCTATGTTTGAGCCTTTATTGGATTACCTGCAACAGGAGATGGATCTCGTTGTTTCCCTTGAAGTGCCTCCCGACTTCGAAGCGTTCTGGGCGCAGCTCAAAGAGAACCGTTACGATCTGGTGCATTTGAACCAGTATCAGTATCTGCGGGCGCATCATCACTTTGGCTATGACGCCATCCTGAAAAATGAGGAGCTGGGGCGCACCGAAATTGCCTCTGTGATCTGGGCGCGTAAGGGTAGTGGCATCAAGCAGCCAGTCGACCTTAAAGGTAAAAAAGTTATCTTTGGAGGCGGTAGGCAGGCCATGGTGAGTCATATCATGGCGGTTGATCTGCTGAGGCAACATGCTCTGACTGAGAGTGATTATCTGGCGCAGTTTGCGGTGAATCCGGTCAGTGCGATGCTCAGCCTCTACTATCGTCAAAGTATGGCGGCAGGCGCAGGTGACGTATTGCCCCATCTGCTGGGACTGAAAAACCTGGTCTCTCCGGAAGAATTCATTCCTTTGCTTAGAAGCCAACCCGTCGCCCAGCTACCCTGGGCGGTGAGTTTGACACTTTCTGATAAAATATCAGTCAAGATTAAACAGGTGCTGACCAGATTGAAACAAAACAAGGCAGGCCGGCAACTGTTGTCCAGTGCTGGTCTGTCCGGGTTTGCCGTTGCCCAGGATTCAGATTACGATCCCCACCGGCAAATTGTTGCAAGAGTCCTGCAGGAGCAGTATTGATTTGGGTTTAAAAGGATTTAACTTGTCGCTGCCGGGAATCTCTTCCTACAGTGGACGTTATGCCTATTTCGCGCTGGTGGTATGTCTCACCCTGATGGCTGTCGCCTACCTGGGTTGGGATTATGTCAACCGTACCAGCCGGCAGCAGATCTCCCAGATTGAAGCCAGGTCTACGACAGAGGGTGTGCTCACGGATGCGCTGACTCATCTCAATCTATTAGAAAATAGTCTGCAACGCATTATTATCGAGCCGAATATACAGGATGTTGCAATGGTTGAATTAAGGCTCAAGCGTCTGGGCTTTACTCTGCAGCATCTTGAACAGGTTCTGGAAGGTAATAAATCTAATCAAGCGATAGCTAAGGAATTGCGCAAGGATGAGCAGCAACTGGTTGATGCATCCCAGGATCTGGTTGCGATTCGAACCGAAGTAGTCCGCTGGTTTCCCGCATTGCGCCTGATGCGGGAGGAGATGTTTCCTCATCATCAACAGCTGGTCTCCCTGCTGGATGGATTGTTGATCGAGATTGGAGAAGAACTCTCACCGCATGATCAACTGCAGGTATTCAAGACCGCCATGGGGCTGCGCAGCGCCTGGGTCAGCATGATCTCCGAAATGCGACTCTATGTCGCTAACCGGTTTGGAATCTTTGCCAGTGAATTCAGAGAGGGCATGGAGTCCCGCCTGACCAATATTACCTACTATGGAGAGGAGATACCGGGTTACCTGGATGCTCTCCGGAAAATGTCCAACTCAGGAAAATTGGGCTTTGTCAGTGAATCTTCACTGGATGAAATGGATCGGCATTACCAAGCCTGGATGCACGCCTTCAACCAGCTGTCGCGAATCATCGAAAATCCCAACTGGAGGATGGACCTGCTGCTGATGGAAGAGGCGGTGAAGCCTATTCTGGATCGCATGAGGCAGCGTCTTTCATCACTGTATATCGATCTGAATACCCAATCGGCCCGGGATATCACCCAGCTGACAAATATTGCGCGACAGCTGTCACAATCGATTCTAGGCATCTCAGTGGCGGTCATCCTGCTCATCTTTTTCGCCTATCTTTTTCTGTTCCGCAACCTGCTGCGGCCCATCGCGGAGACGGCTTTGGCCCTCAAACAGGAGGCTCGGGGTATGCTGGATATTCAACCGCCACCCGCCAAGCTGAAAGAGACCCGGGATCTGGTTGATGCCTTCACTGAAATGCGTAAACAGGTACACAGCCGCCAGCGCTGCCTCGATCACATGGCGCATCATGATGCGCTGACTCAGCTACCGAATCGCGTACTCTTCCGTGACCGCCTGAGCCATGCGCTGGATGTCGCGAATCGCGGCAATTACCTGGTGGGTCTGTTGTTTCTGGATTTAGACCGGTTTAAACAGATCAATGACAGCCTGGGTCATCTGGTGGGGGACGAGTTACTCAAGATAGTGGCTGAAAGACTTCAGTCCCTGGTCAGATCCTCGGATACGGTAGCCCGTCTGAGTGGAGATGAGTTTGCGATTCTGGTTGAACGACTGGATGCACGCCAGGATGTCGAGCCACTGGCGGAAAAGGCATTGGCCATACTGGAAAAGCCGATCCAGATAGCAGAACACAAACTCTATATCTCAGCCTCTATTGGTATTGCTCTGGCTCCGGTTGATGATACTTCAGCAGAATACCTGATCCGTGACGCGGATACCGCGATGTACGAGGCTAAACGTCAGGGTCGGGCTACCTACCGTTTTTTTACCGGACAGCTGACACATCAGGCCACCGAGAGCCTGCATCTTGAAAATGCCCTTCGGCAAGGCGTGGAGGAAAAACAAATATTCTATCATTTTCAACCCATTATCAGCCTGAAAAATGATGGCATTCAGTATTGTGAAGCGCTACTGCGTTGGCGTCATCCAGACCGGGGGATGCTCTTACCTGAGGCATTTCTCGATGTCCTCGAAACCACGGGTCTGACTGCCTCGATCATGGATAAGTTGCTTGATCAGGCGGAAGCGCATCAACGAGGAATCAGTAAAATGTTTGGCAGGCAGGTTGCTGTAGCCATAAATCTCTCGGTGCGGCTCCTGAATGACCCCGGTTTTTGCCGGGGGCTGTTGGAACGTCTTGCGCTGGGGCAGTTCCAGGAAGGAGGGTTGGTGCTTGAACTGACGGAAGATATTCTCACTCAGGAGTTGGCGGAGGCTGAGGAGTTCCTGCAGCAGGTGAGATCGATGGGTGGGTTGATCGCGCTGGATGATTTTGGCACCGGACAGGCCTCACTCAGTCATCTGCGGCAATTTCCCTTTGATTTTCTGAAAATAGACCGTGAATTCATTCAAAACGTGGATACTGATCCGGTAAATGCGAATTTGGTGGATGCCGTCATCAAACTGGCCCATGCCTTTGAGATGGCCGTTATCGCAGAAGGTGTCGAAATGTCCGCCCAGTACGACTTTGTAAAGGCTTTAGGATGCGATTACGTTCAAGGGTACCTGACCGGTGCGCCTGAAGAATCCTGCCGATTAATCAAGCAGTTGGATGTGCAGTAATTGGCTTTCGACCTTTCCAGTCAAGCTTCACGCCGAATCTGAATGCCACGCTTTTCTGATCAGAACAGAGTCTGCTGGATCTTCGCTTTAACGGATATCTGATAATTATTGGCGACTCAGATTGCCAATCCTGGCTTGAGCGTAGGGATTGGCCGGAACATGAGAAAGAACAGGATGCCAGGAACTTGACAGCGAGGTTAAAGTGCCTTAGATTGCGCGCTCTCCTGAACAAGGGCATTCCGTTGTCACTGCTCAGGACCTGTCCCCATCGTCTAGAGGCCTAGGACACTGGCCTTTCACGCCGGTAACAGGGGTTCGACTCCCCTTGGGGACGCCATCTGTCTCTGTAAATTCATGGTTAATAGGAAATAATAATCATGAATTTATGTCGAAAGTTCTATATCTCATAAGTTACTCATTTCGAAAGCAAAAATTTGGGGGTTCGTGTCGGTCTCCCGACGCCACGCTGTTCCCCAATTTAAGCTTGTTTGCGTAACCATGCTCGGGTGAGCGCTGTCAGCGTGTGCTTCTGCAGTTTGAGTTTGCCACGTTTGGTTTCCCAGTTCGCGACGGTCTGAGAGCTTATCCCAAGCAGGTTCGCAAACTGGGAGCGCGTCATTTTGAACTGTTTGCGCAGCCGGGAAACCGCCGCGCCGGTAGGCGTGAAAGTCTTCTTTTTTACTGATGCCTTTGCTTTGCTGGTCCTGGTTTTACTGCTGCCAGACGCGGTTTTCTTTTTGCTGGTTTTCCGCGGTGGCGCCTTGCTCTTCTTGGCCGCTCCGTCTGTGCCCTCTAAATCGATACCGAATAGTTTTGAAAGATCTTGATTTGCCAGCCGGCGTCTTTGGCCCTGTCTGGTAGTTGCTGTCTCAAGCTCCAGATTCTCCGAGATGAGTTCATTTTGATCGACCTTACGCAGCCTGAAGAGCAGTTCCGGTTTTTCATCCAGGCGGGCGCCAACTCCGTACAGCACGGCGGCCACATGCTTGCACATATCGGCCCAGTCGGGACAATCACAGTGGAGCTTGATTTCCCCTGGTTGGGGAAACAGCCCTTTGCTGGAGTGAGTCACAACGCCCATGACCTGACCGGAGAGTTGTCCCTGCAATAGTTCCAGTATGGAGCCAATCTGGCCGGTGCATTGTTTGCGTAGCTTTTTCCACTTGGCCTGTGACAGGGGGGCAATCTTGATGGATACGTTGTATAGCGCTGAACCGGAGACGATTGCTTCAACTTTTCCCGGCTTGATCGCCAGGTGACAGACGGAACCGTTACGGACATAGGTACGACCGCGTGGCAGACGGTTGGCGAAGTCGCTGAATCGCTCCAGGTGTTCGCACCATGCCTCACCCCAGAAAGTACGGGCGATCTTGCGGCCCTGGATCTCAATGGGTTCGATTTCCGTGCCCTTCTTGCGCAGCTTGTTCATTTCCCGGGCCGCCTTAGCACGTCGTTTTGCTACTGGCACATAGGGCGCCCATCCACCATAAGACATCGACTCTACTCCCCTTACACTTGTATCTTGTTAACGTCGAGCGAAACCAGTTCCAATAATTCTTTGTTGTTCATTTCGGTCAGTAGGGTTTCAGTACCGCCCTCCAGAAGCTCGCTGGCCAATGTGGTCTTCTCTGTTATCAGGGCGTCAATTTTCTCTTCCACCGTGCCCTGACAGACGAACTTGTGGACCAGTACATTTTTCCGCTGACCGATACGAAACGCCCGGTCGGTAGCCTGGTTTTCCACCGCCGGGTTCCACCAGCGATCGAAGTGGACCACATGGGATGCTGCGGTCAGATTCAGCCCGGTACCGCCGGCCTTGATTGACAGGATGAAAAACGGTGGCCCGTCTTCCTGCTGAAAATCGTCCACCAGTTGCTTGCGTTTTTTTACCGGGGTGCCGCCATGCAAGACCAGTCCGGGCCGGCCAAACTGTTCTGCCAGAAACCTGGCCAACGGACCGGTGATCTCGCGAAACTGGGTAAACACCAGCATCTTCTCCTGCCGTGAGGCGATCTCTTCGCACAACTCGGCCAGGCGGGCGAATTTACCGCTGCTACCTGGATGATACCGATCATCGCCCAACAGCTGTGAGGGATGGTTGCAGATCTGCTTGAAGCGCATCAGGCTGGCAAGCACCAGACCGCGTCGCTGCATCCCGTCCAATATCTCAAGTGAGGTGGCCAGCTGCTTGACCTCCTTCTGGTACAGCGCCGCCTGGGCCTTGCTCAGACCACACCATGCACGTAGCTCGGTTTTTTCAGGGAGATCGGTGATGATGCTCTTGTCGGTCTTGAGCCGTCGCAGGATGTAGGGCGAAACCAGGTTGCGCAAAGGGGCATATTGATCGCTTTCTCCGCTCGACAGCGTTTTGACGAAGCCCTTGAATCGCGTTGCAGATCCGAGCAGGCCGGGGCAGAGAAAATCGAACAGTGACCATAGATCGCCGAGGCGGTTTTCTATGGGTGTTCCAGTCAGTGCGATCCGGGAGGCGGCTTGTAACTGTTTGGTGGCGCGGGTTTGTCGGCTGCTGGGATTCTTTATTGCCTGCGCCTCGTCGAGGATAAGTAACTTCCAGTGCTGCTCCTGCAGCCAGGGTTGTCTCAGCAATGTGCCGTAGGTGGTCAGAACCAGGTCGATGCCAGAAAGGCCGGCATCCGGATCGCTGGCCAGGGCCTCAATGTCCTGTTTGCGCATCAATGACGTATGTACGAACAGGCAGCGCAGGGAGGGTCCATAACGCTCTAATTCCGTCTTCCAGTTGCCCAGCAGTGATGCGGGCAGCACTAGCAGCGAGGGTATCTTGTTGCGGCGCTTTTTCAGCACCAGCAGCAGCGCAATGATCTGCATGGTCTTGCCCAGCCCCATGTCGTCAGCCAGGCAGGCGCCAAGTCCCAATTGCGACAGCAGCCACAACCAGCTGACGCCGGCTTTTTGATAGGGGCGCAGATCGGCCTTGAGCGTGCTGCCGGTGTTGATTGTCTTGAGCGTTTCCGGCGCACGTAGTTCATCAAGTAGGGATTCCAGCCAGGCACCCGGTTGGACATAAGCCCATTGTCGATCGTTGTCCTGTGTATCGGATCGACTCAGATCGGCCGGGGCGCCGGCCAGTAGTCGCATTCCTTCAACAAAGGAGAGTCCATCCTGATTCGCTTTGGCCTCAACACTTTTCCAGTGTGCAAGTGCATCTGCCAGTTTTTCCTGATCCACCTCGACCCATTGGCCTTTGATGAATACCAGACTCTCTTGTGCCGTCAGCAGTGCCTGTAGCTCGCGTTCGGTCAAGGTCTCATCGCCCAGGGCTATTCCCAGTTTGAAATCGAGCAGCGCATCAGCGCCGAGCTTCTTCTGCGTAACACTACCGATGGTGGCGCTGACCTGCGGCCGGGCGCGTTTTTTCCACCAGTTGGGCAGGCGGACGATCACACCGCACTGTTCGTAAAGCGATGTCTCCTTGAGGAATGCGTAAGTCTCGGCCGGAGTCCATGCGAGTGGGTGGTACAGGTCTCCGCTCTCGACCAGTTGTTTGATCAGATCACTGGATTCGGACGCGCGCTGCACCGGGGAGAGCAGGCGGATCAGTGCCTGCTTGTTGCGTGCACCCGCGTACTCCTGCAAGGCCTTGGCCAGAGGTTGATGGCGAATCCGGTCCTGACCCTGGCGGGCCAGTTCCGGTGCATAGGTCGCCATAAAAGCAAATGGATAGTCCGGATCGAGCTTGTTTTCCGCCAGGTGGAAGCAGACACGCCCAGCCTGATGCCAGCGTGGTGCGTTTTTCTCGAGGAACGCCCCAAGGCTGCCCTGCTGATGGATTTGCGTGCACATCCAGTCGTCGAGCCAGAACCAGATATCCTGCAGGACTTGTGCAGAGAGATACTCAGCGCCGCACATGGGTGGTGCGCACTCCAATAGTGATCCCGATTGCCGTGCGCCGAGTGCGGGAATTGGAGCGGGACTTGCCTGGTCGGCTTGTTCCATCTGACATCGTTCAGCCAGATACCGGCAGGTGAAAGCCCGCCAATAGCCAAGGGCAGGGGAGAGGCCCTCGCTGCTTTCTTTAGCTGCCAGTGCAATCAGACCTTCGGCGATACCCAGGGTAAACGCCCTGTCAATCACAGCCTGTTCGGTTTTCTGACCGGTAGCGTTGTCTTTCCCTGCTGGGAGTCTGTGCAGGTGCCCCGAGGGCAACACCCCGAGTTCAGATTGGGTCATCGAATGGTTCAATAGAGGCACTGACGAGTATGTATTTTGTCAGCTTATCAGGCCACTTCCTGGTCGACAATCACCTACTCTTTAAGTCTTGTGTGAGACGGTCTTTCATATCCTGAAAGAGCTGAAGACTACTGAGTACATCACGCTTGAAAAAACTGTCTCAGACTGCGCTGAAAAATTCATGAGGTACAACTAGAATCTATCCAGCCCTCCCTCTCTTACAAGGATGCACAAGAAGATGACGTATCTACGCTGCTCGCACCTGTGGTTGCTTTTGGCCACGCTGTTACCCAATCTCGCTTTGGCCGTACCTGCGGTTAGAGATACCTACGAATACCATCACACAGACACCGGGCTGTCGATTATCAGAGGACAGGTGTCGCTGCCCAGTAAAGGCAGCTGGTTGCTGAAGTCAGTCGGAACCGAGGGTGTGACCGAAGCGTTTTTGCTGGTACCCGAGATGATTACCGAGCGCGGCAAAGGAATGCGCGAACTGGAAAACAAGGAGAAAAATCAGCGAAATCAGGACCGATATTTGCTTCAGCGTTTACATCAAGCTGCAACACAGTACGCGCGTGAGCATGAAGGTCAATCACCAGCGGGTTTCAAAGAGCTGAACAGTGGGGAATATCTCAAGCCGGAGAACCAGGCGAAGATTCATTTGCTCCCTCCGTTAAAAATAGTTGAGAAGAATGAGCGGGATCGCTGGGTCAATGTGCAAGAGGTTGTACCTTTGGCCTTTGAGCTCACCCCGCTTATTGATGACGCCCAGCACTGGGTGCTGATGAGTAACGGAAGCGTTGTGCTACAGGAGATTGATCCCGTAATGGTGAATGCTGCCGGTGTCACGATAACAGCGCGGGGGCGGTCTGTAGCACAGCGCATGGCGGCGATTCCCAAGTCGATTGACTATACGATAGTTGCCCGAAAAGCTGCCAGCGCGGGTGGTTTTGCTGAACTGTTTCTCGATAATGTTGAGTCAGGACAGTCTCTGAAAATCGAGTGGCCGTTGATCGCAAATAACAGTGCGGATTCGGAAATCTTCAAGCAATGGGGTACTCAGAGAATCAAGCATTGGCTTGCGCTGGGGAGTCCAAACCCCGGCGGCCTGATGTCTCGCTGGATTCGTGCAGCTGCCGCGCAATATGGCTTGTCAGCCGACAATATTCTGCAGGCCGAGCGTCGCAGAGATCGGGACCGGGGGAGAGTCCAGCCGGGTCTGTTTAATATGCTGGGTGGGCGATCTGCCATGCGCGAGACATTTCAGTTGCAGTCATTGCGCCCTGCGGCAGGCAAGAAGGCAACGCCTTCGGTGCCGATTGCCGGCATCGAGGGTGTAAAAGTTCGATCGCATCCATTTGATGAGATGCTGGGGAAGAAAAAAGGCGGAAGTCTCGAGCTCGCCAATCTGGTCCCTGCCGATCGCATGTTCGCATGGTTCTCTGCGCCTGAAAGTTTGCTGCAGCTTCTAGATACGGGGAGCAAGTTCATTTTCAACGGTATTGTTGCCGCTGGCGGGGACAGTACCGGCTTCGATCTGAATAACAAATACATGTCCCAGCTCAGCCTGACTGACGAGACGGTCAGGCGATTTCTGAAGAGTGATGCGGTGGATGATATCGGCGTGATATTGCCGGACGTCTTTCTGCGTGACGGCACAGATATGACCGTGGTGATGCGGCTGCGAAACTCAATCCCCGGCTGGCTCGCGGGTGTTACGGTCTCTTCCGATATTGTCGCGCGTGAGACGTCGACCGGTGGGCTCAGCTACTGGGTCAAGCGTGACGGGATCCTGATGATCAGTACGCATAGAGCGGAGCTGCAGCGTGTATTGCAGTTGCAGAAAGCGGGTGGGGCGAACAGCCTCGGGCACAGCGCGGAGTTTCGCTACATGCTGACTCAGCTTTCTGTGCAGAACAAGACGCAGTCCTATTTTTACTTCTCTGACCCGTTTATCCGTCGTCTGACCGGCCCGGCAGTCAAGATTGGGCAATTGCGTCGCCTGCAGGCGCGCAAGGAAATGGAGAATCTCGTTGCCGCTCGGTTGCTGTACTTGTATGACGGCGGTAAAGGCGAGCCTGCTATCGACGAGCTTGTAGCGAGAAAGTACTTGCCGGCATTCACCACCGCGACGGATATCACGATGGCAGCCGATGCGAGTGTCAGTTCAGCCGGGTTCGGGACAGCATCAAATATGAAGACCTTGTTGCAACGACCCGTTACCAATGTGACAAAGCTCGAGGCGAAGGCCTACAAGGCTTATCTCGACCGGTATAACCGTTTCTGGAACCGGTTTTTTGATCCCATCGCAATTCGTATTAACCGGAACTCCGCTACCGAGATGGAGGCCGAAACCTTCATCTTGCCGCTGATTGAAAACAGCATCTATGACGCGTTTAAAGAGCTGGTGATTTCAGGCGATGCCGGTATTCCACTTAACAAGCCATTGCTGGATCCGGAGCCAGTGGCCAGCCTGTCGTTGAATCTTTCTGAAGAGATGAGAGAAAAGGCCAAGGGCAGTTTGCACAAATTCCTGGGCGAAATACTGGGGATACCGTCTGGGTTCATGGATTACCTGGATTCCGATCTGCACTTCGCCATTGGCGATAGCGATCCTGTGCTTGTGATGGGTAGCGGGGAACTGACTGGTTCGCTCGGCATGATGGTCGGGGGTCGGAGGTCGTTCGACAGGTTGATGTGGCCGATCCTGGGCTCCATGTTGACCCGTCCCGCCACACTCATGATCGGCTTGAAGGATCCGGAGGCAGTTCGCGATGTGCTAAGGAATGTGTCGGTTGTGCCTGACAGTGGTCGTGGGCTGTTCGGCGGCGGCAGGGGTTCGCTGTATCGAGTGTCAGGCAAAGACGCATGGCGCTATGACATCTCTTTTGAGGGGCTGCTTAGTATACGAATCGGTCTGGAGGTCAAGGGACGCTATTTAGTGATCAGTAATCAGCCGTTGAGTTTTGATCCGCAGATTGTGAAGACAGATACCGGCGCGGCCAACAGTGCGTCGATGTTCCTGTCGCCAGTGGCAGCTGTTCGCCAGCTGCCAGCCCTGTACGCCTCCGGGCACAAGAAGCTGCGGATCTCTGCAATTTCAAGCATGTCAGATTTGTACCCGGTGTTAATGGCTGAAGGTAAAAATGTACCGACAGCGGTGAACAGGGTGGAACAGTTATTGGGTTATACCCCGAAACACCCGGGGCACGGCCGCTGGCTGTGGCGTGATGGAGAACTCGTCAGCAGCACTTATGGAACGATACGGGATCCGCAGCAGCCTGCCTATTCGCCCGGAGATTCCACCTTCGGCGTGCTGGCCGGTATTGACCGGGTGCATCTGAGCATGCAGTTTGAACATGACGGCCTGCGGGCCGTGTGCCGTTGGAGCCTGGCGAAATAATCAAAAAGGTGTCTGGCAAATCGGTAGATGGATCGTATCTGGATGTGTCGAGGGGGACCGTTGAGAATCAAGAAATTGTGATCATTTCTGAGGCTATTCGCAGCCGGGGGATAAGGTCGCATCCCCTTGGGGACGTCAAGTTAATATAACTTATTGAAAAGTAACAATAAAAAAGCAGGGGATCGTATCGGTGTTCCAGTATGTTGGGATAACCAGAAGAATTCCCCCCTAATATAGGCAGAGTAGCATCGAGCCGAACCTACTACTGACCTTCCAGTCTACCGACTTCGACGCACTTGCTAGACAAATCCCTTGTCTATCTTCTTAACATGATTTGGATCGATACTATGTTAATGGGAGGAATCAGTGACTCCTTTCGGTCGACTCGTAACCCCATGTGTCAGGATAGTTGCCGCCTCTACTGAAACTTAGGAAACAGAGGGGCGAAGCGAGATGACACAATGCAAAAGCGGCGGTTAGAATGAATTCAGTGGCAGGAACAGACGACTACAGTCGTGCGAAAGGTTGGAAAATCCATACCGCTTATAGAAGGACTCTGCCTCTTCGTTGATGGCATCCACTACCATGGCGTAAATAGCAATGTCATCGCTAACTGCCAAGGTACGCTTAATTGCATTGGCTAGGAGTAACTTGCCAATCCCTTTTCCCTGTGCAGAGATATCAACTGCAAAGCGGCCAGTGAGAGCCGCCGGTACGGGGTGCCTGGGCAACTTTTTCACGATTCTGTCAGGTAAGATCGATAAATCGATGGAGAGGGTGCTGAGGGTGTAGTAGCCCAACACTTCCTTTTTGTCCATAGGGCTGCGAGCAATGAACACACGGCTAATCCGACGCTTGATATCCTGATTGGCTTGTTGCTTAAGGTAACGATCCAAGGACTCAATGCCACAGTTGAAACTAGACCGGCCATGCTCTCGGTTTAGCGGTTCGATGATGAGTTCACTTTCGGAACTCATTTGGAGTCGACTTGGCGATCATGCTCCGCGAGAGCTTCAGTCAGCCTTTCATTGAACTTAACCGGTTTGGCCAGTGCATTAAAAAAGCGTTGAGCATCCTGCTCGTTGAGTTGGATAGACTCGTGCTCATGAATGGTTTTTTCGGCGCTAGTCAGAGCGCTGGACAAAATAAAGCTGCTAACAGTCTTACCTTCGAAAGTTGCCGCGCGCTCAATTAGATTCTTGGCGCTTTGTTTCAGGCGCAGGTTAATTCGCTCGTTTTTTGCGGCGGTGGCCGTCATGTTGCGCTCCAGAATAGAGAATAATAGATACACTGCTTATGTACGTCAAAATGGTGCCTTTGTCAATCGTTATAGTTTAGACTGGTTCAGGACTCACCAAATACACGGTGTCCATGGCGAATTGCTACTCAAACGTTCCACGCTCCAGATGAGTTCCTTGGATGGACCCTTGGGTTCGGACTTGCCATTTTTTCTGAGCTGAAAACAAAAAAATGATATTTACGTTTCTTGAGTGCTTCGCGCCACCCGGTCCCATGATTTTGGCTAGGGTGGTTAACAGATGCATGAGGAGTACGATCAAATCCTTCATGGGAGGGCAGGCCGTTATCAGGCGCAAGGGTTTGTTAAGGGTCTGTTTTCGCGAGAGAAGTAAGAATTCGCCAGGGACAGGCTAGTGCAAGGCGCAATCCGCAGGGAATGGCAGGCCCTTTCCAAGGGGCATAACACAGCGGATGACCGCTTCCTGGCTCGCTGAACGTTACAGTATTAGTGGCGAGGTACACTAGTGCCGGTATTGTTTCTCAGGCCAGAAGGATCAGAAAATAGATTGGGGAGAAAGGCATGCTAGGCAGACCCCAAGAGATGCCAGAGGCCGAACAGAAGCAGTCCAAGACTGCTGAAAAATCCGCATGTCGGTATCCACCTGGGTACGCTCCAGACACCGGCCGGTGCTGGTGCCTGGCCCTTTAAACGCCAAAGTGCCAGATTGACCAGGGTGAAGATGATCAGGGTGATAATTGAGGTGCTCTCGGCGAGCTTGGCGAGAGGAAACCAGAGCGCCAATGGAATGATTAAAGCGGTCACCAGGGCAGTCGCCAGCAGCGGGGTTCGTGTTCTTGGATGAACGTAGGCCAGAGCGGCGGGCAGCGACGCCTGGTTGGCCAGACCATAAAGCACCCTGGATGCCATGATCAACTGAATCAAGGCACCGTTGATAATGGCGAACAACGCTATGCTACTGATGGCTGTTGAAGACCTGCCGGTATTGCGTTCATAAACAAGGGACAGGGGAGCCTGGCTTGAACCAAGTTCGTGGGGTGGAACAGTCAAAACGGCAGATAACGAAAGGAACACATAAAGCAGGGCGGTGATAAGCAGGGTGAGAATGATGCCGAGTGGAAGGACGCGCCTGACATTTTTCACCTCTTCAGCCACATTGACCATATCCTCAAACCCGAGGAAGGCATAAAACGCCAGTAGGGATGCTCCGAAAATACCGTACCAGGCGGCTGGATCCCAGCCAGGCATAAGATGAGGTAACTGCGCCGGTATTTCACCGAAACCTTCCCTGGCACTCCAGATGACCAACAGCAGTCCCCCGATCTCCAGCAGGGTAAAGACCGCTGCCAGCAGGACCGACTCGGCTATACCCCAGGCAGCCAGTAAACCAAGCGAGAGACCCAGCAACAGGATAACCAGATCAGGTGGCATTACCACAAATTCTGCCAGGTAGCCGATAAAGCCATTGATAAGGGTGGCACTGGAGACGCAGCCCGCAAGTACCACCAGCAGTCCGACCAGCGTGGCCAGCTGCGACAGCCCAAGGCCCTTACGTACATAGAGTGCCTCGCCTGCGCTGCGGGGAAAGCGGGAAACCATCTCCGCAAAACTCAGGGCAGTGAAGGAAGCGATGAGGGAAGCAATGAGGAAGGCCCAGGGGGATTGCATGCCGGCGTTGCGTGCCACCTCACCCAGCAGCGCATAGATGCCCGCACCAATGGTGGTACCCAGACCGTAGAGTACAACCAGTGGGAGCGAAAGACTGCGCTTGAGTGTGGTCTGGTTCTGCATAA
>JBDLIT010000055.1:0-25259 GCA_039714735.1 Pseudomonadota bacterium
CAGACGTCCAATATATCATCTTCCTTTTTAAAGGATTGATTTCCGCAGTTGCGACATACAGCATCTTCAGGAAGAAAATCGGTTATATCTTTTTCGAACCAAATATCAGCACCGTGCTCTTCGAACATGGTATATAATCGAATATCCAAACAGAGGCCAGGAGAGGCGGCTTTGAAGAGTTTGGACCTAAGACCCGCGACATATCTTCACTGGAATCCGCCACATCAATCTGGGATAAATCTCATCATCAGAGTGAATCTGACAATACCTACCTGTTTCATACCCTGAATGAGAGCGCGGGGGGTTACTGCCTCGATTGGAAAGGACGGCAGACCCCCAAAATTCTCGTCGGCGAACTTATCGGCGTCCAGTCAGCCATGGCCAACAGTCAGTTTGGCGTTGGCCTGGTTCGCTGGATGAAGAGTAATCCCCAAGATAGCTTACAGGTAGGCCTGCAGATGATTGCTCCAAATGCAATCGCCGTTACGGCAAAGCATGACAATCAAGACGACTCAAACTCACATGAATGCCTGCTCTTACCTGAAGTAGGAACATCAGGCCAACCCACCAGTTTCATATGCCCCTCTTTTCCATTCGATGTGGGGGATCTATTGACAATAGATGATGAAAAATCGACTCGCGAGATCAAGTTAACGCGTCTGCTTGAATCGAGCGGCGCTATCTCTCAATTTCAGTTCATCCATCTGGACAACCAGAGTCTTCCAGACAACGATGAGAACGAAGATGATGAACTGGGAGGTGACTCTGATTTCGATAATCTTTGGTCAACACTGTGATGCAGTATTGGTCAACCGATTGAACCCTGCCAGCAACTCATCCCATTAAAATCCGGCTTTTTTATACCAGCGTTGTGCCTCTTCCGGGTCTTTTTCGACCCCACGGCCTTCCTGGTAAAGCATACCCAAGGTAGTCTGTGACCCGGCCAGTCCCTGTTCAGCCGCTTTTTTGAACCACTCAACAGCATTGGGTAGATTCTGTTCTACGCACTCGCCTTCGAGATACATAAACCCTAACCCATGCTGCGCCATGGGATTTCCGGCTTCCGCAGCTGCTTTCATGTTCTTGTAGGCCATCAATTCATTCACCACCATACCCAGTCCCCCCTGGGCCATAATCGCCAAGCGGTATTGTGCCTCAGGATTTCCCTGATCCGCCACAGGGGAGAGTAACGCTGCTGCCTTGGAGAAGTTTTTTCCTTCAAAGGCTGCAATACCACTACTCAGTTCCATATCCATTTCTTGGTTTGATTCATTCATCTTCATTACTCATCTATTTTAGAAATACTCATTGCTCCACGCTTATCTGAAGCATCTCCCAGTGGGCGGATCGCCACCCAATTTTTGACTCTTGCAGAGAGCTCACCCGCCGGCAGGTAGAGTCCATATTCAAAGCTGGGCGTACTCCGCCCCTTATCAGTGAGATCTTTATCAATCTGACTTTCAATCTCAGTATTGAAATCGAAGTCCAGAACCAGATCGTCTGTCCCCGGCTGCACAAAATCAATCTGTAGTTGCCGGGTCCAGACCGCATGACCTGGAAACAGACGGTTACAGGCTAACGCTGGTATTGGATCAGCCAAACAGGCGATGGCGCCGCCAAACATACTCCCACCCGGATTCCTGTTCTGCCTCTGCAGTGGCAAGAGAATTCGGACCTGCCGCCAGTCCGCACTGAGCCGTAAGACCCTGATTCCAAGATTGCGAAACGGTGGAAACCATTCCAACCGGCGCTCGGCCGATATCAATCCCGAATTGCTCAGCAGCTTTATGATATTCATCGTTTTATACCACTCACAGCTGGCTTGACACTTTTATGAACTAGAATAAGATTCATAAACGAAACCTCTTCAAACATAATAGTAAAAGGACAGCCGCCTGTGAGACGAACTCAATATCTCTACTCACTGATCATTATACTGCTGTTACTGGCCTCGCCTATCAGCTTGGGCTCAGCAGATAAAAAGAACACACATAGTGCAAGGACAGATTTCATTGCGGCGGAAAATGCACTAAAAGCCGGCGATTTAGGAACTTATCATATTCTCAAGCGAAAACTGCTTGATTATTCTTTAGCTCCTTATCTTGAATACCAGGAGATCAGACAAAATCTTGCCTCGCAACAACCAGAAGCGATAAGAGCCTTTCTCCTCAGGCACAAGGACACTCCGCTCAGTAACCAATTGATGCATCAGTGGTTGAATCTCCTGGCCGAAAAGCGGCGATGGGAAACCTATCTTGATTTCTCGACCCGTGGTGGAAACGTTAAACAAAGATGTCACCGGCTGCGGGCGCTGATTACAACGGGCCAGCAGGCGCTTACATTTCCAGAGGTCGGGGCCATTTGGTTGAATGGCCGTTCCCGTCCAAATGCCTGCGACCCGGTCTTCAAGGCCTGGATAGACGCGGGTCATTTAACGGCCAAATTGGTCTGGCAACGTATTGAACTGGCCATGGCAGCTAGGCAAACCCGTCTGGCTCGTTATCTCAAACGCTTTCTGCCAACTGCAGATCAGGCATGGGTCGAGCGCTGGATAGCGCTACACCGTAATCCTGAGAAAATAGACCAACTGCTCACCAAGCCACATCCAATGCAGGATGAGATCATCGTACATACGGTACGCAGGCTGGCGCGTAAAGATGGCGCCTTGGCACTCGATACATGGCAGAAATATCACTCAAAACCCATTTTTACTGATCAGCAGCATCTAAGTGTCTCCCGCACTCTCGCTGCTTATCTGGTCAGAGAACCACAAGATAGCTTGATCCAACGATTAGATGGGCTTGTGCCAGCCCATCTACGTCTTGACCCAAAACTCTCAGATAAATGGTTTCAGGCCGCCCTCCAGCAAAACGACTGGAATCGAGTGCTTATCACCATTGAAAATTTATCGGGGGAGGAAAAACTTAAGGAACGCTGGCGTTACTGGAAGGCCCGGGCGCTCATAAAACTTGGCCAGACTGAAGAGGGTGAAGGACTCCTCAAGTCGCTGTCCAAGCAACGCAGTTACTACGGTTTCCTTGCCGCAGACCGTCTTGGAGACAATCTGTATATTCAACACCAGCCACTCTCCATTGAAAAAAGCCAAGTCAGCAGGGTCGCCACTCTGCCAGGGCTGATTCGAGCACGAGAACTAATAGCCCTGGGACGGGATTATGAGGCGCGCAGAGAATGGAATATGGCATTGCAGAATCGTACTACCGAGGAACTCAAGGCTGCGGCCAAGTTAGCCACGGAATGGAACTGGCCCTCTCAAACAATTATCACATTGGCCCGGATACGTCACTGGAATGATCTCGAATTACGCTTTCCTCTCAATCACAGACAACAGGTCGACCGAAATGCAAAAGATCACGGAATCGATAGCGCATGGATTTATGCCATCCTCCGGCAGGAAAGCGCCTTTGTAACGGATGCCCGTTCCAGCGCAGGCGCCTTGGGTTTGATGCAGTTAATGCCCAACACGGCGCGGCAGGTCGCATCCAAGGCCAAACGTGGTCCTATCACGTCCAAAGATCTATTTCTGCCTAAGATCAATATCGAACTGGGTACAGATTACCTCACCCAAGTCTACAGGCAACTCCAGGATAATCCTGTGCTGGCTACCGCTGCGTATAATGCCGGCCCCCATCGGGTGTTGAAGTGGTTGCCGGATGAGACTCAATCCACGGATGTTTGGATTGAAACTGTTCCATTCCATGAGACCCGCGAGTATTTGAAACGAGTACTTGCCTATACGTTGATCTACACCCATCGTCTGGGAGGCAATCCAACCAGTCTTCCAGCACAGTGGATGAAACCAATCGAGGCGGCAACCTTTAAAGAGACAGACAGCAAACAAGCCTCAGACGCTTGAGTCATGGATCAAACACGGCTCTTCCGTCTGCTTGAGTTTCGATGTGAGCGGAGCTTGGACTTAACTCGCCCGATGATATCGGTGTTGGTGACGACCTCATAAAAATACTGCTCATCTTTCTGACTATCAACAACCGCCCTGTCGTCCAGCAGGGTCTTAATGGGCGCCTCCCTTATCACCAGCCAGTGTGAGGTCCCCATGCGGTCGATAAACCGGCCGGCATAGTAATAGCTGTATGTACCTGAGAGGTTCTTCAGTGGAACCTTGTGCATGGATATCTCTGATCGGAGTTTTTCAAATGCAGGCGGGTCCAGATCGATGCCATTCACGTTATAGCGGAGAAGCTTCTGCTTGACGTTCGTCTTGTCTCCAGACTTCATCACTTCGACAGCATGCCGCTTACTGTGTTTCCAGCTACTGTTTCTACGCAATTCCGCAGCACATGACGAGAGTCTGTCTGCCTGGTTGATTGCTGGAGATATCATAATCTTGCGTCGGTCGTCGTAGAGATAGGCTGGAGATTCCCCGGAAAATGAAATACCCAATCCTAGCTCAAGCTTGGGTAAATCATGCGTCCGATTTTGCTGATTTTGAGACTCCATTACAGAAATTATCTTGCACGCCAGACCACACGCATAGGCTACAGTCAGTGCCTGATTACCAGCCATTCCGGTATATTCAAGTACTGTAAGTATCAGCGCGTCACCTTCCACAAAAACCTTCTCGGAGTTGAACCTCTCGAGCAATTTATTGATCGGACCAAAAAAATTGAGGCTGAAATGTGTGGCTGGATTAAGGCGCTTTTGCATCAGCTGTTGCGTGATCTCCGTAGACCCACGTATATCTGCTTTCAATACCACATGCGACCTGACTTTCTCATCTGAATGATCTGTCTCACTCCCCATGCGAAACTCATAAAGCGTTCCATTGTCTCTTGAAAGGCTGATACTCTCGGTATCCCCCAGAAGACGTATGTAACTCATCTTCTGATAAGCAAAGTGTGCCAGCTTTAAGTCCCGGCGGAATGTCAGAAAATCTTTAAGGTAACGATTGGCATACTCCTCTTGTTTACTGGCCGGCATGCGCCGAATGTAATGTACAACGGCATCCAAAGCCCTAATTGCCTCATCGGCTGTTTCCGGTGTCATTGAGTTCAGGCGCTTGATCAGATTGCGACGAGATTGAACGCCGGACAAATATTGATAAATATCACGTAGCGGCACACGTTCATTTAACTGGCGGTAAAGACGGGGGGTGCGATAGGAGGCTATAGCCCGCCGTAAGATACCCGTCTTTTGTAGTCTTTTAAGCAGATCACTGACAGTTTTTTTCCGAAATCCCGTCCAATCAGGGTCTTGATCATGACCCGGATTTGCCCCGCCATGTCCAAGAAGACCTTTAAACCATTGAGCACCACTCGATTTCTGAAATAAAAGGTCAATATTGTTAGGCGTATCCAACCATGAATAGCGCAGATTTTTAAATTCTTCTTCCTGCAGTGACTGTTCCAACAACCGATGTCCATCCAAAAATTCAGAGAATCCACCACGCCATTCACGATCACGCACCTTAAACTTCTCTAAGTTGCCGCTCTCGTTAGAAGATGAACCATTGGTTTTGGCTGGGTATGCCCAATCAGGTAAGAAATCATCAAAAACTTCGCAGAAGAGTCTGTTGGTCAAGACAAAAAATCTCTCTTCGTCACGATCCATACAGATAATTGGATAGTGATTCATCAGATACTCTTCAAAGGACAGATTAGGAAGATGCAGCAATGGATTAAACAGCAGCTGTTTTGGTATTACCCAGGATGTTCCGACTACTGATTTTCTGATTTTTCTCAGTTCCCTTGTCTCCATCTCCTGCACGACTTTAAACAACCGACGTAATGTACGATAGAGAATACCTGGTTCATACTTGGCAATGGAGACCAATCTTTCATGGAGTTCCAGAGAGCGCCCATCATTGTCTCTGGCAGGTAGGTCGGCATCCCTTTTCAGCTGACCACGTAGCTTGCTGAGCACCTCACTCGGTGACGTAAGCAAAACCTTCAACAAGGTGATTTGTAATAACAGAACTAAATCTGTAACAGGAATATTTCCGTTACCTTGATCCAGCGCTCCCTCCAACAGATCACGGTAGACATCACGAAAAGCATCAAAATTGTCCTTTGTCAGTGGTTTCCCTGTGATGGAATAGCCCTGTCTCGCCAGGTCCTCTATTACCATCTTATGCACTAAGTCTGAAAGGATCGCTTGGAATTTCTTACTCAGTACTACATCGACATGCAGATTATCGATACCTGTCTGAAATCGTTGCATGTGAATTTCTGGAGCCATATGAATATGCATCGGCGCCAGAAAATCCGCGATCTCCGGATTCTTAGAAAATAATTTTCTTACTCGTGAACCCATTGTTATGGCTGCCCTTAATGAATCTATTTCTCACCAGGTTGTCGAATTTTCAATCAACGACGCGTTGTATGTACCTGAAAGGTTCTGAAAGCTAATCCCCGATATAGAATATATTTCGCGAACAAGTGATAACTTATTGGTTATAGAATAGATTTAGTTGGGGAAAACGGGTAGTGCTCGTGAGAATTCATTTCTCTCAGGCTTGACTTTGTGATCAACGTCGTACTGTCAGTCAACGTTTTAAACAGGCAGTGTGTGCAGTCCTGCTAGGCGGCGTTCAATATTGCTGCGCTTGATCCTGAAGATGGACCCACACAAAACTACTGTCCCGATCTATAAGAAGGAACTATTTCATTGGTGAAGCTTCATTCACCAGCAAGCAAACGCCCTCTCTGAATAGAGTTTCTTAGAGATACGAACCTGACTTATTCAGGTTGAACTGTGAGAGATTGCCAGTTCTATTTCAGCAGGTCTGATAAGTCTGTCAGTTCAACATTGTTGCGAGCAATCTATCTTCCAATTCTATGCGGCCGGCCAACTCTTCCCCCAATTTTGAAAGATCTTCGGCCAGATAATTGAAATTCAATGCATGATCAGAGAGATCATACTTATCATTGAAATTCACTGCCGCCTCGCTGGCTTCAACAAAATCGGGATAGATCTCTTCTGCGACTTTTAGAACGCTACTCCGTCGCTCTTTACCATCACTTATGTGTCCAAAGACTTCAAAATGACCAAAAGCCGTATAATCTACAAGCACCTGACAAAAACTCTGAAGTAAATTATCCAGTGATTCTGTACGTGAATACGGCTCAAGACCGGCCACTCTACAGAACAAGACCAATACCTCTTGTCTTTCCACCAAGAGCTTATCGATCATCCCCTGAGTGCCTGTTCTGCGTTCTTGCTCTCCTTTACTCATGAGACTAACTCCACTTCTCTTTCTCTATGACTGTTAGAGACTATTATCAATTGTCGTGAATTTATAAAATGTTGCTGTCATTCATTCAGTCGTTACAAGATTATCCTGCCAACGAAATGGAGTGACTGGAAAATTATTGGCTTACTATGAGTCACTGCTTTTCTGAAAAAATCACTGTTACCAATCAGTATCAGATTGTCTATCTGTTAATGCAGGCAGTTCATCCTATAAAACGGTTAAGGTCAACATAGAATGCCAGACTCATGATGGCAAGTAATATCAGCATGCCGATTTTCTGGCCCTGTTCTACAAACTTATCGGATAACGGACTCCCTTTGATGGCTTCCATCAGGAAGAAAAACAGATGCCCTCCATCCAGCACAGGAATAGGCAACAGATTCAACACCCCCAGACTGATACTCACCACCGCCAAGAATTTTAAAAAGTAGTTAAACCCATAACTCGCTGATTTTCCTGCAGAATCAGCAATCGAAATGGGGCCGCTGAGATTCTTCACAGAGACTTCACCGATCAGCATCTTACCCATCATCCGCAGCATCAGCAGCGACAGATCCCATGTTTTGTATAAAGACTGACCCACAGCTTCCACAGCACCGTAGCGAATTTCAGCCTGATACTCATCCATCAGGTTCGGCGGCACATACACACTGGCGCCGATACGGCCGATCTGTTGTTCATCACTGATAACCAAAGCAGGCATCAGCTCAAGTGTAAGTGCCTGTCCATCTCTATCTATCTCAATACTGATCAGTTGCTCAGGCCGCTCCCTGACATAGTTGACCCATTCGGGCCAATTATCTATCGGCGCTCCATCAGCCGAGAGTAATAAGTCACCTGATATCAAACCTGCCGCTGCTGCCGGTTCTCCGGGTAACAACTCACCAATGACCGGCGGCAATACGGGTCGCTTCGGGCTCAAACCCAGATTCTGTAACAGCTTTCCGTCTTCAGCCAGATTTTGTAATCCCTCGGTCTTCAACCAATGGACCAATTCCCTGTCATCACTGCTTTTTACCCTGATTGACAGTGATGACTGCGACATCGATTCAGACAACAGCGCATAGACCGCACTTTCCCAGGTTGGAGTCTCCTGATCACCAACTGAGAGAATCTGATCCCCAGGGAAGAAACCTGCCTGCTCCGCAATGGAATCCTTTTCCACCTCACCGACCAAAGGTTTCAGACCAGTATCACCGGTCACGAAGATCAACCAAAAAGCGAAGATGGCAAACAGAAAATTGAATAATGGACCTGCCACAACAACCGCACTGCGCACCGCGAGGGATTGTCTATTGAACGCTCTATGTTGTTCACCAGAAGCAACGGGGGCCTCCCGTTCATCCAGCATTTTTACATATCCGCCGAGAGGAATGGCAGCTATCACATATTCAGTATCATCCACACGCCCCGTGCGTTTCCATAAGGGCCGCCCAAAGCCAATGGAAAATCGCAACACCTTTATCCCCAGCTTGCGCGCCACCCAGAAATGACCGAATTCATGCACGGAAATGAGGATGCCCAGGGCTACCAGAAAAGAAGCAATTGTGAAAAGAATGGAGCTCATCTTAATAACATGTTTATCAACGAACTAGTACTCCGTCAAGGTTGTATTGATGGATTACTAGCATCAGACCTGATTCGCCAACACTTGTTCCGCTATGTTTCTGGCCTGACGGTCGACATCAAGCAACTGCTCTAAACTTTCAGTAGATTGCACTTCCTGTTTTTGTAATACCCTTTCGACAAGTTCCGCAATTCCCAGGAAGCCAAGTCGACCGTCCAAAAAGGCGGCCACTGCCACTTCATTTGCTGCATTCAACATGGCCGGCGCCGTACCTCCGGCAGAGACCGCTTCAAAGGCCAACCTCAGACAGGGAAAACGCTGCATATCCGGGGCCTCAAAGTCGAGGCGAGCCACCTGAAAAAGATCCAGGCTATCAACCCCCGACTCAATACGCTCGGGCCAGGCGAGCGCATGCGCAATCGGAGTCCGCATATCAGGATTGCCTAACTGCGCCAACACTGAACCATCAGCGTACTCCACCATAGAATGGATGACGCTCTGTGGGTGCAAGACCACTTGGATTTTCTCAGGCTCTGCATGAAACAACCAATGCGCTTCAATCACCTCAAGCCCTTTATTCATCATAGTCGCGGAATCGACAGAGATCTTCCTGCCCATCTCCCAATTGGGATGATTGCATGCCTGCTCAGGCGTGACATGCACCAGTTCATCCAACGACGCAGTACGAAAGGGGCCCCCTGAAGCGGTCAGCAGTATGCGTTTCACCCCACTGGCCCTCATACCATTCGCGAAACCCTCAGGCATGCATTGAAAGATCGCATTATGTTCACTGTCGATTGGCAGGATCTCGGCTCCATGCGCTACCGCTTCTTCCATGAACAGCCCGCCCGACATCACCAGGGCCTCTTTATTGGCAAGCAAGACCCTCTTTCCCGCCCGCACGGCTGCCAGAGAGGGCAGCAGGCCAGCAGCGCCCACAATAGCCGCCATGACATAATCTGACTCAGGCATGGAGGCGGCTTCTTCCAGACCCACAAGTCCAGTCAGCACCTCAGTGTGACTGCCTTGATTCCAAAGTCGCCTGGCCAGATCAGCAGCGGATGCCTCATCCGCCATCACCGCAATCTTCGGCTTAAATGCCATGCATTGAGCTAATAAGCCATCGACATCCTGGTTGGCAGTCAGTGCATTGACCCGGTATCGTTCTGGATAGCGGGCAACCACATCCAGCGTGCTGACCCCGATAGAGCCTGTTGAACCCAGTATCGTCAAGCCTTTCACAGCAGTTGCTCCATCAGTATCAGACCCAGCAAAAAGACCGGTGCAGCAGCGGTCATGCTATCGACTCTGTCCAGCATGCCACCATGGCCAGGCAGCAGATCCCCACTATCCTTAACACCGCGCAGGCGTTTAACCATACTCTCAAACAGATCACCCACGACCGAAAACAGCGCTGTTACTATACATAATATGACTGCCACCGGAACCATTCGCAGCTCCAGCCCCTGCCACCACGCAAGGATCAGTCCCCACACCAGGGCACTGGCAATGGCTCCATAGAGGCCTTCACGGGTTTTTCCAGGACTGACATTAGGCGCCAGTTTTACCCGCCCCCAGCGTCTGCCGGAAAAATAGGCCCCGATATCGGCGCTCCAAATCAATAACAGCAGGAATACCAACAACAACGGACCATCTTGCGGAAGCCTGTGGATGAGCACCAGGGACAACCACGCCGGCACCAGGACCAGAATACCTTCGATTCCTTGGGGCAGACTGAATCCAGTGAGTTGGCTATCGGCGCGAAAGCGGCTTAATCGAATCAGGATCAGCAGCCACCAGGCCAGGCTCGCCAAGAGTAGCCATAGAATCCACTCGGAGTGATTAAAAAGTGTAGCTGCGATCACCAACAGCAGGGACATGATCAGAAGATAGGTCACCTGACCCGTGACACTCGGCAGACCTGACAGGATTGCCCACTCGCGCCCACCCACCAACAAGACGCCGGCAAATATAAGCGCCAGATAGCTATTCGGCATCAGCAGTACAGCCCCCAGGACCAGAGGCGCAAGTCCCAACGCTGTAAAGATCCGCTGCTTCAGCATCTGACTCTCAAGATGCTTCAACCTTATTGCCGCTGATCTGCTCACTCGTCTGGCCAAACCGGCGTTGCCGGCTGGCATAGTCAGCGAACGCCTGGTCCAATGCAGCGCCATCAAAATCCGGCCAGAGCAGATCGCTAAAGTAGAGTTCCGCATAGGCGGTCTGCCACAGCAGGAAATTACTCAAGCGGTGTTCACCACCGGTACGGATGAAGAGATCCGGATTAGGCAAGTCAGGGAATGAGAGTTTGTCGGCAAACAGATCCTCATCAATTTCATCTGCGCTCAGCGCCCCTTCTCCAACCTGCCTGGCAAGCTCTTTTGCCGCCTGCAAAATATCCCAGCGGCCGCCATAGTTGGCCGCCACCTGGAGAACCAATGCGGTATTGTCAGCAGTCAGTTGTTCGACGTCACGGATTCTAAGCTGGAGTTTTTCTGAAAATGCGGAGCGTTCTCCGATAATCTTCAAACAGACACCGTTGTGATGCAGGCGTTTAGCCTCTTTTCGAAGTGATCGGATAAAGAGGTCCATGATCAGCCCAACCTCTTGTTTCGGACGACGCCAGTTTTCACTACTGAATGCAAACAGGGTCAGAACTTCAATCTTACGTTCTACGCAGTGTTCGATGACCTTGCGCACCGCTTCCACACCCACAGGATGTCCTGCATATCTGGGAAGCCCTCTTTTTCTCGCCCAACGGCCATTACCATCCATGATAATCGCCACATGCCTGGGTAGGCGATCACTGGTTGATTCGCTGGATGTTTGCTTACCCATGTTCTCTAGTGCCAGAGATTCCCCGGACGTTCGATTGCCATGCCGAATGAGGCCTGATCAAATCTCCATCAGGTCCTTTTCTTTCTCCTCCAGGAGAGCATCCACTTCCTTGATATATTGGTCTGTCAGTTTCTGGACGCTCTCATGACCGCGTCTTTCATCATCTTCAGAGATCATCTTCTCTTTGACCAGGTCTTTCAGATCGTGGTTGGCATCCCGGCGGATATTGCGTACCGCCACCTTTGCCCCTTCTGCCTCATGACGCACTACTTTTATCAAATCCCTGCGTCTCTCCTCTGTGAGCGGAGGCATGGGTACTCGGATTACCGTACCCGCGCTCATTGGATTCAGACCTAGATCGGAGGTCAGAATCGCTTTCTCAACAACTGCCACCATGGGTTTCTCCCAAGGTGTCACCGTTAAGGTGCGGGCATCCTCCACATTGATATTGGCAACCTGGCTCAAGGGCACTTCAGAGCCGTAGTAGTCCACGCGTATATGATCGAGCAGACTGGGATGAGCCCGCCCGGTCCTGACCTTGGCCAGTTCATGACCCAAGGCCTCCACGCTCTTGCCCATACGGGTAGTCGCATCACTTTTAATATCGTCAATCATCTGTTATTCGCCTTTTTCCACCAAGGAGCCGATAGCTTCACCCTGCATCAGGTGCATCAGCGCACCTGAATCATTGATATTCATGATTCGCAACGGCATATTGTTGTCACGACAAAGGACGATTGCCGTCGCATCCATGACCTGCAGGTTTTCCACCAGCGCCCGGTTGTATGTCAATCTTGGATAGAACTCAGCATCCGGGACTTTCACCGGGTCAGCAGCATACACGCCATCGACCTTGGTGGCCTTGATCAACAGTTGGGCCTGAATTTCAATGGCGCGCAGGCTGGCCGCCGAATCGGTCGTAAAATAGGGGTTACCCGTGCCTGCTGCCAGAATTGTGACACGTCCTTTGTCCAGATGTCGCCTCGCCCCACGCGCTGTGAAGGCTTCGCAGACATCCGGCATGGCCAATGCGGATAAGACACGGGCGTCAGTGTCGATACGGAAAAGCGCATCCTGCATGGCCAGGGAGTTCATCACCGTCGCCAGCATGCCCATCTGGTCACCAGCCACCCGCTCAAAACCACCCTGGGCAAGTCCGGCGCCACGAAAGATATTCCCACCACCGATCACCAGACCGACCTGGACCCCGGCATCGACGAGCTCTTTGATCTCACCAGCCACCCGGTTGAGCATTTGAGGATCAATACCAAAGTCACCATCACCCATCAGGGCTTCGCCGCTCAGCTTGAGCAGTATTCGCTGATATTCAACCTCTTTCGCCATCGATTCCTGGTCCTTGCCTTAAATTTTTCCGCACCGCTCAGATTCGAGCATAGTACTCGAATCAACCAACAAGAAATAGCAGCCACTCTATCGTACAGGGCCATCCCTAGCTTACATTTTTGCCTGTGCCCTGACCTCTGCGGCAAAATCTTCCTTCTTCTTCTCGATACCCTCTCCCACTTCAAATCGCTGATATTGAACGACTCTCGCGTCCTTGCCCTTCAGCAACTTCTCCACAGTGGTATCAGGATCCTTGACGAAAGCCTGTCCCAGCAGGGTATTTTCTGCGAGAAACTTACGCATCCTGCCGTCAACCATCTTTTCTACAATATTATCGGGCTTGCCGCTCTCCCTGGCTTGGGCGGTAATGATCTCACGTTCCTTTGCCAGCAGATCCTGGGGCATCTCATCGGCGGATAGACTGACCGGGTTGGTGGCCGCAATGTGCATCGCCAGGTCTTTTCCCAACTCGTCATCACCACCCTCAACCTCAACCACCACCCCGATACGTACACCATGCCGGTAACTGATGAGCTTTCCGCTGGTTGCCTGGAAGCGTGCGAAACGGCGCACATTCATATTTTCACCCAGCTTCGAGATCAGCGCCTCGCGGGCCTGGTTGACCGTCGTATCTTCACCTTCGTGTAAAGGCTGCTCCATGAGACCTTGAACATCCTCGGCCCCACCACTCAGAACCTTCTCCACCACTGCGCCGGCAAATGAGGTGAAGTTTTCATCCTTGCCGACAAAATCGGTTTCACAGTTGACCTCGACCATCCCCGCCTGCGTATTGTCCTCACTGAAACTAAGCACAATCACGCCTTCCGCAGCGGTTCGGCCGGCCTTTTTTGCGGCCTTTGCCTGACCAGACTTACGCATCTGCTCAATCGCAACTTCGACATCACCATCTGTCTCAACCAGTGCTTTTTTGCACTCCATCATGCCTGCGCCTGTGCGTTCACGCAGTTCCTTAACCAGAGAGGCTGTAATCGCCATGAATTGCCTACCTATATCTAACTGTTTCTTTAAAATGAAAAGAGGCCGGGGTTAGAGAGTATCATGTGCCCCAGCCTTACTAATTTACCTAGGTCGTCAGCACCGGGTCAGGAGGAACCGCCTTCGGAAACCTCGACGAATTCCTCTTCTGGACCGCTGGATGCAACCGCATGCGCGGCGCTTGTCCGACCTTCCAGGATGGCTGCCGAAGCACCCTGAGCATATAACTGAATGGCGCGAATCGCGTCGTCATTCCCCGGAATAACATAATCGATGCCATCGGGACTGTTGTTGGTGTCCACGACTCCGATTACCGGAATACCCAGTTTACGCGCCTCTGCAATCGCAATGTTTTCATGTCCGACATCGATGACGAACAGGGCATCCGGCAGACCGGACATATTTTTGATGCCACCCAGACTGCGCTCCAGCTTCTCCAGCTCACGCTTCAGCCCCAATGCCTCTTTCTTGTTGAAGCGATGTTCAACGCTGCCATCCTCGAACATCGCATCCAGTTCTTTCAAGCGCTTGATGGACTGTTTGATGGTCTTGAAATTCGTCAACATGCCCCCCAGCCAACGGTGGTTGACAAAAGGCATACCACAACGCTCAGCCTCTTCGCGAACTGCGTTTTGGGCGGCGCGCTTGGTTCCGACGAACAGAATCTTTCCACCGTTTGCGGATAGGGACCCGATGAAATTCATCGCATCCTTAAACAGAGGAAGGGTCTTCTCCAGGTTGACGATGTGGATCTTGTTGCGGTGACCGAAGATGAATGAACCCATTTTTGGGTTCCAGTATCGGGTCTGATGCCCGAAATGCACGCCAGCTTCTAACATCTGACGCATGGATACAGCACTCATGAGTGACTCCTGATTATATTGGGTTAAAACCTCCACATACCCCATAGGCCGACCTTTCAAGGCACCCCGGCTCATGTGACGGTATGTGTGCGTATTTAACCAATTCCCCTTAGAGGAGAAAGGTTATGGGATAGTGCGAATCGTTTGCGATTCAGCGCCGCGTTTTATAACATAAACCGTTTGTTACGACAAATTCTATCTCTTTACATAACATCTTTAATTTCCGGGCTTTAGTTATAACATCGTCATGAGCATCACAATTAAAACCGACCATGAAATCGAAAAGATGCGCATAGCCGGCAGACTTGCCGCTGAAGTTTTGGAAATAATCGAACCCCATGTCAAACCAGGCGTCACCACAGCCGAACTCGATCAGATTTGTCACGACTATATCGTCAATCAGCAAAACGCTATTCCTGCCCCGCTAAACTACAGGGGATTTCCCAAATCCATCTGCAGTTCGGTCAACCAGGTAGTCTGTCACGGCATACCTGGGGAGAAGCGACTGAAAAAGGGTGATATCGTCAATCTGGATATTACAGTGATCAAGGATGGTTATCACGGCGACACCAGTAAGATGTTCAGGGTTGGAGAGACATCCATACTGGCAAACCGTCTGATCGATACCACTTATCAGGCACTCTGGATCGGTATCGAGCAGGTCAGGCCGGGTGCGAAAGTGGGTGATATCGGGCACGCCATCCAGGAATTCGTTGAATCCCACCATTATTCCGTGGTTCGGGAATATTGCGGCCATGGCATCGGCAAGGAATTCCATGAAGAGCCCCAGATCCTCCACTACGGCACGGCGGGAGTGGGGGCGACCCTGCAACAGGGTATGTGTTTCACCATTGAACCGATGGTCAATGCCGGCAGGCAACAGGTCAAGCTACGCCCTGACGGATGGACTGTCATCACCAAAGACCGAAGCCTATCCGCTCAATATGAGCACACACTGTTGGTCACCCAGGATGGAGTTGAGGTGTTGACCCTGCGCAAGAATGAAACCCCGCCTTAAGCGGATCAGTCTCGATATTTCCGCGCTTAGCGGGTGGTGGATGTTTGTTGCCCCGGAGTCGATCCTAAGCCGGCATGGAGGGCCACGTATATCCCATCAACCATCCGTCGTTACTGAGAGGAGTCTAGATGTTTGATTTTTCCGCCTTGGACCAGGCCCTCAAGCAATCGTCCCTACCCGTTTCCGCCTTCAAGGAGACCCTTGCGGCTGGCTCTTCTCTGATTCTGGATCAATTTGAGAAACTCCCCATCGCGGAACTAGTCAGCGCCAGGGCTCAACTGATCGATGAGATATTGAGACGTTCCTGGTCCGCCATCTTCACAGATTCCGGTGATGTGTCACTGGTTGCTGTTGGTGGCTTTGGTCGCGGCGAGCTCCACCCCGCCTCCGATATCGATTTGATGATTCTGCTGGGGCACGAGGATCATTTTGCGCAACTCAAGGAACAGTTGGAGCAGTTTCTCACCCTACTTTGGGACATAGGTCTCGAGGTGGGACAGAGTGTACGCACCATCGAGGATTGCATCAGAGAAGCGGGACAGGACATCAGCGTCATCACCAACCTGGTTGAATCCCGACTGCTGGCTGGATCTGCAACCCTTTTCAACGAGATGCAGATCGCCACGGCGTCGGACAAGATGTGGAACAGCCACGATTTTTTCACCGCCAAGTGGCGGGAACAGCGAAACCGCCACGCAAAATACGACGACAGCGTCAGTAATCTGGAACCGAATATCAAGGAGAGTCCTGGAGGATTGCGCGACATACAGATGATCGGTTGGGTGGCGAAACGCCACTTCTGTACAAAAAACCTGCATGACCTGGTCGTCCACGATTTCCTGGACGAATCCGAGTACGAGGCACTGCTCAAGGGACAAAATCACCTCTGGCGGGTGCGCTTTGCCCTGCACATGCTGACCGGACGCCATGATGACCGCCTCCTGTTCGACCACCAGCGCACCCTGGCCAGCCAGTTGGGCTATGACTCGAACAGTGATTCAGCCAATCTTGGGGTGGAGTGTTTCATGCAGGACTATTACCGCACAGTCATGGAACTCAGCCGCCTCAATGAAATGCTCCTGCAGCACTTTCAGGAGGCGATCCTGTTGCACAATCAACTTGGAGATCCCATCCCGATCAACAAGCGCTTTCAGAACCACAGTGGGTTTCTCGAGGTCACGAATGACAAGATTTTCGAGCACAGGCCCACTGCGCTGTTGGAACTCTTCCTGATCATGCAGGAAAACCCGGAGCTTAAGGGCGTGAGGGCCAGTACCATACGCCTGGTGCGTCAATACCGGCAGTTGATCAATGATGAATTTCGGTGTGACATTCGTGCTCAAAGCCTGTTCATGGAGATCATGCGTCAACCAAAGGGCGTCACTCACGAACTGCGCCGCATGAATATCTACGGTATTCTTGCCGCCTATATCCCGGCCTTCAAAGCGATTGTCGGTCGCATGCAGTATGACCTATTCCACGTCTACACCGTGGACGAACATACCTTGATGGTGTTGCGTAACCTACGCCGCCTCACAGTCCCGGATTTTTCCAATGAACACCCATTCTGCAGTCAATTGATCCCGACACTACCCAAAAGAGAATTGATCTACCTTGCCGCCCTCTTCCATGATATTGCCAAGGGGCGCGGTGGAGACCATTCAACCCTGGGGGCGGTGGATGCCCTTGAATTCTGCAGGCAGCACCATCTAAGCGAATACGATAGCCATCTGGTGAGCTGGCTGGTACGGAACCACCTATTGATGTCCATGACAGCACAGCGCAAGGATATAACCGACCCCGAAGTGGTACAGGAATTTGCCGCTATCGTAGGCGATTCAAACCGCTTGACCTATCTCTATCTGCTGACATTCGCCGATAGCCGCGCCACCAACCCGCAAGGCTGGAACTCCTGGAAAGACTCTTTATTACGAGATCTTTTTATTGCTACCCGGCGCGCGCTGTTAAGAGGGTTGGATAACCCCCTTGCCCAGGAAGACCTGATCAAGGCCAAGCAGGCAGAGGCATTGCAGCAACTCAAGGAGATGGCGATTGCGGATGAAGCGGTGATGGACATCTGGCAAGCACTGCCCAACGAGTATTTTCTCACCCACTCGCCGAATGCCATTAAACGCCATACTCACGCAATTCTTTCCACTCCCGAACACAAACTACCCCTGATCGCCATGCGCCAAACTGCAAAGCGTGGTGGCACCGAAGTGCTTTACTACGGCCATGACCGGGACAATCTGTTTGCGGTGACCACCACCCTGCTGGACCAGTTGGGACTTTCCATCGTCAATGCCCGCATCATGGGCACTTCGACAGGCAAGTCGCTGAACTCATTTCTGATACTCGAAGAGGATGGTTCACCCGTGGAGCCCGGCCATCGCAGTAAAGAGATCATGATCACCCTGCAACAGGGGCTTGCACAGGAGGGGGACAGCCCACTCAAAGTCCACCGTCGGATGCCCCGCAAAAATAAACACTTCAGCACACACACCAGAATCTCTTTTGCCAAAGACCCCACTCACGACCGGACAGCGATGCGTTTGATCACCCTTGACAGACCAGGTTTGCTATCTGAAATAGGCCAGGCCTTTGCGGCCTGCAAGATTCGACTGCAACATGCCAAGATTGCAACTTTGGGGGCTGAGGTCGAAGACATCTTTTTTATCGCCGACAGAAATAACCGTCCCCTGAGCGACGAAAACCAGATCGAGTGCCTGAAAAAGGCAGTCTTCGATAGGATACCTGAGAACGAGGAGCGGCAGCCCTGACCCGCTCAAGCCATTTCAAGCTCACCTCGGGTATAATGCGGCGGATGCTCATAATAAAGACAACACCCAAGCCATGAATTTCATCGAAACACGTGGGAACGATGGCACACGACCATCGGCTGTCAGCTTCTCTTCCGCCATTCTCAATCCCATGGCCTCTTTTGGCGGACTCTATCTGCCCGAGCGCTTACCGGATCTTGGCATCAAGTTTCTCGAAGAGCACCGGGATACTGATTACAAAACCCTGGCGCGTGACATACTGTCGGCTTTTGAGCTGGATGTAGAGCAGGCTGTTATTGATGAAGCACTTAACCTTTATGATCAGTTCGATAACCCAAACAATCCTGTGCCTGTGGTTCAGGTACAGAAAGACCTGTTCGTCAGCGAGCTCTATCATGGGCCGACCCGGGCATTCAAGGATATGGCCCTGCAGCCCTTCGGCCTACTGCTCTCCAGCCTCGCCAAGCAACGTGATGAGCACTATCTGATCCTTGCGGCCACCAGTGGAGATACCGGTCCCGCCGCACTGGAAACCTTTAAAAACCGGGCGAATGTTCAGGTGGCTTGTCTCTATCCTGAGGGCGGAACCTCCGATGTACAACGTCTGCAGATGGTCACTGAAGATGGCGAGAACCTGAAGGTAATCGGCATCAGGGGGGATTTTGACGACGCCCAGACCGCCCTGAAAGTCCTGCTGGGATCAGCAGCCTTCAAGGCAAAACTCAAAGAAAAACATATCGATCTGTCAGCCGCCAATTCTGTCAACTTCGGCCGCATCATCTTCCAACTGATCTACCACATCCACAGCTACCTGGAACTGGTGCGCCAGGGTTTTATCGAGCTGGGAGAAAGGGTCTACCTGGATGTGCCCAGTGGTAACTTCGGCAATGCGCTGGGGGCTTACTATGCGATGAAGATGGGACTCCCGGTGGAGAAGATCCTGATCGCCTCCAACCGCAACAATGTCCTGAGCCAATTCATCAATGACGGTCGCTACGACCTGCGGGAGCGTTCGGTCATCGCCACCACCTCACCGGCCATGGACATCCTCAAATCCTCCAATATCGAACGCATCCTGTTCGACCTGTTCGGCCCGGATCGCACCCTGGAGTTGATGCGGCAACTGGACAGTGAAAATTACTATGCGCTGACGGCCGATGAACTGAGCCGACTGCAGCAGTTCTTCAGCGCGGATTTCTGTAATGACGACGAGGGGAAAAAATATATCAAGACAGCGCTCAACGATGGCTACCTGATGGACCCCCACACCGCTACCTGCTTCAAGGCCTATGAAACCTGCCGGGAAAAACCGCTCAAGACCATCGTCTATTCTACGGCAGAGTGGACCAAGTTCTCACCGACCATCGCCAACGCCCTGACCGGAGAAATCGACACCCACGATATCGAGGCTTTGAGATCCATTGCCCGGGAAGCGAACACCATTATTCCGGAGCGAATCAATGCGCTTTTCGACAAATCTGTCTGCCAGGATACGGTGATCGACAAACAGGATATCGAACAAGAGGTACTGGCTTTCATTTAATTTGAAAACCCAGTTGGAGTTCATTTCCGGGCACCTACCTTGCTCCTTCCAGGAGCTTCCTGGATTCTCACGCATACTCTCTGAAAACGATGTCTTAACGCCAAAAAATCACAGCAGCAATGAGCCTTTTCATCTATCATTATACATTGATAGATTGTTATTACTGTCGCCGGCATAGACTAAAATCAATTGACGCCGTGCGCATGCAAGCCTACTTCCAAATGACTGATTATCGTATCATCAATCGATACAACGCCTATTATCATGGTTGGTGTCTAGCCTTTGGCGAGCACACTGCCAATTATGCGCAAGAACGGGATATCAGCTGGTTGTCTGGTGAAGACAAAATGGGTCTGATCCTCTCCTCGACGCTGCGTAAACAGGCCAATCGGGAACTGCTCGGTCAAGAAGGCATTCCGGAGTTGGCCTTAGCGGATGGCTCCTTGAGGATTAACAGATATATCCATGCTCTGAAAGATGATGCGGACAGAAGCAATATCCAGCGTCTCAAGAAATTTCTGCTGAGCGGCCGGAACCTGCACATGTATCTCTGCAGTCACCTATTCTACCCCTCCGGCACGCGCATTATCACCTTCGCCAAGAAAAAGCCTTTAGTAATCATGTATAAGGAGATGCAACCACTGAAGCTGATTGTCGAATAGCATCATTGATATACAGTCGGGTCACTGAGTTCCGCTTCGGCAAAGCCCTTGGCGCGTAATCGGCAGGAGTCACACACACCGCAGGCCCGGCCCTCTTCATCCGCCTGATAACAGGAGACGGTCTGGCTGTAATCAACCCCCAGCTTCAAACCCCGCCGGATGATATCCCCCTTAGTCAGACTGATCAGCGGGGTGTGGATGGTGAAGCCCTGTCCTTCCACACCTGCCTTGGTGGCCAGATTGGCCAGCTGTTCGAAGGCACGGATAAATTCCGGGCGACAATCCGGATAACCGGAATAGTCGACTGCATTGACACCGATAAAGATATGCCGCGCCTCGATGACTTCAGCCCATCCCAGCGCCAGGGATAAAAAGACTGTATTGCGCGCCGGCACATAGGTCACCGGGATGCCCTCACCCATCGTCTCCGGGACTTTGATCGAGCTGTCGGTAAGCGCCGAACCACCGATCGACTCCAGGCCGATGCGTATCACCTTGTGCTCGATGACATCCATCGACCCTGCCACCCGTTGCGCCGCATTCAGTTCCGACAGGTGCCTCTGCCCATACTCCATGCTCAGGGCATAACAGGCGTACCCCTGATCACGGGCCATGGCCAGCACCGTGGCGGAATCGAGACCACCCGATAAGAGTACGACAGCCTTCTCCTGCTCCTGCATCACATCTATTTACCCGGCTGATCGCCCCAGAGAAGTTTATGGAGCTGCAACTGAAAACGCACCGGCAGATTGTCCCGCAGGATCCATTCAGCCAGTTGGGTGGCGTCCATTCCGCCATGCGTGGGGGAGAAGAGCACCTCGCATTTCGCCGCCAGATCCTGTTCCGCAAGCTGCCCGCAGCTCCAGGCATAGTCCGCCTCATTACAGATGACGAATTTCAGTTGATCCTGTGCTGTCAGGCAATCGATATTGCGCGGAAGATTGCGCTCCGCTTCACCGGAACCGGGGGTCTTGATATCCATCACTCGGGAAACGCGCGCGTCGACACTGGAGATATCCAGCGCACCACAGGTTTCCAGGGAAACCTCGTAACCCGCATCACAAAGCGCCGTCAGTAGTTCGAGACAGGCCTTCTGCGCCAGAGGTTCACCGCCCGTGACACAGATATGGTTTGGATTGTAGGCGGCGACTCTCTGCAGAATCTCGCTCAGCTCAAGCCACTCCCCGCCACTGAAGGCATACTCCGTGTCACAATAGGCGCAGCGCAGAGGACAACCGGTGAGGCGCACAAACACCGTCGGTCGTCCGACAGTCCGGCCTTCCCCTTGCAGCGAATAGAAGATTTCGGTGATACGCAGTCGAGTCATGCAAACTATGGATCTATAACAGGATCGCTAATGACCCTCTTTGTCCATCCGTTGCAGGCGTTTTCCCGCCAGACGCGCCTCAGTGCTCCCCGAGAACTCCTGTTTCAGCCGATTGAACAGCTCTCGCGCCTGGCCCCAATCTCTCTTCTCATAATGGATATAGCCGCTCTTGAGCAGGGCGCCGGGGACTTTCGAACTCGTCGGATAGACCTCCAGAACCTTGTTGAACTCCACCAGAGCGGTATCGAAGTCGCGGCTGACATAGCTCGCTTCACCCAACCAGTATTGGGCGTTGTCCTCATAATCGCCACCCGGAAACTGGCTGAGGAAATTCCGAAAAGAGTTGATCGATTCCTTATAGCGCCCTTGCTTCAGCAGATTGAAGGCAAATTGATAGGCGTCGGCCTCTTGTTTGGGGTCCGGCGGCGTGACGGCGGTCTGCTGATCCGTGGCGGGAGGTTCGGTTAGTGTCGGTTCTACTGCTGTATTGACTGGCGCAGCCGTCGGTTCGACAGCTGTTGAAGCCGGTTTAGCCACATCGCTCGGCGGCGCCGGCATTGGCCGCAAATTGGAGAGGCGCTGGTCGATATCCAGATAGAGATCCCGCTGGCGTTTGTTGAGCGCATCCATGGTGTGGTTCTGCAATTCCACCTCGCCGCGCAACTGCTGGACCTCCTGCTGGAGCTGCTGCAGTTGCAGGACGATATCCGACAGGCTCTGGTTACGCAGAATACGTTCCAGGCGTTCCAGGCGCTGCTCAACGGTCAGTGCAGATTTGTTCCGCTCTGCCGCGGACAGGGCCGCCGGACCTTGCAGCAGTCCGAGCACCAGAATCATCAGCCACACAGGGTAGGAGATCTTCATGTCCTCACTCCCGATCAGTAGAGCAGCTCGACACGACGATTGAGCGCCCAGGCCTCTTCATTGTGCTCATAGGAGGCGGCGCGCTCTTCGCCGTAACTGACCACGACTATCTGAGCGTCGGACACACCTTCCGCCATCATGATACTGCGCACCGCATTGGCGCGTTTCTCCCCCAGCCCGAGATTGTACTCGCGGGTGCCACGCTCGTCGGCGTGCCCCTCCATGCGTACGGTCACCTCCGGATTGATGGCAAGATACTCGGCATGCGCCCTGACGATGTCGCGATAGTCCATGCCAATGGAGCTCTGATCGAAGTCGAAATAGATCACCCGGGTCGCCAGCAGGCTGTTGGGATCTTCGAGTGGATCACCATACCAGTCGGAACCCTGGCTGGCTGCCGAAGTCATGGCGCCGCTGCTATCCATGCCCGTTGTTTCACTGGAAGCCCCGGTGGAGCGTTCAGTGACCTCAGCCGCACCTTCCTTATCGGGCGTCGAGGTACAACCGGCAAACAAACCCAAAGAAAGGGCGGCAAACACCCATGGAATTATAACTTTGTACATGGAACACTCTCCTCGCAACTACAACGTGGTTATTTTTCAAATGGGGACCAGACCGGCTCACGTACATCACCCTCCTGCAGGGCAAGCCGTTGCCGAACCCGGCCATCCACGGAGACTGCCGCCAGCACTCCCCGATATCCGGCCTTTGAGGCATAAATTATCATGCTGCCGTTGGGGGCGAAACTGGGGGACTCATCCAGATTTCCGCTACTCAACACCTGCATGATACCGGATTCGAGATCCTGTACCGCAATCCGATAATTCCCCTCCTCCCGGGTCACCAGGGCGAGCGACTTACCATCCGCAGAGAATGAGGCCCGCGCATTGTAGGCGTTCTGGAAGGTCAGGCGCTTGGCCTTGCCACCATAGGAGGGAACCTGATAGATCTGCGGCCTACCTCCGCGATCTGAAGTGAAGGCGATCAAGCGGCCATCCGGCGACCAGGCAGGTTCGGTATCGATCGCGTAGTGGTGGGTGATCTGCTTCAGTTTCTTGGTGGCCAGATCGAACACATAGATATCCAGGTTTCCACCCTTGGAGAGCGCCATCGCCAGTTTGCGGCCATCCGGCGACCAGGCGGGTGCGCCATTAATGCCTTTAAAGGAGGTCACTTTCTGACGGTTTCCGGTGAATACCTCCTGCAGATAGATGGCTGATTGACCCTCCTCGAAGGAGACATAGGCAATCTTGCGTCCATCCGGCGACCAGGCGGGAGACATCAACGGCTCACTGGAGCTGACGATGGTCTGAGGATTGTGGCCATCCGCATCCGCAATGCGCAGATCTATGCGGGACTTCTCACGGCCCTGTTCTGCCGCCACCCTGACCGAGGTGATATAAGCGACCCGGGTGGCGAATGCGCCCGGCACACCCATCAGCTTCTCATAGATCAGGTCGGCGATGCGATGTGCTGTACTTCGCAGATTGGGTTCAGTGGTGGGAATGCTGTAACCGGTCAACTGCTCACCCCGATAGACATCGAACAGCTGGAAGCGGACGGTATAGCCCTTCACACCAGTCTGCTGAATCTGCCCCACCACCAGATACTCAGTCCCCAGGGCGCGCCAGTCTTTGAACTGAACCTGGTCACCGCTCGTAGGCCGGGCCAGCATATCCACCTGGGGCAGGGTCTTGAAGCGTCCACTGCGATGCAGGTCAGCATCGATAATGGACGCGACATTCTCGCTTGGCGGCTTTTTGCCCTGCCAGCCAAACGGCACCACGGCAATCGGCAAGGCCCCTTCCACACCTTCGGTGATCTCGATGGTGAGATCGGCCTGGGCAACGGACTGCCAGGTCAGAAAAATCATGAAAACTACAATCAACTGCTTCATCTATCTGCTATTTCCTACTGGATTTAAAGTTGAATTTGAAGGAACGGAAAGACTCAAATAGATTACCACTGGGCACCGGCAGAGGAGCAGCCTTGTAGACTGCAATCTCCACCGAACGATCAAACGCTGCATTGCCACTGCTCTTGATGATACTCACCCCTCCCGGCACCACATCCCCACCCGGAATCAGCCGCACCTGTACTAAGCAGGAGAGCTCCTCCCCGGTGTTCGGCGGTTTCAGCCAGCTGCGCTCGATCTGCTGCTTGATCACCGCTCCATAACGGTCGATTTCACGGGCATTCTGCTCCGCTGCCAGCTGGTCGCGCAATGCC
>JBDLIT010000056.1:0-25193 GCA_039714735.1 Pseudomonadota bacterium
TCCAGATCCAACGCCACATAAGGGAAGCCTTCATGCTCCAGCATGCGCCCGAGATTCTGTCCGATGCGGCCATAACCACAGATGATCACATGCTGCTCGAGCTGTTCTACCTCATGTGCCAGATCATCAAGGATCTGCACTTCGTCATTAAAGTTTCGCAGGGCGCAGAAGTGATTGGCCAGGCGTCCGTTGTAGCGGATCAGAAAGGGTGCAACCACCATGCTCAGGATAATCGCGGCAAACAGGATCTGCCCCACTGCTCCAGGCAGTAACGACGATTCAAGCGACAGGTCGAGCAGGACAAAGCCGAACTCCCCTCCCTGTGCCAGCAGCAGCCCTGAGCGAAAGGCTGTGGACATGGAGCGGCCGGTTATCTGCGCCAACAACAGGATGATGGCCGCTTTCACCAGAATCAGCCCAACCGTCAACAACACGACCCAATGCAGAACGGGGACCAGAGAGATCAAGTCCACCCGCATGCCTACCGTGATGAAGAACAGTCCCAGCAGGACATCTTGGAACGGACGGATATCGGCCTCGATCTGATGCCTATATTCAGTCTCACCCAACATCATGCCGGCCAGGAAGGCGCCAAGCGCCAGGGACAGGCCCGCTTCGTGAGTCAGCCAGGCGGCGGCGAGCGTCACCAGCAGCACCGTCAGGGTAAAGAGTTCTGCAGAGCGGGCGGAAGCGATCTCATGAAACAGAGGGCGCAGCAGCCAGTGCCCAATCGCCATGATCAGTGCAAACACCAGGGCCGCTTTCAGCAGCGCCCAAAGCAGCAGTGACGCCATACCCTGTTCCGCAGAGCCCGCCAGGATCGGTATTACCACCAGCAGGGGGATCACCGCCAGATCCTGAAACAGCAGAATGCTGACCGCCAGCCTGCCATGCTCCGAATTGAGCTCAGCCTGTTCCGCCAACTGTTTGATGACGATCGCTGTGGAGGACAGGGCGATCACACCGCCGGTGATGATCGCCACCTTCAGATCCAGCCCAAGGCTCCAGGCCAACAGCGCGCCCAGACTACCCGTGATCAGAACCTGACTGCCCCCCAGGCCGAACACCGAGCCCTTCATGGCAATCATCTGCGGCAGGGAAAACTCCAGGCCTATCATAAACAGTAGAAACACCACACCGAATTCGGCCAGAAACCGGGTCTCTTCATTGGAAGCCACCAGGCCACCGCCGAACGGCCCGACCAGCACACCCACCAACAGATAACCGAGTATGGGTGGCAGATGCAGACGCCTGAACAGGGTGACCGTTACCACCGCAATGGCAAGTAGCGAGAGGATGATCTGCAGAGTATGAATATTCATGGATTTTGATTCATGGGAGTGTATCTGAACTAAGCTGCAATCAGGTATCCTTGCCGGATGAAACTGAGCGTTATCATACCGACTTTTAACCGGGCGCATACCCTGCCCAGGGCGGTGGATTCTGTGTTGACTCAGAGTCTGCCGGCGGATGAGATTCTGATTGTCGACGATGGCTCAGATGATCAGACCCAACAACTGGTAGAGAGTCACTATCCGCAGTGCCGCTATCTATACCAAGTCAACCAGGGCGTCAGCAGTGCACGTAACCTGGGAATTCAGGAGGCGCAAGGTGAATGGATCGCCCTGCTCGACTCCGATGATGCCTGGCGGCCGGATAAATTGATGACTCAATTCCAGTCGCTGCGCGCCAATCCGGGACATCGTCTGTGTCATACGGAGGAGATCTGGATGCGCAACGAGGTCAGGGTCAACGCCATGCATAAGCATAAAAAGGGGGGTGGCCGGATCTTTCAAAACTGCTTGCCGCTGTGTGTGATCTCGCCCTCGTCTGTGATCATGCATAGAACTCTGTTCGAAGAAACAGGTCTCTTCGACCCTGCCCTGCCCGCCTGTGAGGATTACGACCTCTGGCTGAGGATATGCGCCAGGGAACCCGTGCTATTTGTCGAAGAGCCATTGATCGTCAAATATGGCGGCCACTCAGACCAGCTGTCTCAGAAACATTGGGGGATGGATCGTTTCCGGATTCAGGCGCTGGAGAAGATCATCGATTCCGGCGCATTGAGTGAACCTGATCTGACCGCCGCTATACAAATGCTGCTGAAAAAAGCCGGGATTATGGCCCAGGGGGCTGAGAAACGGGGAAATTCGAAGCGTGCGGAGCGCTATCGACTGCTGCAACAAAGCTATCAGCCTCTACTGCCAATCAACTCATGCTAAACACCCGACTCAACATTCTGGTGGCGCTGCCCTGCGAAGCCAAACCCATCAACCAGTTGTTGAGCCTGAAGCGTCTGCAACCCGATGGCGACCTGCCGCTCTATGTGGGACAGGATGCCACCCTGGTCCTGGCCGGACACGGCATAGAGGCGACGGCTACGGGAGTCAGAGTTCTGCATCAGCGCAACAGCAACAAGGATGCCTGCTGGCTGAATATTGGAATTGCCGGCCATGCCAAGCTGCCCGTCGGCCGGGGAATGATCGCCTCGCAGGTGCTGGGTCCAGGCGACGGGCAAAGCTGGAACATGATCGTTCCGGAACATCTGAACTGTCCGGCAGGTATCGTACAGACCGTGTTGCAACCCGCTTCTGATTATCCGAATCAGGCTGCGTACGAAATGGAGGCTGCAGGTTTTGTGGCTGCAGCCCTGGAGTTCTCACCGATTGCTAAGATCCATGTGCTGAAGCTTATTTCTGACAATCCCGACAACCCAAACCGTGGAATTAGCGCTAAAATGGTCAGGACACTGATCCAGGCGCAGTCTGGCCTGATCAGGCAACTTATTAACAGGATACTCAGAGAAGATGTCGAACCACCATCATCGTAAGATTCTCGTGACAGGCGCCAGCCGGGGTATTGGCGCTGCGATCTCCCGGCGGCTGCTTGATGAAGGCATAGAGATCGTTGGCATTGGCCGGGACTTCTCCTCCTGGAGCAGGATCCCCGAAGGCATGGAGGTTGTAGAACTGGATCTCTCCGACCTGGAAAAACTACCGCACAGACTCGGCGAGATAGCCAGAGCCCATCCCGAGCTGGATGGATTGGTGCTGAATGCCGGGTATGGTCGCTTCGGCTCGCTCGAGGAGTTCTCCTATCACCAGATCCGTGAAATGGTGGATACCAATCTGGTGCAGCATCTGTTCATTGCCCGCACCTTCCTGCCTCGCATCAAAAAACTCAGCACTGGAGATCTGATCATTATCGGCTCGGAGGCGGCGCTCTCCGGTGGCAAGCGTGGCGCAGTCTATTCAGCCTGCAAATTCGGCCTGCGTGGACTGGCCCAATCTCTACGGGATGAATGCAGTGGGAATGGAGTACGGGTTAGCCTGATCAATCCCGGCATGGTCTCCACTGATTTTTTTGAAGAGCTCGATTTCGCTCCGGGACCCGATGCCACCAATCACCTGCGACCTGATGACATCGCAGAGGCTGTGGTCATGATTCTCAAGGCCCATCCTGGAACGGTATTCGACGAGATCAACCTGAATCCCTTGAAAAAGGTCATACAATTTCGACCCGCATGAAGTATGAGTTCGAGCCCATTGGGATCATCCACTCCTGCTTCAAGGAAAAATTCGGCATCCCCAGGCAGTCCGGTTTGATACCCGATGCAATCGGCAGGCTGGAAATCCTGCCGCCATACAATCGGCCGGAAGCCTTCCGGGAGCTCGAGGGTTTCTCACACCTCTGGCTGAGCTTCGTGTTTCATGCGGCAATTCGCGATCAGTGGAGTCCCAGCGTGCGGCCACCCCGTCTGGGGGGTAACCGGCGCGTCGGCGTGTTCGCATCCCGCAGTCCGTTCCGGCCCAACCCGCTTGGGCTTTCAGTGGTTGCGCTGAATTCGATAGATTACACATCGAACCAGGTCAATCTCGAGCTGGGCGGTATCGATCTGCTGGACCAGACCCCGGTTCTGGATATCAAACCCTATGTGCCCTATTCCGATGCAATTCACGGCGCACGCGCCGGCTATGCGTCAAAGCCCGCCAGGCATTCGCTCAGACTCAACTACTCGCAAGTTGCACAATCCTTTCTGGAAGAGCTGGATGCTTCATTCGCAAGACATCTGCGCAGCTTAATCCAGCAGATCCTGCAGAACGATCCACGCCCCGCCTATCTGCATGATGCGGATTCACGCCAGGCATTCGGCATGCGATTGTATGACTTCAACATCAGATGGCAGGTTGAAAATGACCGCATTCTGGTAACCCGGATAGCACCCCATCAAACAGCCAATGAGATCGAATCTGGCCCGGCATGAGTGAAATTGCAGTACATTATCCTTTGCTGAAACAGTTGCATATCTCAACGGTTGTGATCAGCGGCATGCTGTTTGTTTTGCGTTATTTCTGGATGCTAAGGGACAGTTTACAGGACAGAGCAGGCTGGGTGAGGACCGTCCCGCATATCAACGATACCATCTTGCTGGTCAGTGGTCTGACCATGGCAAGCATCATTCAGCAGTATCCTTTACTGGATGCATGGCTGAGCGCAAAATTTTTCGCCCTGTTGAGTTACATCATATTCGGCAGCATTGCCCTGAAGCGGGGTCGCAGCAAGCAGATTCGCAAATGGGCTGGACCGCTAGCGATTGTCTGTTACCTGTACATAATCAGCACTGCACTGAGCCGTTCCCCACTACCCTCGGTCGAGCGGATTTTACAGGTTTTTACATACTGACCGATAAACCAAGAAATCTTTGTTGTTACAATCAGTTCCGAATATTGTCTCAAACCGTTATCATGCCGTTTCAAGAGGGCGATGAAGATGGATTTGAAACCTGTATATAACTGATTTTACGTTTTAAAGGACATCAATCCTTACACCATGACTGGCAACACATCATCCATTAACGCCCGTAAGGCCGAACTTCTGCGAGCCTTCCTCAATCAGGTCCCAGGGCGCGTCTCTGCAATATTGGAAAACTGGCATAAACTGGTCCAGGGGGATTGGAACAGCCAACTTCTCTCCACCCTGCAGGAGAGGCTTAACACATTGACCGAAGCGAGTGGGAAGTTCGGTGTCGGCCAGATCAAGCTCAGCGGACAATCACTTTTATCACACCTGGCCAAGTTCGGTGATTCAGAGAACAAACCGACACGTGATGATGTGGTGACATTGGATGGATTGATCCACGCGTTCAAGGATGCCGCCATTCAGGCTTGTGATCAACAGAAGAGCCTTGATGAAACTGCAGCCAGCACAAAGGATATCTCCAGTGATGGGTTGGAGAGGAAAATATTCCTGCTTGGGATCGACGAATCAACCGCGTCAAGCCTGACCCAGTCCCTGCAAGCCCATCATTTCATGGTGGAGACACTCACCAATACCGAGGCACTCTATGAACTTTTAGCGTCTGGACTTCAGATTCCATGCGCCCTGATCAGTCATATCGATCGATTGGAAGAGTTATATCCCACTGAAAGACATCAGGGGCTGTGGCGTCAGAGAGGCGGATTACCGGGTCTCCCCGTGGCATTCATTGCCAATTCCAACGACCTGCAGCTTCGTTTAGCCGCCATGCGCACAGAATCCAAGGCCTATTGGACCATGCCGGTGGACCCATTCGTTGTCGCATCACGCATGCAGGAGCTCACTTCACCCGACAACCATGCGGCCTATCGGGTGCTTATCGTCGAGGACGATCCTTCTCAAGCCGACTTTGCTTCAGCCATTCTGAAAAAGGCCAGCTTCGAGTGCCGAAATGTGACTGACCCTCTGGTAGTCATGGAGGCCTTGTACGATTTCAGCCCGGATCTGATCCTCATGGATCTATACATGCCTGGGGCCAGCGGCACTGAACTCACCACGGTGATCAGGGAACAGAGTGAATTCGTAGATACCCCCGTGGTTTTTCTCTCGGGCGAACATGACCGGGATAAACAACTCAAGGCTTTGAGCTTTGGTGGAGAGGATTTTTTATCCAAACCCATTGCGCCTAAACATCTGATCTCAACGGTTACCAATCGAATTCAACGAGCCCAGCAACTGACTCATCGACTTGGCGAATTCAACAGTAATGAGGATGAATCGGGTCTGTTTACCCGACAATATCTATTTGAGAGGGTCGACTCGCTGCTGAGTCGAGACACTTTCGACAACAAGATAACTGCGGTCTTTTATCTTGAAATCGATAGCGCTGATGAGATCCTCAACAGGGTTGGTATTGGAGGTATGGATGTTGTGCTCGCCGAAATCGGCGCCCATCTCAGCCAGACCCTGCAACCGAACGATGTGCTGAGCCGTTTCGGGGACAGCAGCATTGGCCTGCTTGCCTGTCGTGATTCCAAACAGACACTCGAAGCATTCGGCAGAAAACTCTGTTCGGATGTGGCTGAGCAGATTCTCGATGTCGACAATCGCTCCCTCGGCGTCACTCTCAGCATCGGCGCTTACCTCATCGACGATGCGCGACAGGATGCCCGATCATTGTTCTCCCGGGCAAAGCTTGCAAGCAACGTAGCGAGCAATGCTGGAGGCAATCAGATCCACATCCAGGCGCAGGAGGAAGCAGAGAGCGGCGCAGACACGCAAGACGCTCATGCAAAGCTGATCATCAAAGCCATCGACAAGGGCTATTTCGAAATATTTTTCCAACCGATTGTCGCACTCAAAGGCTCAACCTCGGATGAGGCTCTTTACCAAACCCTCATCAGACTCCAGGAGCCGGAAGGAAAACTTCTGATGGCGGGCGAGTTCATTCCGACTGCCGAAAAGATGGGGGTTATCAGTAAGATCGACCAGTGGACAACTCGTTCTGCCCTTTCAATCGTGAATGAACAACATAGTCAGGGCAATAAGCTGCATCTATTCACCTCTCAGTCGGTTGATCTTCTGGAAAATATGGAACGTCTTACCTGGTTGCGCGAAAAGCATCGTAACGGATTGCTCCATAAAAACAGCTTAACCTTCGAGTTCAGGCTGTCAGAGATCGCAAAACACCTGAAATCCGCGAAAATGTGTTTTGATATGCTTGCCGGCATGGAGATCGGCGCTCTGCTGACCGGGGTAACCAATTCGACTGAATCGCAACGGGTGCTGAATCATCTGAACATCAAGTATATAAAACTGCACACCGAGCTTTTGCAGAAACCTGACCAGGGCTTGAAGGAACTGATCTCTCTGGCGCACTCGCTTGATATTAAGGTGATCGCGCCCCAGGTCGAGGATCCCAGGAGCATCGCTTTACTGTGGAGCAGTGGCACAGACTATGTTCAAGGCTTCTTCGTGCAGCGTCCTGAAAACAATCTGATCTATGACTTCAATGACTCTGTTCTGATCTGACAAACGCCAGGCAGGAGACACACCGTGAAACAACCTGCAATCCATTGGATCATCATACCGTTATTCTCATCATTGACGGTGAGCCTTAGCCATGCGGGGGAACTCGCCCTCTACCCCCATCCTCCCAACCCTGTCTATCAAGCAGGTGATCGGGAACTCACCTGTGCGCAGTTGGAAACAGAGCTTTCCGCACTGGAACCTCTGACCTACTCTTACAAACCCGGCTTCTACAACGACCCTGCTCATGGAGCAGCGATCTGGGGGGGCGTACTGGCTCCTCCAGCCTGGGGTTATTTCGCCTATTCCGGAGCAGCGGAATACTACGATGAAAAGCGCATCAACGATGCCCGTCAGCGTATCGAAGTACTGCGTCGACTGAAGGCCTATCGTCGCTGTTACGAGTAATTGATGCCGGAGCAACAGCCAATCAGCCATTCACAGATTCGCAACCGGGAATACACCTGGAGCGAACTGAAGCAGATGGTGCTGGCGCATCGAAGCAAGCTGTTAGCCGCGAATATCATTGCTATCTTTGGCGCTATGGCCGCAGTCCCCGTACCCATGCTGATTCCACTCCTGGTGGATGAGGTCCTGCTTGCTCAACCCGGAAAAGCGGTCAGTTTGCTGAACGCCCTCTTCCCGGAGAGCTGGCATGGTCCGGTGCTGTATATCCTGGCCGTCCTGCTGTTGACCGTGACACTCAGATTCATCTCACTGCTGCTGACCGTCTGGCAGACATGGCAGTTCACCTGTATCGCCAAAAATGTGATCTTCCGGATCCGCCGCGATCTTCTACACAGGCTTGAGCAGATCTCCATGTCTGCATACGAGACCCTGGGCAGCGGCACGGTTGCCTCGCATCTGGTTACAGACCTGGCTGCGGTGGATAACTTCGTCAGTATCACCACCAGCAAATTTCTTGTAGCCGTCCTGAGTATTGTCGGCACCGCGATCGTCCTGCTCTGGATCAACTGGCCACTGGCGCTCTTCATCCTGTTTCTGAACCCAATCGTGATCTATTTCACGATGATCTTCGGACGCAAGGTCAAACAACTGAAGAGGCGCGAAAATTCCGCCTTTCAGGCATTTCAGGAAACCCTGGAGGAGACCCTGGATGCGATCCAGCAGATTCGGGCCAGCAACCGCGAACGACACTATATTAACCGGATCATCGATAAGGCCGATCATATTCGACACCATTCCGCCGCCTTCACCTGGAAGAGTGATGCCGCAAACAAGTTGTCATTTCTGATCTTTCTATTCGGTTTCGATATTTTCAGGGCCGTCAGCATGTTTCTGGTGCTCTGGTCGGATCTCACCATCGGTGAAATGCTTGGCGTCTTCGCCTATCTCTGGTTCATGATGGGGCCGGTCCAGGAGGTCCTGGGTATTCAATACGCCTATCAAGGCGCACAGGCTGCCCTGGCCAGGATTAACGAAATGCTGCGGGTTGATTTGGAACCCAGTTATCCACATGAGATAAATCCCTTCACCGGTAAAGTGACAGTTTCGGTCAGACTTGAACAGCTGAGCTTTGCCTATGGCGATGGACCACGGGTGCTGAACAATATCTCGTTGCAGATACCCGCCGGTGAAAAAGTCGCATTCGTCGGCGCCAGTGGTGGCGGCAAGACTACATTGGTCCAGGTGCTGCTCGGACTCTATCCAGCCAATTCCGGGCGCGTACTTTTTGATGATATCTGTGTCGAGCAGATCGGCATGGATGTAGTCAGAGACAATGTTGCAACCGTCTTACAACACCCTGCCCTGCTGAATGACAGTGTCAGAATCAATCTGACCCTGGGGCGTGAGGTGGCTGATGAAAATCTATGGGAAGCACTGGAGATCGCGCAACTGAAATCCACTGTCGAGGGATTGCCCGAACAACTCAATACACTGATAGGCCGCTCAGGCGTGCGCCTCTCCGGAGGACAGCGACAACGGCTGGCTATCGCCAGAATGGTTCTGACCAATCCCAAGGTCGTGATTCTCGATGAAGCGACATCCGCCCTGGACACCACCACCGAAGGCGAATTGCATAGCGCATTGCAGGCTTTCCTGAAAAATCGCACCACCATCATCATTGCTCACCGTTTGAGTGCGGTTAAACAGGCAGACAGGGTGCTGGTGTTCGAGAACGGGCAGATCGTCGAGGATGGAAGACATGATGAACTGTTGGCGCAGAATGGGCTCTACTCCTCTCTTTATGGTCGTCAGGAATCTATCCAATAAATGGATGCTCAGGTCTGCGTGCCGCGCAGTGTGAGTCACTCCAAACGAACTTCCTGGATATAGAGTGTCCGTGGCGATTCAAGGGCTGATGTGAAGATTCCCAATCCACGAATACGGTTTTTGTTGTTAATAACAGATAAATCAACAGGGCAAAATAGATGATATGTCCTGTATTCCAGAAGTGGTTAAAGGATCGAGTGACTCCGGACCCAGGGTCTCCCCAAAACAGAAACACTGTAGACACCAATAGCGCGAGACCCAGGATCCAATTGTAATGGATTCGTGATGACATACTGGATACTTTCGATAAAGGACTATGGCCAGGGTATAGATCCACAACATCTACCGCAACCCACCGAGGCATTCTATCGGGTGGATAAATCGCGTCAGAGGAGCACCGGCGGCTATGGCCTGGGGCTTTATCTGTGCCGGGTCATCGCAGAGGCCCATGGTGGCGAGTTGAATATTGCCAGTGAACCCGGAAAAGGAACTGAAATAACAGTGACCTTACCCTTACAACCCGCTTAAGCAATTTGAGGCAACTTATTATCCAAACAATGCATTATTATCAGGCCGGAGCGGTCAACTGCCGTTTCCAGGGTTACAGATCCTGCCAGCGTTCAAAAAACAGACTGGAAACAACACCGACAAACCCGCCTCCCAGCAAACCACCGAGAATGGCCTCCGGCAGCAGATTCTGCACATGATGAATCATGCTATGGAAAGTACCGGTAGAGTCTATATCGATACTGTGAACCATCACAAAATTACACAGGGTCAGAAATACGGCCACCCCAAGACCCACTAAGGCGCCACTCCCCATTGAAGGCAGCAGATTGCCAAATTTGCGGAGAAAAGTGGGTACCAGAAAGACATAGATGAAGCCGGTCAGAGGACACATGATACCAACGATAATACCCAATGGGGTATTCGGGAACAGCGTTATAAACAGAAGACAGGCAAGCGATACGATTAAACCAGCGGCAAAGCCAGTCAGTGTTTTCGCATCGGCCCGATTGACCCGGGAATTCGTTGTATAGCCACCATAAACACCACCGGCTATCACCCCAACCGTACCGATGATAACGAGCAGATTGAGTGGGCTGAGCGGAGTACTGAAATAGACCATCAGGATCGCGCAGACGGGCGAAATGATAACCGCCATCAACACGGCCAGACGCATGCTGCTGTATATCAGCGCACCGATTGTGCCCGCCAATACCCCGGAAAAAAGGTATGGATGCACCGGGAGTTTCCACTCTTCCGCCAGCGCGGCAAAGATGACAAACAACCCCCCATAGAGAGTGCCGATAAATGCCCAGATGACACCTTGGATGAGGGCCTCTCTAGTTCGAATCATCAGGGCGGAAGGTAATGATAAGTATGTCTGTGGCATGACTACGTTTACCTCCGTGATGAACGTAAATCCATTATATTTATATGTATAAAATCTAGCATATACTACTTTTATTCCCAATTAGGAATATCCAGGCAGGCCTTTAGGAATTACAGCATAAGTGGGGCGTTCAGCGCCTTATCTAGTGCTCAATAGCTGACTGAACTCAGGGTATTGTGCGGGTCTGTACGGGTGCGGATTATACTGCCTCCATCCCCCTACCTTGACGGAGTACAAGTTTCCGGCAAGACAATTATTCAGCCCCCAGGCAGAGATATCCCGGTCACTTTTTTGTAAAGAGAAACCGCATAGGAGTCAGTCATACCGGAGACAAAGTCGGTGAGTCTCAATAAGCGGGTGTAGTCATCTTCTGCCGGAATCCGCTGTAAACCGATGAACTGATCTGGAATCAGGCGCACCATCATCTGACTGCGGGGACTGGCGGTTTTTCCATGCTCGGCGATATCGTCAAGGATCAGGATAAACCGTTCGAGCAGTTCGCTGATAACCTGAAATCCGGCGGTCTCTATCTCGACCACCTCCGGCGCGCAATAGATCTTTTCCTTTGCCACTTCGATCAGGCTCTCCATCTCCTTACGTTTACTGATGTGGCGCATGAGTGGTTCATCGAACCGGCCGGCAACCATCTCCGCCTCATTGTCGAGAAAACAGCTCAGAACCTCACTGATGATATGACTGATCACCTTAGCGCGCAGAAACTCGATTTTCTCCTTGTCCCCAGTGATTCTGCTGAGACGTGACTGTTGACTGGTCTGGTCAGACAGGATCGGGCTAAACAGATCCATCACCTCCTGGAAACTAAGATGCCCAAGACGATAGCCGTCCTCTATATCGATGACCCGGTAACAGATGTCATCTGCAGCTTCCACCAGGAAGGCCAGCGGATGCCGGCACCAAATAGCCATCACCGGATCTTTTCGCACCAGCCCCACCGTCTCCGCCACCTCACTGAACAATCCTTGATCCTCGGCGGTGAAGCCCTGTTTTTTTGCGCTGACACCGGTAAACCGGCCATTGCCAACACATGATTCACGGGGGTATTTAGTGAATGCTGCCAAAGTGGCGCAAGTCAGCTGCAGGCCTCCCTGGTTATCCCTGTTCTGGAGCCTGGAGAGAACCCGGAAGCCCTGAGCATTACCTTCAAAGTTCAGAAAATCCTCCCGCTGACTGCCCTGCAGAACTCCAACACGACGGCTTCCGTACTCAGCCGTCTCCGCCCAGTGGCGGATTCCATCCTCGCCTGAATGGCCAAAAGGAGGATTGCCGATATCATGGGACAGGCAGGCCGCTGCACAGATGTCCCCAAAGTCAGAGGCCTCGGTGTTCTTCAATTTATGTCGAGCGATGATTTGTTCCCCGACCAATGTCCCAAGTGAACGCCCCACACTGGAGGACTCCAGACTGTGGGTCAGCCGGGTACGCACATAATCGATCTTGGATAAAGGGAAAATCTGGGTTTTGTCCTGCATGCGCCGAAATGCAGAAGAAAAGACGATGCGGTCAAAATCCCGTTGATAGTCGGTGCGCGATGCGCTGACAGAGGGTTCTTCCTTCGAACCCAATCTCTTCCTGGATAATAGCTGTGGCCAATTCATCGACATGGTCAATTGCTCGTCATAAATTCAGTTGGATTGATCATATCAGGATTCAGCCGTTTGATTGATCAGGGCTGCATTCTGAGAGCGGGAAGCACTTAATGCCAGCACTCCGGCCAGCGCAATCAGCAGTGCGCCGAGGGGTAGATTCTGCTTGTACAACATAGGCGCTCCTGCTGGATTGATTGGCGTGAACAAAGGTTGCCACTTTGCCATGACACCTTTTACCACAAAGCCAGGATCGCTTTCTCCTTTTGGTCTATGGCAGAATGCAGCATAAATTTGTCACCAATGAGTAACAATGCCCATGAATTCATTCCGTTTTATACCGATTCTGGTCGTCTTGGCATTAACGGGTTGTGCCTCAGCCTACTACGGCACGATGGAAAAAGTGGGATATCACAAGCGGGACATCCTGGTTGATCGGGTGGAGTCCGCCAGGGACGCCCAGACCGATGCCCAGGAGCAGTTCAAATCAGCCCTGGATCAATTCGCCTCAGTGATCCAACTGAAAGACACCGGCCTCAAGCAAGCCTACGAAAAACTGAATAATGAATATGAGGACTGCGAGTCAGCGGCAAATGAGGTCTCTGAGCGCATTGAAAAAGTTGAATCAGTGGCTGATGCCTTGTTCGGCGAATGGCAGGATGAACTTGCCCTCTATCAGAATCAGAGTCTAAAGGCATCCAGCAGCAGAAAGCTGAAGGAGACAAAAAATCGTTACCGGGATATGTTGAAAACCATGAAACGGGCGGAAAGCACCATGCAGCCGGTACTCAATACCTTCCGTGACAATGTGCTCTTTCTTAAGCACAATCTGAATGCCCTGGCAATCGGCGCTCTCCGTGGTGAGTTCTCCAGTCTCAAGGCCGATATCAGTCGATTGATTGAAAAGATGAACCTCTCGATTGAACATTCCACCCAGTTCATCCAAAGCCTGCAGGAGAGTTGACGCATTCAAACCCAGTTTGAGAAATCACTTGAATTTTTTTATCGCTGATCTTTCACTGCATGCGCCACTAAACAACAATTATGTTTCCGACCTCAAGGAATAGCCAGTTGTTGAGAATCTCACTCACATTCGGTTTCCTGGTCGGTATCTACCTCTCAGTCAGTCTGTTTTTACAGGATGGGGCCGCCCAGGGGTTACTCGTTCTCGCGGTCCTGTTCGGCGGATATATGGCCATCGCCACCGGCGCCAATGATACGGCAAACAGCCTCGGTCCGGTGGTGGGTTCAAAGGCAATCACTCTGCCGACGGCCATCATCATCGCTGTCGTTTTCGAATTGGCCGGTGCGCTGATTGCCGGTGGTGACGTGATGAACACGATCAAAGGTGAAATCATTGATCCGGAACTGATAAACAATCAGCATGACTTTGTCTGGCTCATGCTTTCCGCACTGCTTGCAGCGGCAATCTGGGTGCACCTGGCCACAGTGATCGGTGTGCCGGTCTCCACCACTCATTCCATCATCGGCGGTATCGTGGGTGCAGGCATCACTGCGGGTGGCGTCGGCATCACCAACTGGTCAAAACTGGCAACCATTGCCAGCAGTTGGATCATCTCCCCCATCCTGGGTGGATTGATTGCAGCCGCCTTGCTCTACCTGATCAAACGTACACTGACCCACAAGCTGGATATGGTTCGCGCCGCTAAACGCGTCGTACCCATTCTCGTGGCGGCTATGGGCTGGGCCTTCTCCACCTATCTCATCCTCAAGGGTCTGAAACAGATACTGCACGTCGATTTTCAGACCGCCATGTTGACCAGTTTCATCATCGCAGTGGGCCTCTATCTGATTGTTCAGCCGGCTATCAGCCAACTTGCCGATCGGCTCCCTCAGAGCAAGATGGGAATCAACACACTGTTCAACCTGCCTTTGGTGTTTGCCGCAGCCCTCCTCAGCTTTGCGCATGGCGCCAATGATGTGGCAAACAGCATCGGTCCTGTTGCCGCAATCCATGAAGTCCTGCTCGGCTTCGGTATCAACCATCTCACCAGGGTTCCTTTCTGGATTATTCTGACAGGCGCCATCGGACTCTCTATTGGAGTTGCTTTCTATGGCTCAAAAATGATCAAAGTGGTGGGGTTCGGCATTACCGAACTTGACCAGACGCGGGCCTACTGCATTGCCATGGCGGTCAGCCTTACCATCATCCTCGCCAGTGAACTCAGCATACCCGTCAGCACCACCCATACCGTGGTCGGTGCAATATTCGGAGTTGGCTTTCTGCGTGAATATCTGAAAAACCACTATGCTGAAACACGGGAAAAGATTACCCATCATCTTGAAGGCCAGAAACTGTCACTGATAAACCATTTTCTTGACAGGTTCCATCAAGCCAACTTTCTGCAGAAAAGAGCCATGATGAAGGAACTGGAAGCACATTCGAATGCAGCAGATCTGACAAAGAATGAACGCAAACAGTTACGAAAAATTTATCATAATGAAATTGTCAAAAAATCCACTTTCTTGAAAATCATATTCATGTGGCTATTGACCTTGCCGGCAGCCGGTGGGTTTGCATCGCTGATCTATCTGCTGAGTCAGACTGCCAGGTAGATTGCCGCTCAGTAAATCCTGCTCACCTAATCTGTTAGGCCCGCTTGAAAATCTCCGAAAATGATGAAAAAAGAATATGACCTTTCCAAAATGAAGTCTCGCAAAAATCCATACACTTCAAAGTTAAAAAAACCAGTAACAATGAGGCTTAGTGAAGACGTCATTGATTACTTTAAGAAAATGGCTGAGCAATCGGGCGTTCCCTATCAGAGCCTAATTAATTTATATCTTCGGGATTGCGTAGCCCAGCATCGAAAAGTTGATATTTCATGGCATAAACAGGCCTAGCCCAGATATCTGCGCCTGACCTTGATAATAGAATTTCAGCGCAGCAGTTTCAGACCCACCGGCAGGGAGTCGCCAAGCAGACGCTTTTCATCCGACTTGCTCAACTCAACGACCTCACGCACCATCGCCACCCATGAGGCAGGCGCCTTGACTGCGGTGAGGCGCTCAATAACCTGGCGCCGCAGCACATCACTGAGATCACGCTCCCGGTCACCGGTCTTTCGAGCAATCAGCGCGGCGGCGAAGGCGGCATGGGTGATCTTTTTCCAATCCTGGGACAGTAGTCGTTGCAAACACTGCTCAACCTCACCCAGCGGCACGACCTGGTGGGCGCTGCCGTAGACCGGCTCCCGCGCTCCCAGCCTGCCGATGGCCCACCAGGTCTGGGGATTCTCCTTGGATTTGCGCAGCCGCTGCAACAGCCACCCCCCTAATTCGATCTTGCGCTCCACCGGCAGCCGCTCCAACGAAGCCGCAAGCCTGACCATGTCATCGTAACCCTGCTTCTTCGGGCCGGGTGGGCGTTTTGCCATGCCCGGCGGTTGTAGATAGTAGGCCATATCCTCGAACAGAGAGAGCTGCGCCGTCTCATCCAGCCCACCGGCCACGCGCCGCCACAGAATCCACCACTCCGCCCAGTTGCGAGCCTCCTTGCCAAATTGAATGCCGGATTGGTACAGGCTCCAAAGCTGCTCCATCCGCCAGTCGTCCAATGGGTAACCAAACCCGGGACGTGCGCAGTATCCGGCCAGATTCAGCCAGATCCGTTCGTGATCGGCAGAGCGTCGCCGTTTGCCGGCGGCATCCCACAGGACACCGAACAATTCTCGTAACACTGTGCTGTCCCACTCATCCCGTGGTCCCAACAGCCGCTCCAGTTGGTTGCGCAAACGCTTGACCTCGCCCGCTTCCACCGATTTTTTTTGCCGGCCATAGATCCTTTCCACCAGCTCTACGGCTTCCGAAAAACGCGGCGGAAGTTCTACCGCCGCAGTTGCAGAATCCTCCTCCTGGCCGCGCAACTCAAACTCCAGGCGCCAGCGCTGATGCTTACCGGTCATGGCCACGCACTCTACCTCCAGGGTGCCCACCTCAGTGAGGCTGGCCGCAAGCTGCACCGGGATCTCTTGAGCGGCGCCCGAACCTTTACCACCCAATACGCTGGCGATCGGGGGTAACTCAAGCATGGTTACCGGATCCAGTTCAACCAGTTCACCGGCTGACCAGGGGGTATCGGCAGTTGAGGAAAACAGATGGAAACGCACAGGTTGACCCACCAGCAGGGAGAAGCTGCGCTCGCTGAGCAGGACTTCCTGCCCCTCCCCGGCGCCGCGCGGCAGCAGACAGACTGCTCGATGTTGTTCACTGTCGTCTTCCAGGGCGAGAAAATAACTGCGTGCCGATCCGCCACCGATGCGCGGCGCCTGCCCCACCCGTCCCAGGGCATAGGCCACTGCGCCCCGCGCCACCGCCTGCTCCGGATGCTCATTCAGCAAGCGCTGGACCGGCCGGCCTCGCCAATCGCCGAGCGTTTCCAATAGCCGGTTTGTCAATGCTTCGCTACGGAAAACGCCGCCATTGAGTAGTACTGTGTCCGGTATCGGTATCCCCGGCTGTTCGACGGGAACCTCCAGGGCCTGCGCAGAAACACGGGCATGCTGGGCCAGGAAACCGGCCAGATGGCGGGGGATCGCCGGATCGGCGGCATAAGGCAAGCCGAATTCCACGATACCACCGCGCACCCTTTGCGGGCGTTCATCAGGACCTATCCGAGGAAAAAACCCCTCCAGAACCATCTCGATGACCTCCGCCCTTCCCAGCTCGGCAGAACGCGCGCCGCCGATCAGTTTGGCGCCCGCACCGAGTACGGTTACCTTGACTGAGTCCAGTGCATCAGATTCGAGCAAATGCTCCTTAGCGTTGCGGCACTGCTGGCTGAGCTGGGCCAACTGGGGGGCACTGAGGCGAGCGCCCTCCCTGGCGATGCGCCCTTCAGCCAGATGGGCCAGACCGAGATCCATATTATCGCCGCCCAGCATCAGATGATCGCCGACGCCAATACGGGTCAGTTGTGGCGAGCCATCTTGCTCGCGCTCGACCTTGATCAGAGACAGATCGGTGGTGCCGCCACCCACATCACAGACCAGCAGCAGGCGGGTCTGCGCCAGGATTGCATCCAGTCCGTCCCTATGCCGGTGCAGCCAGTCGTAGAAGGCGGCCTGAGGCTCCTCCAGCAGGCGCAGCTCCGGAATCCCCGCCAGTTTTGCCGCCTGCAGAGTCAGGGCGCGAGCCCCTTCATCGAAGGAGGCCGGCACCGTCAGCACCACCTCCTGTTTTTCCAAGGGATGATCCGGCCATCTGTGGTTCCAGGCCGCTCGCAGGTGGGCGAGATAGCTGGCGCTGGCGGTCAGGGGTGAGATCTTCACCACTTCCTCGCCTGCCCCCCAGGGCAGAATATCGGCGGTCCGATCCACCGAACGGTGGGAGAGCCAGCTCTTGGCGCTGACCACCAGATGGCCCGGCACCTGGGTACCCAGCTCCTGCGCCAGACTGCCGACGATGGCATCCGGCATGCCGACTGGATACTCGTTGCTCCAGGGTAGAGTCAGGTCCTTCGGATTCAGCTCCCCTGGGATGGGGTGATATCGCAGAGAGGGTAACTGAGGTCTTTGCGCCACCTCTCCCAGGGCCACCAACTGCTCGACCTCAAAGATCTGGATTGACTCATCCTGTTTACGATCCGCATAGGCCATCACCGTGTTGGTGGTGCCAAGATCGATACCGATTAAATAACGAGACATAGTATTGCTCTACCACTCCTTCCCCTCTTGAGAGGGTGTCGCAAAAGCTCCCTCTCCCCCAGAGAGAGGGCTGGGGTGAGGGGATCAGAAAAGCTAACGCTTTGATTTTTAACCCCCCTCCTGGCCTCCCCCCTTCGAGGGGGGAGGAACTTTTTAACTGAGCTTTGTAATCATCAAGATAAATGGCCCTGAGACTCAGCTACGCACCTCGAATTCGACCTTCCAGCGCTCCTCACCCCCGCGGGGCAGCGCCTCCAGGCGCAGGGTGCCGGTTTCGGTCACCGCGGCGCTGAGGCGTACCGGCACCACCTCGCCCGAGGCGCGCCCCTCTGCAGGCAGATTGGCCTCGATCCCCTCCAGCTCCTGGATCTCCTCCTCATCCCAGTACTCCAGCAGGGTACCCACCGTATCATGGCGGCGCACCGAGGAACCGAAGAAGCGGAAATGCACCGGCTCGCCCACGATCAGACCAAACTCCTGGGGCGGCAACTCCGCCTCACTGCCCTCTTCCATACCAAAGGGAGCGATGCACAGGGCATTCACCGGAGGCTCCATACCCGGCACCGCAGGCATCGCCGACTCGACTCCCACATAATAAGCTTGGGCGGTGCCGCCACGGATCCGCACCCCCTCGCCACCCCGCACATAACCGTAGTAGGCGGCCCCTTTGGCCACCGCCAGATCCAGATCGGCGCCTTCGAGCAGTCTGGCCGCCGGCGCCTGCTCGGCATCCAGCCAGCGGTTAAGCACCTGCATGACCCGCTCCACCAGGGGCTGGGCCGTGAACACGCCGCCATTGAACAGCACCGCAGTGGGATGCAGGAAACTGGCCCCCTCGGGCAGATTGCCGGCGAAGCCCTCCAGATCGCTGGTGGCCTCGGCCTGACGGCCCAGGAAAGCGGCCAGATGGCGGGTGATAGCGGGATCCTGGGCATAGGGCAGCCCCAACTGGGTCAGACCCGCACGGGCCCGGATCGCCGGTCGATCCCCGGCATCCACCTGCGGGAAGAAACCCTCCAGGGCAATGGACGTGACCTCATCACGGGTCAGCTCACTGCGTACAGTGCCCCCAATCAGTTTGGAGCTGCGGCCCGGCACCACCACCGGTACACTGGCCAAATCAGGATCGCTCAGCAGGGCCTCTTTGGCGTTGCGACAGCCGTGAGTCAGGGCGCGGATCTGCCAGGGATCGAGCCGGGTGCCCTGGGCAGCCAGTTTCCGCGCCACCGTGTGGGCCAGGGTCAGGTCCATGTTGTCGCCACCCAACAGGATGTGTTCGCCTACCGCCACCCGGTGTAGTTCCAGCGCACCATCGCGTTCTATCACCGCAATCAGAGAAAGGTCGGTGGTGCCGCCTCCGACATCCACCACCAGGATCACGTCACCCACCCGAACCTGCTCTCGCCAGTTTCCGCCACTGGCCTGAATCCAGCTGTAGAGGGCCGACTGGGGCTCTTCCAGCAGGGTCGCATGGGGATATCCTGCCGCTTGCGCCGCCTCGGCGGTGAGTTCGCGAGCCGCCGGATCGAAGGAGGCCGGGATGGTGATGGTCAGCTCCTGCTGCTCCAGTGGGTCCTCGGGATGCAGCTGGTTCCAGGCCTTGTGCAGATGCTCCAGATAGCGGACCGAGGTGGTGTAAGGAGAGATCTGTTCGATCTCCTCCGGCGCCTCGCTGGGCAGGATCGCAGCCCGGCGATCAACCCCGGCATGACAGAGCCAGCTCTTGGCGCTGGAGACCAGACGTATCGGGGTCTGCGCCCCCTTGTCCCGGGCCAGATGTCCCACCGCCCAAGCCTGCCCCGCCTCCCACGGCAGGATCAGATCACCAGGGGCCAGTTCGTCGGCATGCGGCAGGTAGAGAAAGGAAGGCAGCAGGGGCCGCTCCTCGACACTGCCCGGAGCAGTCAGTTGCGGAATCGGACAGATCGCCAGTTTGACCTCTTCGCCCTCGCTGGCGGCCAGATCAACATAGGAAAGTGCGCAGTGGGTGGTGCCCAGATCCACCCCAATGGAATAACGTGCTTCACTCACAGCTCCACCTCTGCCGGTGCGATGATCTGCACATCATGTCCCTTGGCCAATTTCGGCAGACGGACCTCGGTGGCCCGCCAGCCACGGTGCGCCAGGGTACCGGTAAACGGCGGTTCACCGACCAGATTGCCGGTGGGACGGATCGCCGAGGCGTCGAAACCCGGCTCAAGGGTGATACGTGCGCCCTCTGTCTCCTGCTGGATCGGGATCAGCGTGATGTGATCGTGCAGCGCCTTGCGGCAACCCTCGTGCACCACCCGCACCGCCGCACCGATCTCCGCATCGCTATACTGGGCCACATCCTCTTCGAGGAAATCCACCAACCTCCCCTCTTGCTGCATCAGACCTAATAGCTGAAGTGCTGAGTCGGGGCTGGTTTCAAGCAGGACTGGCTTTTCGGGTTCCGGTGGCGCCGCTTTTTCTACCGGCGGGCCGGCGAGCAGTTCTGTAGCCGAACCGGCGAACCGGGCATTGAACAGAGCGCGAAAAAAGAGCTGGAAGGCCAGCCCAATGCGGCTGATGAAAGACGGTGACTGTCCGGTCATGGAAATACCTCTTTATGTCGGACCAAAAAACAAATGGCGCTCCCCTTTGTAGACAAAAGGAAGGGCCTGAGTTGGCAGGCATTATATGCGCTGCCGGTTACAGTTCTATTGCTAGTTGATGGATATCGACACGACCGGATGGCCGTGTTGTTCACCCGTGCTGCGTATGACTGGACCTAGGGAGTAGTCAGCTGCCGCAACCCATTGGGTGGTGATTGATTCCTGACTGAGGAAGTTGTGCCGGCGGCATCGAGCAACAGGGTCTGGGCCGCGAACCAGATCTCTTCCGCTGACCCCATCGGTTTGCCGCTCGCTTCCCACAACTCATAGGCCTTGTTCCTGATCATCTCTTCTGTGATCTTCATTGACTGGCTTCCCTCTTAGAAAATTTTTGCAGAAATTAACCGGATCAGCTTGTCCGGTCAATAGTTTTGATGGGCGGCGCCCACCCTGTGTGAAGATCATCAAATTGTAGGGTGGGCACCGCCCACCAATATCAGTCTTATTTGAGTGCTTCGTCCAGCAGCTCGATCCAGTGTTTCACAGGCCGTCCCGCTTGGCTGGCCAGATGCAGCTGACAGCCGACATTGGCGGTGACGATGACCTCAGGTTTGCCTGTCTCCAGGGCCTGCAGCTTGTTGGACAATAACTGCTGCGAGAGCTCGGATTGCAGGATCGAGTAGGTGCCGGCTGATCCACAGCAGAGATGAGCATCGGCTACCGGAGTCAGCTTGAAACCCGCCTTACGCAGAATTCCTTCAACAACGCCGTCCAGCTGCTGGCCATGTTGCAGGGTGCAGGAGCTGTGGAAGGCGATCTGCTTCTGTTTTGGTTTGATGCGTTCCGAAGGCAGGGGTTCGTCCCGTAGCACCTCACTGATGTCTTTCGCCAACTCCGCCACCCGGACTGCTTTCTGCGCATATTGGGGGTCATCCTTGAGCAGATGACCATACTCCTTGACCACAGTGCCGCAGCCACTGGCAGTGATCAAAATCGCCTCGGCGCCGGCCTCGATATGCGGCCACCAGGCATCGATGTTGCGGCGCATGAAAACGAGCCCCTCCTGTTGCGCCGAGAGGTGATGACTGACCGCGCCACAGCAGCCTGCCCCCTTGCCGCTAACAAGCTGAATACCCAGCTTTTCGAGCACCCGGCTGGCGGCCCCATTGGTCTCAGGGGTGGCCACGCTCTGCACACAGCCTTCGAGCAAGAGCATCTTGCGTGGCTGATCAACTGTTGAACGCGGCTTTACCACCTGAGGCACAGGTACCTTGTTGCCGATCGAGGCGGGCAGCATTGGTCTGAGCAGATGACCGATCCTGAGTAAGGGGGCAACCCGGGAAGGATAAGGAAATAGCTTGCGTAAAGCCCAGCGCTTGAGCGAATCCAGCAGGGAGCGTTGCACCCGCTGCTCCACCAGTTCCCGGCCGATGTCCACCAGCCTTCCGTATTGCACCCCGGAGGGACAGGTAGTTTCACAGGCGCGGCAGGTCAGGCAACGGTCCAGATGGGTCTGGGTCTTGGCGCTGACCTTATTACCCTCCAGCAGTTGTTTGATCAGATAGATGCGCCCGCGCGGGCCGTCCAGTTCATCACCCAGCAACTGGTAGGTCGGACAGGTGGCGGTGCAGAAGCCACAGTGCACACAGGAGCGCAGGATATGGTTGGCTTCCACTCCCTGGGGGGTCTGCAAAAACTGTTCACTGATCCGGGTCTGCATCAGAGATCCTCGTACATCCGCCCGGGATTGAGGATGCCCTTGGGGTCGAAGGCCTGTTTGAGACGCCGATGGATCGCCAGCAAGCCGGCCGGTAGGGGCTGAAAGGCCTGTGCGCGATCACCGCCGCGAAACAGGGTTGCATGACCTCCCGCCTCGACAGCCGCCTCACGAATCATGTCTGGCTCCGCGTTGCTCGCCAACCAGCGCTGGGCTCCGCCCCATTCATAAAGGCATTTACCATCAACCTCCATGGGAGGCGTATCGCTGGCCACCGAAAGACGCCACAGAGGCCGGCTCGACCTGAAGAAACCGTGTTGTTGTTCCTTCAGCTTGTTCCAGAACGATTCACCCTCTGCAAGGGGTTCACCGCCCATGAGTTTACGTGCGGCCTGCACTGCGCGGTCTTCTCCGGACAGCCGCACGTACAGGCTGTCCCCATCGAAACAGCTTGCGGAAATGGGATAAGGTTTCTGCCCCCAGTTGTGCAGGGTTTCCAGTGCGTCCACAAAATTTGACCGGTAGACCAGGGTGATTTCGCTCTCCGCCTTCGGCAGCACCTTGAGTGAAATCTCCAGCAAGACACCCAGGGTGCCGAGCGCCCCACACATCAGCCGCGAGACATCATAGCCCGCCACGTTCTTCATCACCTCACCACCAAAGGATAGGATCTCGCCCCGGCCATTGAGCACTCGGCTTCCCAGCACGAAGTCCCGAGCAGCACCGGCATAGGGCCGGCGAGGGCCGGAGTGATTGCAGGCGATGGCGCCGCCCAGGGTAGCGCTATCGCCCAAGTGCGGCGGCTCGAAAGGCAACAACTGGTTTTCACCAGCCAGGGCCTGCTCGATCACTCGCAGGGGGGTGCCAGCCCGTGCAGTGACCACCAGCTCGGTGGGCTCGTAGTTCACTATGCCCTGATGGGCGCTGACATCCAGCGGTTCGCCCACCGGTTCCCTGCCATAGAAATCCTTGCTGCCGCCGCCCCGGATACGCAGTGGTGCGTTTGCCTCCAGCGCTTGGTTGACCCGCTCCTGGAGCTGAGTGCTGATGCCCTGATCCTGCATAGCCATCATCAAAAGCGCTCCAGTTCCGGGAACGGCAGCTCACCGTGATGGACATGCATGGCGCCAAACTCCGCACAGCGGTGCAGGGTCGGCACCGCCTTGCCGGGATTCAGCAGGCCTTTTGGATCAAAGGCATCTTTGACCGCGTGAAACTGGGTCAATTCCAGACTATTGAACTGTACACACATCTGATTGATCTTCTCCATCCCCACCCCATGCTCGCCGGTGATGGTGCCGCCCACTTCCACGCACAGCTCCAGGATCTTGCCGCCAAACGCCTCGGTGCGCTCCAACTCGCCTGGCTTGTTGGCGTCGTAGAGGATCAGCGGGTGCAGATTGCCGTCGCCGGCGTGGAACACATTGGCCACCGGCAGTTCATATTGCTTCGACAGCTCAGCGGTCGCCGCCAGCACCTCCGGCAGGCGCTTGCGCGGAATGGTGCCGTCCATGCAGTAGTAGTCCGGGGCCAATCGGCCCACCGCCGGAAAGGCCGCCTTGCGCCCCTTCCAGAAGATCAGCCGCTCCGCCTCGTCTTTCGCGGTGCGCACTTGTGTGGCTCCGGCCTCGGTGAGGAGCTTGCGCACCTTGAGGATATGTTCCGAGACCTCTTCGTTGGTGCCGTCCAGCTCACACAGCAGGATCGCCTGCGCATCCAGGGGATAGCCGGCGTGCACGAAATCCTCCGCCGCCTTGATCGCGAGCCGGTCCATCATCTCCAGGCCCGCGGGGATGATGCCGGCAGCGATGATGTCGCCCACCGCCGCACCGGCCTTGACCACATCGTCGAAGGCGGCGAGCAGCACCTGGGCCCGCTCCGGCTTCGGCAGCAGCTTCACTGTCACCTCCACGATCACCCCGAGCATGCCCTCGGAACCGGTCAGCAGGGCCAGCAGGTCGTAGCCGGGGGTGTCCAACCCCTCGCCGCCGATCTCCAGCAGTTCGCCGTCGATGGTGATGAGTTTCAATTTCTGGATGTTGTGCACGGTGAGACCGTATTTCAGGCAATGCACACCGCCGGAGTTTTCCGCCACATTGCCGCCGATGGTGCAGGCGATCTGGGAGGATGGGTCGGGGGCGTAGTAGAGGCCGAGCGGATCGGCCGCCTGGGAGATGGCGAGATTGCGCACCCCCGGCTGCACGCGCGCGATACGGCGCTGAGGATTGATCTCCAGAATCTGGTTGAATTTAGCCAGACTCAGCAGCACCCCTTGCTCGTGGGGCAGCGCGCCTCCGGACAGGCCGGTGCCCGCGCCCCGCGCCACCACCGGCGCCTGCAGCTCGTGACATATACGCAGGATGGCCTGCACCTGTTCGATAGTGCTGGGCAGGGCCACCAGCATCGGCAGCTTGCGGTAGGCAGAGAGCCCGTCGCATTCGTAGGGACGCAGATCCTCCGCCTCGGACAGCAGGGCATCCTGGGGCAGGAATTTGACCAGCCGCTGCAACAGGGCCGCCTTGTCGATACTGGTTTCTGCCGGGGAGTGATCCGGGTGGCTATGAGTCATGATGTTTAACAATCAAGTTACAAAGCTAAGTATCAAGTCCCTCCCCCCTGCCGGGGGGAGGAAACAATCAGCTGAGCCTTGTACCTGATCTTCCTATGTTTTGACGTCGACCGGAGACTTTGACCCAGACGCAACAAGATCGCAAC
>JBDLIT010000057.1:0-24717 GCA_039714735.1 Pseudomonadota bacterium
TAAAGCCTCTAACCGGACACGGTCTTTAGCTTTCATCGCTTCCTTAATATCATTATTAATTTGTGCTTCTAAGCTCATATCTGTATATTTATTTTAAGTGACGACCCGGGGTGGTCTCCTGCTCAATGATGGACCTTTGACCATGTCTACGCTCCTGATGTCTGTTGCCTGGCTGGAAGTACCACGATCACTCCCCTCGCCCTGATTACAGCCCGTTGCCGCCAACAGCGCCAGGGCCATGATGGCTGTATGTTGATTAAATTTTTTCATGACCGAACGAGCGCGTCGTTGCGATTCTTTTGGCTCAATGCGCCGTTTGCATCTGCTGCGAAATAGGCCCAGCTGTCGGCGTTGTTGAGGGCGTCTGCGGTGGAAAAAGAACCCGCCTTGGGGGAGATAGAACTCGCATGCCAGGCATAGCGGACGTCATCCGTATCCAACTGACTGTGTGAGAGCTCATGGACGATGATCCGCGCCCAGTTCGTTGGCCCAGTGAGCAGGTTCTGATTGCCGAAGAAGTCCTTTTCAATGTAAACCACATTGAGTCGGTCATACCAGACATAGGCCTCGGACTCCTCATACTCGGTGCCCCGATGGAAGGGATTGTCGGTAAAAATCATCTTACCCGAGGTCGCTGCTACCGCGATCTTCTGAAATCCCAGCCTCAGCGCACCCTTGATAGTCGTGATGTCCGCATCGTCCTGGCTCTCGTCCGCAAACCATCGCTTAACCAAAGTCTCGGCCTTTTCCGCCCCGACACCTTTGGTGTTAGAACAGATGGACATAGCCTTATTGGCCCAGCTTGCGGCTCGTTGGCTGGAACTGGTGAGGTCACGCATCTCCTTCTTCGTGAAGTATTCGTTGGTTTTGCCGAGCTTGGAGGTTAAATTTACCTTGTTGAGTCCGCTGAACTCGTCGGTCAACCAGGCCCGGTAGTCTTTTGGCAGAGACAGGAGCCAGAGGCTGTGTCCGCCAAATTTGGTCATCAGCCGGAAGTGGCGTAGCGTTTTCAGCGCCGCCGCTTTGCGATCGAGATGTCCAGCACCGCCGGCGAGGGTCAGGATGCCGGCGGACTCCTTGTTTTTTGCGCTTCCAAAGAGTCGCTGAAACAAACCCCGCTCGCAATAGTCACGGAGGGTATCGAGTGAGCTGGCATGCGCCTTGTCGGGACCGTCAGAACCCAGCAGGGTCTTCAACTTGCTGATCAGGGTCTTGGTATCCCTGTCGTCGGCGAAGCCTTCATCGCGAAGAATGCTACGTAAATAGTCGTATTCCTCGGTGAGTATCTGCTTAGGCATGTCAATGACTCCAATGTCGAATGATGAACTGTGCCCGAATGCTGTTACTGCAAACGATTTCATAATGGCCTTGTAACAATAGAACAGGGCTATCGATTCTGAGAGACAGGGATGGATACACTTCCAGCGAATAAGTCATTTTGCACACAAGCAACTCCATCCTTTGCCAGTCTGACATAAGCCCAGTTTTCCGCACTGGCCATAGCTTTCCTTCCTGATTTGCGGAAACTCTGCCTTTAAGATAAAGATTGGCACCTATTTCGGCTGTTTTCAAGCAAGGATAGCGTTACTCCACCTATGCGATAGTTGGCTCAAACAATTCCAGGGGTGGCTGTTAGGTCCATATCAATATAGAAAGCAAAATCGGCAAGGCCAGTTGCCCTGAGGGGTCGTAGCCGATGAAGGTTCCGTCAGATAGAACTTGGCAATAAGATACTGTAATCTGCACGCCCACCGACAAGGTGGCTCAGGCCATGCTCAGCCACTACATGAGACGCTCCTATGAACTTTGCCTCCCTGGGCTTATCCGTCCCTCTTCTTCAAGCCGTAGCTGAGCAGGGGTACAAAACGCCCACCCCCATTCAGGCCCAGGCGATACCTGCTGTGATCAAGGGCAGGGATGTGATGGCGGCAGCTCAGACCGGTACGGGCAAGACGGCGGGGTTTACCCTCCCCATCCTGGAACGGCTGTCCAAAGGCGAGCGCGCTCGGGCCAATCAGGCGCGCGCGCTCATCTTAACACCGACCCGTGAGTTGGCAGCTCAGATTGGGGAGAGTGTCGCCACCTATGGCAAGCACCTACCCCTGCGTTCTGCGGTGGTGTTTGGCGGAGTGAAGATAAACCCTCAGATGATGAAACTGCGCAAAGGCGTCGATGTACTGGTGGCAACACCGGGGCGCTTACTGGATCTGTATAACCAAAACGCGGTGCGGTTCAGGCAGCTGGAAGTGTTGATGCTGGACGAGGCTGATAGAATGCTGGATATGGGATTTATCCAGGATATTCGACAAATCCTGGGCATATTGCCCAAGCAGCGCCAGAACCTGATGTTCTCTGCAACTTTTTCTGCCGAGATTCGCCAGCTTGCCAAGGGACTGCTCAATCGACCGGTTGAGATTTCAGTCAACCCACCCAATACCACGGCAAAAACCGTAAAGCAGTGGATCTGTCCGGTGGATAAAAAGCAGAAGCCGGCCTTGCTCACGCAATTGATTCACGATAATAACTGGGAGCAGGTGCTGGTATTTACCAAAACCAAACAGGGCGCCGATCGATTAACCCGTCATTTGGAAAACACGAACATCAGCGCCAGAGCGATTCATGGCGACAAGAGTCAGGCGGTTAGAACAAAAGCCTTGGCCGACTTTAAAAATGGCTCGATTCGAATCCTGGTGGCTACGGACCTGGCAGCCCGGGGGTTGGATATTGATCAGCTGCCACAAGTGGTCAATTTTGATCTGCCTAATGTGGCGGAATATTATATCCACCGCATTGGCCGTACCGGTCGAGCGGGCGCCAGGGGTCAGGCGATCTCCTTGGTCAGCGCCGATGAGTTCCAACAGCTCGCTGATATCGAGCGGCTGATCAAACGCTTGTTAACCCGCAAGCTGATTGATGGCTTTGAGCCGGTTCACAATCTACCGGCGTCTCGTTTGGATCTTCGCCCTATGCGAGTCAAGAAACCCAAAAAGCCAAAATCAGGGCGCAAAGATGGACAGGGCTCAGGTGAAAATACCCGGGGCCATAAACCCACCAGCACCAAGAAAAAGAGGCCGGCCGGCAGCCGTAAGCGAACAACTGTTAAACCAGGCTCGAAGGCTCGCCGTGGGAACAGTCGCCGCCGGAGTGATGTAAAAGGTGGCCCGACAGGTTCCTGACTCCTAACCTCGTATCCGTCTCACCCGAAACGAACGTCCCTTCAGTTTTCCCTCACCTAATTTGGTTAATGCAATTTTCACAGCGTCCTGACTGACGGCCACGTAGGCCCAATGATCGAAAATATGAATTTTGCCGACCTGCTTCCCGGCAATGCCGTTTTTTCCAGTGAGTGCGCCAAGAATATCGCCCGGTCTCACTTTCTGTTTTTTTCCGCCGTCAATTTGCAAGGTCGCCATGGGTGGCTTATAGACAGGCTGTTCCAACAAGCTGAAGGGCGGCAGGAGCGCGCTTTCAATGGGATGTTCAAGATACTTTTCCAGGGCTTCGACTTTGTATCTTTCTTTGTCGCTATACAATGTACAGGCCATGCCTTTGCTGCCTGCGCGCCCGGTGCGGCCGATACGATGCACATGCACCTCTAACTCACGGGAGAGGTGGTAGTTGATGACGGCGTCCAAGGCGTCGATATCCAGACCACGGGAGGCCACATCGGTGGCGACCAGTATCGAGGCGCTTTTATTGGCAAAACGCACCAGGGTCTCATCGCGATTTTTTTGCTCCAGGTCGCCATGCAACGCCAGCGCACTAAACCCCTGGCTGCATAGCTCGTCGGCCACTTCCTGGGTCTCCCGCTTGGTATTACAGAATACCAGGGTGGAATCAGGACGACACTTCAGCAGCAGCAGGCGCAAGGCGGTCATCCGTTGCGCATTATCGTCGACTTGGTAGAAGGTTTGCTGAATGCTGGCGCTGTCATGCATAGCGGCAACCTGCACCCTTACCGGATCGATCATGATGCGTTGTGCAATAGACTCTATTTGATCAGGGTAGGTTGCACTGAACAACAGGGTTTGGCGCTGCTGCGGAATATATTTGATGATCGCATCCAGGGCCGGCTGGAAGCCCATGTCGAGCATACGATCACCCTCATCCAACACAAACGTGTTTACATTATCCAGGCTCAATGTGCCTTTTCGCAGGTGTTCTTCCACACGTCCCGGTGTTCCTACAATGATATGAGCGCCGTGTTCCAGTGAGCCAATCTGAGGTCCGAAGGGCATGCCGCCACACAGGGTCAGCACCTTGATGTTATGGATGCTTCGGGCCAGTTTTCGAATCTCTTTAGCCACCTGATCGGCCAGTTCCCGAGTTGGACAAAGCACCAGTGACTGCACACGAAAGCGTTTTACATCAAGCTTCTCCAGTAGACCCAGACCAAATGCTGCGGTTTTTCCCGAGCCGGTTTTTCCCTGCGCGATGACATCTTTGCCATCCAAAATATGCGGCAAGCTCTTCGCCTGTATGGGCGTCATGTCCTGATAACCCAGAGTAGAGAGATTCTTCAGCAGGGAGGGATGTAACTTGAGGGATGAAAAGTCGGTTTGGCTCAAAATGCCTGTCCTTTTAGTGTCTATGTGTAACTTAGATATGCCATGCTGGGGAATATACAACAAAGTGATCTCGTTTGATTCGCCAAAACATATATTTACGAAGGTCCACAGCGAATTGGCAGCAGCCGATCACAATTCTCATTTGGATGTCTGCCAGAGTCGCTTACAAACCGTTCACGTTTAGCTTCAAAGATCCTTGTTGTCGATCCTCGACATTTAGAAAGGCATTGAGATCAGTCAGGGTTCTGAATTCACGAACCTATCACTGAGAAAGCTCAGAGCCAAGCTTACTCAGCCATGCGTGAGGCGAAATCCATTATTCCAGAAGCAGCAAACGACGATATTGAAGATCACGCAGCAGAATGGCTTCATCCCTATCCTCGAGATAATGAGCTGATGTTTGAGCATAGAGATTTGACTGTATCTGCTCCGGTTTGACCTCGGCCTCCAGTGCATCCAGCAGACGCAGCAACCGACAGAGTTGCTCACGATGGGCGGCGATGCTTGGCGCCCTGATGACACCCGCCCGGACACGATTGCGCTGCTCGATCTGCAACTGCCGCTTGGCGGATGTCAGTTGATCACGCAGCGGCAATGAAAGATCGAAGCTGAGCATGACAGACCCCGGAGCTACATCGCTGTGGACTTGTTCGAGATGCACAAGGGCCGGTTCAACCGGGAAATCCCGCCAGTTCAGACGTCCACCACCCACCGGATCATCATCCGCCGAATCCGGAGGAAACTTGTAGAAACCCCAGCGCGCGCCCATTGCACATTCGATCAGGACCTTCTCATCATCCACCCTGCAGTCACTCTCTGTGCATTCGGCAGCCGGCACCCAGGCCCGCGGATCCTGCTTCCAGGCCGCTATGTTCCGCTGACCCGGCTTGCCATAGCTCGCTTCCAGCGCCTTCCAGGTATCGCTGAATTCACGCCACTCCTTTCGATATTGGGGATTACGCCTGAGGAACTCCCAGGCCCACTGCTCAGCGTTGAGATTGTTTGTAAATTGATACGCTTGTGGGTTATGCCAGTTCAGCATGGTGGCGCCGGTCGATATGACTCAAGAATGCATGAATGAATATACCACATGGGTCGGGGCTGATTGACCCGGACAAGGATTTAATCAGGGCCACAGCTGACCGCGTTGGCCCCAGCGCCAGGCCCTGACCGGCCGCTTTCCTGACAGTCCATACAACTCGAATTGCATCTCCGGCAGACTGAGGATGATGCAAACGTGATTGAACAGCCATCCATTCGCAGATAATCTGGAGCCTATGACAACCCCATCATTCTTGGAAATGACCCGCACCCTGATCGCCTCACCATCGGTCAGCAGCGTCAACCCGGCCTGGGACATGGGCAACCGAAATGTGATCGAGCTGCTTGATGGCTGGCTGAGGGATCTGGGCTTCAAGACCGAAATTCATACCATTCCCGGGCATCCGGGAAAATACAATCTGATCGCAACCGCAGGCTCTGGGCCGGAAGGACTGGTGCTCTCCGGGCATACCGATACCGTGCCATTCGATGAGGCGCGCTGGAGCAGCGATCCATTACGCATCTCCGAACGGGACAACCGCCTCTATGGCATGGGCACAGCGGACATGAAGAGTTTCTTCGCCGTGGTGCTCGCGGCGATTCGCGAGCTGCCACTCGATCGATTGAAACAACCATTGGTGGTGATTGCCACTGCCGACGAAGAGAGCAGTATGTGTGGCGCCAAGGCCTTGACTGATCTGCACAGAAACCTTGGCCGGCATGTCGTGATCGGTGAACCGACCGGGTTGAGGCCCATTCGCATGCACAAGGGCATCTCCATGGAATCGATCAGGCTCATAGGTAAATCGGGTCACTCCAGTAATCCGAATCTGGGCGTCAACGCCCTGGAAGGCATGCATAAAGTCATTGGTGAGGTGCTGCGTTGGCGCGAGGAGCTGCAGCAGCGTTACCGGAACCCTGCCTTTGAGGTGGAAGTGCCAACCCTCAACCTGGGCCATGTACATGGCGGCGACAACCCCAACCGTATCTGCGGGGAATGTGAACTGCAGTTCGACCTGCGGCCACTGCCCGGCATGCAGCTCGACGACCTGCGGCATGAGCTCAGCACCCGTCTTGACAGGTTACTGATGCCAACCGGCCTGGACTGGGAATTCAGCCCGGTCTTCGAGGGCATCCCGGCGATGGAGACAGCCGCTGATGCGCCCATCGTGCGGACCCTGGAAAGGCTCACCGGACACCCGGCAGGCGCGGTGGCGTTCGGTACCGAGGGACCCTATCTGAACAGTATGGGGATGGAGACCGTGATATGCGGTCCCGGGTCCATCGACCAAGCCCATCAACCCGACGAATATCTGCCTCTTGAACATATTCAGCCCGCGATTAAGCTGATACAGTCACTGGTAAGAAAATTCTGTCTGGATTCAGCGGCATAGAGATGGCAAAGACAAAAGAGCAAAAGGCCGACCCATTCATTGACTGGTTTCGCGGATCATCACCCTATATTCATGCCCACCGGGGCCGGACCTTTGTCATCTGTGTCGGTGGTGAAGCGGTGGCCGATGCATGCTTTGCCAATCTGACCCATGATCTGGCCCTACTGCACGGTCTGGGTATACGCCTGGTGTTGGTGCATGGTGCGCGGCCGCAGATCGAGGAACGTCTCAAGGCGCGGAACGTTGAGATGCAGTATATCAACGGCCTGCGGGTCACCGACGATGCCGCGCTTACCTGTGTAAAAGAGGCGGCAGGCGCCGTGCGAGTCGAGATCGAGGCGTTGCTCTCCATGGGCCTGGCCAATTCACCCATGGCTGGGGCGCGCATCCGCGCCGCCTCCGGCAACTATGTCACCGCCAAACCCATCGGCGTACGCGGCGGTGTGGATTATTGCCACACCGGCGAAGTACGGCGTATCGATGCGGAAGGGATCAAACAGCGGCTCGACAGCGGCGCCATCGCCATCATCCCTTCTCTCGGTTATTCACCCACCGGAGAGGTTTTCAACCTCAGTGCCGCCGATGTGGCCGCGTCGGTGGCGATCGCCCTGGGGGCGGATAAACTGATCAGCCTGGTGGAAGGCAAGGGTCTGACCGACTCCCGCAAGCGCCTGATACCCAACGCCAATCCCAGGGAGGTGGAGACGATCCTCGAGCGGCGCAAACAATTACCCGAAGACCTTACCCAGCACCTGCGGGCTGCGGTCAGCGCCTGCCGCAGCGGGGTGAAACGCACCCACCTGCTCAATCGTCAGTTGGATGGCGCACTACTGAAAGAGCTGTTTACCCGGGACGGCGTGGGTTCCCTGATCACCGCTGAACCTTACGAGAAGACCCGCACTGCACGCATCGATGATATACGTGGACTCCTGGGGTTGATCGAGCCCCTGGAATCCCAGGGCATTCTGGTAAGGCGTTCCCGTGAATTACTGGAGACCGAAATCGACCATTTCACCCTGATGGAACGGGATGGCATGGTGATCGCCTGCGCCGCGCTCTACCCTTACCCCGATCAATCGATGGCGGAACTGGCCTGTGTTGCCGTGCATCCCGACTATCGGGATGGAGGCCGAGGTGACAGACTGCTGGCGCATATGGAAGCCCAAGCGCTTGAACAGGGTATTGAACAGCTTTTCATACTCACGACCCAGACCGCCCATTGGTTCATGGAACGGGGATTTATCCCCTCCAACCTCAAGGCGCTGCCGATGCAGCGACTGCAACTCTACAACTACCGGCGTAATTCCAAGGTCTTCGTAAAAGCCCTTACGGCAACCTGATCAGTCGGAAACCCCTGGCTAATCCCGGCCTTTCTCAGGGTCTATTAACCATTCCACCCCGCAGCTACGGTTAGAGCACTATGGCTCCGAACTCCGCATAAAGAAATTTCGAGCCTGACACATTTAGCTCCATTTAACTCATCGGAATATAATAGTTGGTTCAATTCACTATCCATCGCAGGACCACCGGGTAATCCCACATGCTCACCGACAACATCCTCGACCTCATCGGCAATACACCTCTGATCCGCCTCAGAGGCGAAAACATCTTCGCTAAGGCGGAATTCCTCAACCCTGGCGGCAGCATCAAGGACCGCATCGCCTTGGGGATGCTGGAAGGGGCGGAGCGAGATGGCCGCCTCAAACCGGACTCCATCATCGTCGAGCCCACCTCGGGCAATACCGGGATCGGGCTGGCTCTGGTAGGCAGCCTGAAGGGCTACCGGGTGCGGATCTTCATGCCGGAAAATATGAGCGAGGAGCGCAAGATGCTGATCCGCACCCTGGGCGCCGAACTGGTGCTCACCCCGGCAGAGGAGAGCATCGGCGGCGCAGTAGAGCGGGTCCGACAGATGCAGGCCGAAGACCCGCGGGTGTTCGTACCCCAGCAGTTCGAGAATTTGGACAACCCCCGCATCCACTATGAGGAGACGGCCCACGAGTTGTGGCGCCAGACCAGCGGCGACATCGATTGCTTCGTCGCCGGCGTGGGCAGCGGCGGCACCCTGCAGGGAGTGGGGCGATACCTCAAGGAGCACAAACCGGATGTGCGTATCGTGGCAGTCGAGCCGAAGAATGTCTCAGCACTGCTGGGGCACGAGCCCGGCCTGCACCAGATCCAGGGCATCGGCGACGGTTTCATTCCCGAAATCCTGGATGTTTCGATGGTGGACGAGGTGGTGGAGATTACCGACGAGCAAGCCATCGAGACCACCCGCGAACTGGGCCGCAAATACGGCTTGCTGGTGGGCATCTCGTCCGGCGCCAATGTCTACGCCGCCCGCAAGATCGCCTCGAAGATGAAAGGCAATATCGCCACAGTGCTCCCGGACAGGGCCGAGCGGTATTTCAGTACTGCGCTGATGTGAGTGCCGGTGTGTTGGAGAAATATTTGAGGAATGAGTTACAGGTCTTGACTCACATCTTTTACATCAAGAAGGAAGAACTCCTGTCCTTCCCGAACAACTGATTAAAGTTCCTCCCCCCTTGGTCGAAAGAGGGTGAAGCACATACGCACAGAGAGGAAACAACTCATGGATTCGAATATTCTTATCTCCCCCCATGCCCTGTCCAATCTTATTAGTAAAGGCGAATCCGTTGCCATACTGGACACACGCGATCCGGAAGAGTTCGCCAAGGGCCATATTCCAGGTGCAGTAAACATACGTGATTTCTTTACCTATCTCGCAATGTCGGATGAAGAAGGTTACGAAGCGTTCCGCACCCATTTTGTCGAATTAATGAGTGCGGCGGGAGTCGATGGGGACAAGCAGGTGGTGGTTTATGAGGAGAAGCTCAATAACGGTTTCGGGCAGTCCTGCCGAGGTTGGCTGATCCTGCAGGCATTGGGGCATACAAATGCCAAGGTATTGGACGGCGGCTTTCATGTCTGGAAGAGCATCGGCAATCCGCTCACAACTGAGGCATCAGAACCCACGCCCTCAAGCTTTCTGGTGGATAAGGGGGCTATCGACAAGGTGTTTGTCGACAAGAACGAGATGCTGCGAGCCATCGACGACCACGATATCCGTATTCTGGATATCCGGGATCAAGATGAATGGGAGGGGCTCAGTTCATCACCTTACGGCATCGATTTCGCTCCCCGTAAAGGCAGGTTGTCCCGCTCCGTCTGGCTGCAGTGGGACAAGCTGATGGAGGCGTCGGCTCGTTACCTGCCTTCAGAGTACATTGTCTCGACCATGCGGCAACTGGGCATCCGGCCAAATGACACCATCTATATCTATTGTTTCAAAGGCGCACGCGCTGCTAACACTTACGTGGCCCTGAAGAGCGCCGGATTCGAAAACGTCAAAGTCTATTTTGGTTCCTGGAACGAGTGGTCCAGGGACAGCGAACTTCCGATCGAGCCTGAAGTGATTCATGTCGCACCTAGCATGGTCTGATTGCACCCATAATTCCAGCAGAATTCCAGTGGCCCTGATGGGTTCTTACATGCCATATAAAAGTGGTAAAAAGTTTAAAACTTTTGGAAGGCAGGCAACTGAATGGCGTTCAAATTCAACATGGGTCAATTGAAGCACTTCCCGGTCCTGTTTTTTGCCTCAGTGATGGGGCTCTCAGGATTTTCCATGGTAGTGCGCAAGGTCGGTCTCCTGCTGGGTTTGTCACCGCTTTTCGGAGAACTGGCAGCCTATGGGACATTGATAGTCTATGGCATGATCGTATTCACTTATCTTAGAAAGCTGTACGTCTACCCCTCCACGGTACTGCACGAGGCGCTGCATCCTTCGTATATCGGTTTTGTCAGCACCATCACCCTGTCGACCATATTGTTGGCGACGATCCTTTTCCCCTACAACGTGCAACTCTCGAAGTTGCTGTGGATGGTGGGAAGCGTGGCCCATTTAACACTGTTGTTGCGGATCACTTCCCTGTGGATAAGCTACCAGGGTTTTACTGTACAGGATACCAATCCCGCCTGGTTCATCCCCGTCGTGGGTAGCCTGGCGGTGCCACTGGTGGGGATAGATCATGCACCTGTCGAAATGTCCTGGTTTTTCTTCTCGATCGGCCTGCTGTTTTGGCTGGTGCTGTTTACGATCATCCTCTACCGTATACTTTTTCACCACCCGCTGGCACAAAAGCTGGTACCCACGTTGTTTATCCTGATGGCCCCGCCATCGCTGGCCGCCCTGTCCTGGACCAGGCTGACCGGTGAATTGAGTGAGTTCGGTATTATTCTCTACTCGATTGCACTGTTTATGTTTTTGCTGGTTCTGGTTCAGTACAAACTCTATTTTCAACTACGCGAGTTCTACCTCTCCTGGTGGACCTTTTCTTTTCCGTTGTCCGCCATGGCGATGGCCACCTTTCTGTTTTCGACCATGCTCGGCAGCGCCGTTTTAGAGAAACTGGCCTGGGTTCAATCAGCACTACTCCTTATGATCGTGATGATGCTTATTTACCGAACATTGGCGGGACTGTTTCGTGGAGAGATCTGTCGAGAAGAGGTTATTGTAGACCCTGCCACTCGATCGCATGAAGGTATGTAGGGCAAAACTCCGCAAGCAAGTACAACAGGAAAAATATGAGATGGACCCCATAAAGGCACCGCTAAAGATCGTCTCTGCACTTCTTTTTCCCTTGCTTCCAGTATTCAGTCTGTTGTTGTGGGTATCCGAAGAAAGTAGTGTGGCCCTTAAATGGGCTGTGGGAATTGTAGTATTCGTGGCTATTTTCGCTTTTTTCTGGATATATATTAAGCATATAGTTTTGCGGCCCCTGTTCGATCTCAATTCGGCACTGCGCCGTATTCTGGCATCTTCCGATATCACGGTGCGCGCACATAATCGACCCAACCACCTGGGGTGCACCACGCCTGAGGACTTCAATCAATTGATGGACCGGGTGGTTCGGATGATCAACGGATCTCAAATCAGTATTGGGCGTGTATACGATATGGCGGTTCAGTTCACCACCGATGCAGGCCTGATCGCCGATAGCTCCGTTTCGCAGACTCAGTCCGCCAGCAGTATTAGAAGTGAAGTGGAGGCCTTATACGAGCACATTGCATCTGTCGCTCAACATGCCGAGGCAACGGAACAACAGTCCACCTGGACGCGCGATCAATCGACTGAAGGTGGCAAAGTAGTTGATAGTGCGGCAGAAGCCATGAAGGAGATTGTCAACTCTTTTCAGGCCTCTACGGAGATGTTGAACCTACTGAAAGAAAATACCGAAGAGGTTAGCGGATTTGCGGGTGAAATCGCCAATATTTCCGAACAGACGAACATGTTGGCATTGAATGCAGCAATTGAAGCGGCGCGGGCGGGGGAACAAGGCCGGGGATTTGCCGTGGTAGCTGATGAGGTGAGGAATCTGGCTGTTCGTACAGGTGATGCCACCTCCCATATCAGTCAGATCATCAATACAATTCAAGAGCAGACATCTGGAGTCATATTGAGCATGGAGGCGACATCACAAGCGGTGACCGGCGGATCAGCCGTACTGATAAAGGCCTCCGACTCTCTTGCTCAGATAAACAACAACATGGACAGGATGCTTGAGATGATCGCGGAAATTTCCGCTGCCGGCCATCACCAGAAAAACTCCAGTCAACTGATCGGCGAAAAAATTGAAGCCATTGTCGATTCCGCCCAAAACAACAATCTTGTCATCAGCCAGACAGCCAACGGAGCCCGAGAGTTATTACACCTTGCACAGCAGGTAAAAGAATCCAGCAGTGAATTCACGGTACAAAAGGATGAACTGAACATTATTATGGAAACCATCAACGAAGTTCGGGCGAACGCCATACTGGCCGCCAACGCTACGAGTAACGGCGTAGCAAAGGAACATGTGGAGAAGGTTGGACAACTCGATGCACAATTTGATGACGTGTGGAAGAACTTCTGTAAACGGCCATTGAGCGACAGTCAAAAACAGCTTGCAAGAACATTTTCTGACAAGTGGCAGAGATTGATCCAGGTGCGAAACATTACCCTGAAGCACGCCTCAAGCAGTGAATTCGAGCAGGCCAAAGAAAATGTCGTTAAGAACGCCGCCCCTAAATACAAGGTTGCACGGGAGGCGTTGTTGGAATTAGAGATGAGTATGCAAACGTCTGCGCGTAAGTAGGGTAATCACCTCAAGCGTGCCTTTCGCAGTATAGCGCTGCTCACCCAATAGATGAACACCTTCAATACTGATAAAGAGGATTCCGCGAGGACTAAGGGTCAGGTCATGACTCAGTTGTTTTAACACTCATCTTTCCCTCCACATTCATCAATGGTTAATAGGGACAGTTAATAGGAGAAATCTCCTCCGGCGGCTCCATCCACTTCGATCATGAGCGTCTCACCATTCGTATCCGGTTCAAGATTGAGACGATAGAAAGATCCCTTTGTCTAATTATGAGGGTTACCACTTCCATCGGAAGCTTCCTGCATGCAAAAATATAGTAAAGATCACTCCTGTCTGGAGAAATTGACGCAGCGCTTGATACTCATTACCTTGATTGATTTTATATGGTTGATGGGAGATGGAGTGCTCAGACTGACGAACATTGCTCGGCTCGTTCACTGTTATCAGAATCAGCATCCAAAGCCAGCCGGTCCCACTCCCCTGCCCGCTTCGCGGGCACGGGTTTGCCGGTCAGAAAGCCTTGTACAACATCACAACCGGCATCCGACAGGAACTGCTTCTGCTCCTCGGTTTCCACGCCTTCAGCGACCACATACATACCCATGCTGTGCGCCATGCTGATGATCGCTTTCGCTACCGCATCTGCGCGCTTATCAATGGTCAGGTCCTTGACAAAAAAGCGATCTATTTTGAGGCAGTCAAACGGAAATCTGCGCAGATAACTCAGACTTGAATAACCTGTGCCGAAATCGTCCAAAGCCAAACGCACACCAATGGATTTCAGGTTATCCAGAATCCTTTTCGCCTGCTCCGGATTCTGCATCATCGCGGTTTCCGTGAGTTCCAGCACCAGCTGGTTAGGGTGTACTCCACTTTCATCCAGCACTGTCTCAACCCAGGTTGGGAAATCATTAATGGAGAGTTGATGGGGGGAAAGATTGACAGATATCTGGGGCACATGCGGACCGGTGTGCTGCCAGCTTAACATTTGGGAACAGGCCTGCCGCAACGCCTGTTCCCCCAGTCGGAGTATCTCCCCCGTATCTTCCGCAACCGGAATAAATTTAGCCGGACTGATCAGTCCTTTACCGGGATGGCGCCAGCGCATCAGCGCCTCGCATCCAACAAGATGACCGCTTTCCAGACAAAACTGTGGTTGATAAAAATTGACAAATTCCTGCCTTGACAGGCCCACACGCAGACTCTGCTCCAACTGCATGCGCTCCAACACCTGCTCACCCATCTCCTGGGAGTAGAACTGATAACCGCCGCGACCCTTGGCTTTGGCCTGATACATCGCTACATCCGCATTTTTCAGTAATTCCGCGGCATCGGTATGATCCTTGGGAAAGAGCGCAATGCCGATACTCGCTGAGATAAAATGCATACGTTCCCCCAGGATAAACGGTTCCCGCAGATAGGACAGTATCTTTGCCGCAACCCGCCCGGCGCTGGCGGGTCGCTTGATTTGCGGAAGAATGATAATGAACTCATCTCCTCCTACCCTCGCCACCATATCCTCATCGCGCAGAACGTCACGCAGCCTGCGGGCCACCTGGCATAAAAGCTTATCTCCCTCCTCATGCCCTAATGAGTCATTGATGTTTTTAAATCGGTCAAGATCGGTAAACAGGACCCCGACAATTTCATGATTGCGCTGAGCGACCTTCAGCGCCTGATCCAACTGATGGCGAAGCATTTCGCGATTCGGCAGTTTGGTCAACGAGTCGTAGTAGGCGAGAAAATTCAGCCTGTTCTCGGCATCGCGGCGTTCGGTAACGTCTTCCTGAACTGCCACGAAATGAGTAATCTTTCCATCACTATCCCGCACCGGAGAGATGGAGACATCTTCCCAATAGAGATCACCTCTCTTCGTCCTGTTGCAGATCTCGCCCTGCCAGACTTTACCCGTAAGCAGGATTGCCCACATATCCTGAAAAAAACTCTCCGAATGCTGATTGGATTTGACGATATTGGATTTTCTGCCCACCACCTCCTCTCTGGCATATCCGCTAATCTCGCAAAAGTGGTTGTTGACGTACTCGATCTCTCCCTGCAAATTAGTGACGATAATCGTGTTAACGCTCTGTTCGACCGCCATGGAGAGGGTGCGCAGCTCCTCCTCCCTACGGATGTGATCGGTCACATCCTTGCCGGTGGAGACGAAATGGGTGATTGCCCCGGAGGCATCGATCAGGGGTGTGATGGTCTTCTCTTCGAAGTAGATCTTTCCATCCTTGCATTGGTTGGTCACCGTGCCGCGGAAGGCATGCCCGGAGCAGATGGTTTCCCACATATTCCGATAGAATGCGTCATCGTGACAACCTGAGAAGAGTATATTGGGTGTACGACTGATCAATTCATCCAGAGAGAAACCAGTCGCTTTCTCGAAGGCTGGATTGGCGTACTCTATAATCCCCTTCTTATCCGTAATCAGCACCAGGTCCGCGGTCTGCTCAAGCGCCCTGGAGAGTTCACGCATTGACAATCGATTGATACGCTCGCCACTCTCTCCGATATCCGTTGAGTCCGATATCTGCTGTTCCATCATTTTCAGACCATCCTAAAAAAAAAGCAATCCAGCTATTTGCTGTTCACTGTAATCTACACATAATTGAGATGGCGGAAGCTGGGCCAGAAGGATCGAAGATGGAACGGTTGCTAGGGCTGGGCAAACGTCAAAATCAGTTATTAGAGGGTGTCGACCGGTGCGGAATTTACTTTAACTTACTCTATTTCAGGTTCTTTCAATAGGAATAAAAGTAAGACCGGCTTTCATGGGTAGACACGGAAGACCGGTTCAATAGAGACTTAGCTCATAGTCAGTGGTCATTTGACGTTCAACAATTCCATGGCAGTCACCACCTCTTCTGCAACATCGGTCAATTTTATGCGCTTGGAGCGGGCTCTATCGCGTAGCATACCGAATGCCTGTGTCTCACTCAGTCGATGACGGTCCATCATAATGCCAACAGCGGTGCTGGTGGTCCTGTCGCTGTCCAGGGCGCGGTTAAGATGACTCTCCTTTTCGCGCAACTGACGGATCTCCTGTCCCCGCTCCAGGGCTGCGCGAACGGCGGGCAGCAGCTGGTTCACATCTATTGGTTTCACCAGATAACCGAGTGCGCCTTCATTGACCGCCTTTTCCACCACATCGTCATTGTCATAGGCGGAGAGGAAGATGAACGGGATGGTTGTCTCAAGCTGGAGCCAATGAGCCACCTGAACACCATCTGTACCTGGCATGCGCATGTCGAGGATCACCAGATCTGGTGCAAACTTTTTGCACAGCGAGATGGCCCTTGCTCCATTGTCCGCTTGAGTCACGTCGAAACCCGACTGCCTCAGACCTTCTCCCAGGGTAGCCAGGATCAGACGGTCATCATCGACCAGCAGAACTTTCCTTTTTTCCTTATCCACTATAAACCTCGAGTGGGTGTTAACCTTCAATGTTACATATACATGACAGCAGACACGGAAGTTAAATTCAAGTCATACTGCACAAACGCCTGCATATGCTACAGCACCAAATCCTCAGTCTTATGAGGAAAGCGTCGATACCACTGGAGACTCGAGACTCAGTTCCGCAGTGACCAAGCCCGTTGAATGGCTGATAGCAAGATGGCTACCCTGAGGTGGCAGCAGGGTTCGCACCAGGCGCAAACCAGTTCCCAGATTTTCACCCGCCTCCGGATCAAAGCCTTCAGGCAATGAATCCGCCGGGTTGCGAATCGTCAGATAGGCCCTGTGTGCATCTGTTCGTAGCCTGATACTGATTGGCTCGTCAGTTCTATCGGGGGGGGTATGTTTGATCGCATTGGTAATCAACTCATTGATCACCAGGGCCACCGGCACGGATTCACCGGCTACAAGTGCAGCACGGCCAATTTGCTCATGCCGATAGTTGATGGGCAGCTTACAGGTGGCCTTATGAACCTTCAAAGCGGCGCCCAGCATATCGCAGATATAGACATGGCCGGTTTCGGAATCGCTCTGCAGACCATACACATCAGCAATAGTGCGTATCTGTGAGACGATACTCTCCTCCCGCAGCGGGTCTGGAAGCTTCTCTTCCGACTGCAGTCGCATGAGATTCACCACCCCCTGTAGATGATTCTTGATGCGGTGGTGTACTTCCTGGATCAGGGTATCCCGCTGTTTCTGTTCCGCCACGCGGCGCTGTTGCTCGGCCTGTTTGAGTTCTGTGATCTCGTAGCTGATGCCCACCAGGCCGGCAACATTCCCGCTACAGTTCCTGATGGGCGTTTTGGTGGTACTGAACCATCGCAGATTGCCCTCAAAATCCGGCACCTGCTGTTCAATACCCTCAAATACACTACCCTCTTCGAGCACCTGACTATCACTGACCTCAAACTCCTGCGCCAAATTACTCGCAAACAGCTCCCGGTCGGTCCGGCCAATAACCTCATCCTCCCGCAGCCTAACGAAATCCAGGTAGGCCCGGTTTACTGACTGATAGCGCAACTCCTTGTCCATGAAATAGACCGGTGCCGGGATGCTGTTGAGGAGTGTCTCCAGTTCTCTGTTGCTTTTCCTGATTTTGGCCTCCAGAGCTTTCCGTTCAGTGATATCGGTGAGAATGCAGTTGGTATGCAGGAACCGGCCATGTTCATCATAGGCGATGCGCCCATCGACCCGCACAAGCCTTTGACTGCCATCCCCACACAACATACTAAATTCAATATCACGAATGGAACCGCGGGTAATGAAGTGGTCAAACCTCTCCCTGAGCAGCGCCTCCTGCCCAGGAGTCAGGAAATCACTGAAAAAACGCCCTATGACCGCTTCTTTTGAGTAACCGAAGGTCTCCAGCCAGGCGCGATTCACCTTCAGAAACATCCCATGCTCATCCAATGACTGGTAGGGAAGTGGGGCTTCCTCATACAGACGGCGGAAATGGGCTTCCTGTCTATCCAGGGTGTCGTTTTCCTGGGCGGTGATCAGGTTGCGTGACATCACCGGCTCGATGCTACCGAATTGCCCGAAAAAGCAGCTAACCAAATGCGCGACGACATCCTCCTCTGTCACTATGCCAGACAACGAACCCGTCTCATCCTCCACCAAAAGATGACGAATACCCAGTTCCTGCATTGACTGATAGGCCGCATAGAGATCCTTGTCCTGAGAAATGCAGATCGGGTTTTCCGTCATGAATTCCCCGATACGCGTATCCAGGTCCAGGTTTTGCCCGATGGAGAGCGTTACGCCATCGCGTTCTGTAAAGATGCCAAGCGGATTCCCATCCTCAACAATCGCGATGGCGCTGATCCTTTTTCTTGCCATCAACTCCAGAACGCGACGTAACGGAATCGACCGCCCAACTGTTACGACTTCCTTGCTCATGATGGATTCAACCTTGAGTTCCGACATCGGCATCTCCTTGACGATATCGTTATACATTACCACCAATTATCAGCCCTCACATCCCAACCGGCAAAAATTCAAGGGATGAGTACAACCCTGCCTGATATCACATCACCTATAGCTCTTGGTCGAGAGTGCACCCAGTCTCAGGCAATTTATCCATTTGCGGGCAGGCTTTGAAAAAGGTGACTTTTCATCGCCTGTTTGCTACTTCATTTCATCCACAGATGCCACACCGGCCCGACTGCTTTAGAATGCACAGCTTCCAAGAACCATAAGGGGAGTATCATGAGCGATCACTATCTGAAAACACATCCGGACAAAAACGGCTGGTTCGGTGAATATGGCGGGGCCTTTCTTCCCCCTCAACTTGAGCAACCCTTCGCGGAGATTTCGGAGGCCTATAACCGAATCTCCCTCTCCGCCGATTTTCAGAATGAACTGAAATACATCCGCAAACACTTTCAGGGGCGCCCGACACCGGTCTACTATGCACGTAACCTATCAAACTCGCTGGGTGGCGCCAGCATCTATCTGAAACGTGAAGACCTGAACCACACAGGCGCACACAAGCTCAATCATTGCATGGCCGAAGCGCTGCTCGGCAAGCACATGGGTAAGAAACGCCTGATCGCCGAGACCGGCGCCGGTCAGCATGGGGTCGCCCTGGCGACCGCAGCCGCCTATTTTGGTCTGGAGTGCGAGATCCACATGGGTGAGGTGGATATCGAGAAAGAGCACCCCAACGTGGTGCGCATGAAGCTGCTGGGGGCGACGGTGGTGCCGGTGGGCTTTGGCGGCCGCACCCTCAAGGAGGCGGTGGACTCGGCCTTTCAGTCATATCTGAAAGATCCGGTGGAGAGCATCTATGCCATTGGCTCGGTGGTCGGGCCACACCCTTTCCCAAAGATGGTGAGGGATTTTCAGCGCATCGTGGGACAGGAGGCCCGTGTACAGTTTACCGAGATGACCAATGCTGAACTACCGGATCATGTGGTGGCCTGTGTGGGTGGTGGGTCGAACGCCATGGGTATCTTCCAGGGATTCATCGATGAGGAGGAGGTCGACCTGCATGGCGTCGAACCCCTTGGCCGAGGCACCAAGCTGGGTGAGCATTCAGCCACCATCACCTACGGTGCGGATGGCGAGATCCATGGTTTCCGCAGCCTGGTGCTGACCGATGACGAAGGTCAGCCTGCGCCGGTGCATTCCATCGCCTCAGGCCTGGACTACCCCGGCGTTGGCCCTGAACACGCCTACCTGCACAAGATCGGCCGGGTGCACTATTCGGCAGTCACCGATGAGCAGACCCTGGATGCCTTCTACAAGCTCTCCCGCCTGGAGGGCATCATACCGGCCCTGGAGAGCGCGCACGCCGTGGCCCACGCCATGCGCATGGCGCCCGACCATCCGGGAGAGAGCATCCTGGTGAATCTTTCCGGACGCGGGGATAAGGATATCGACTATGTGGCGGAAAACTATGGATACAATGATTGAGGCGTCAGGTAACGCGATACATAGTTGATCTAAGAAAATTGCATGGAAGAGGAGGCCGGCAGCGGAGAAGTGTAAGGCTTCAGAAATTCAGGAGCGCAAATGGATTGAAGACTTTCTTGTCGACAACTGCGGGAGCCTGAATCCTGTTACGCAGATCGATCAGGCGAGGATGACTGCTGTTGATCGTCATACCACGATTGACATAACGTTTTGCCTGCTTGATTTTGTTAACCGTCAAGGCCTGTTCCGCCTTTTCGATGTACCAACGCACAATCTGCCGAAGCCCTGCCTTGGCGGCTTTGTTTTCCGGATCCAGTTTCAGTATTTTCTGGAAATAATCATGCGCGCTGTCTCCTCTTGGTAAGCTCAGGCGTAAGTTATCCATCCGTTGATAGGCAAGGCTGAGCAATTGATCGGTCTTGCTTAAATTGTGATTGACTGGCCGTCGCGGGGCAGACTGTTTCTTCGCAACGCCAGCCGCCGGCCTGGGCCTGGGCTGAGCCTTTTCTGTGGCTGGCGCCGGCTGGAGTACCTGCTGTCCGCTCTTCTCCGCTTGGATTTCCACCTTAGCAGCTGGCTGACGCATCGCCCCTGCATGCTGCTGGTTGATCTGTTCCGGAGCAAGCTCAGTGAACAGGAATAAACCGGCGGCTGACAAAAACAGCAGGCTTGCGATGAGAACTCTGAACCAGGATCTACCAGACTTTGGAGAGCGTTGCTCATCGGCGGTCTCCAGCACATCCGCCTGTGTAACCGATTCCTGCCGGCTCCCCGACAGCTGATGAATCTCTGCCGTGGTGAGGTTCCGAATCGCTTGAACCAGTTCCGCACCATTCTGATAGCGCCCGTCCATCTCTTTAGCCAGCAGACGATCGATGATGGATTGATATTGAGACAAGTCCTCGGGGAGTTTGGGGATCGGATCACTATGATGCGCCATGATGATCTCGGCAAAGTGCTCCCCCTTGAAGGGCCGCGCACCGGTCAGCATCTCAAACAAGATGACGCCCAAGCTGTAGAGATCGCTCCGTCCATCGACTTTCCCGGCAAAACCCGCCTGCTCCGGACTCAGATAGGAGGGACTGCCCAGAATGCCTCCAGCCAGGGTCAAGTCACCTTTGTCCTGGAGCAGTTTGGCGATCCCAAAATCGGTGATGACAGGATTGCCGTCAGCCCTGAACAGAATATTTGAGGGTTTCAGGTCACGGTGGACCATGCCCTGCTCGTGCAGATAATCGAGACAATTGGCTATGCGCATGGCAACCTTCAGCGACAGGCCCGCTTTCATGCCCTTGCGAATTCTATTCCTGAGATCCCCTCCCGGCAGGTACTCCATGATAATGAAGTATTGCCCATCACTCTCACCAACATCATAGACCTCTACGATATTGGAGTGACTCAGGGCCGCCAGATAGCGCCCCTCGTTCATGAAACGCTCATGAAATCCCAGAGTATCAGGATTTTCCAACAGTTTGACCGCGACGGGCCGCTGCAGCGACTCCTGCATCGCCAGGTAGACCCTGGCCATACCACCCCGGCCTATCTCCTTGCGAATCTTCAGTCCAGGAATTTCCAGCTCTGGCATAGTCGAATTGGTATGTCTGGTTTGTGACTGATTAACAATCATACATACTTTAGCGTTCGAGCCATTAAATCCTTTTGGATATTTTCAGAAGCCGATCAAACTTTCGGCAGAACTACCTATACGCGATGGGTATTGAAGCCCCACTTGCCCTATGGCAACAAACGGCGTAGGTTTCAGGGTCAAGGTCAAATGGCCCATTCAGTTTCACCTAGCAAGGCACAACGAACCCTTAATGCTACGTAGTTTGCTCATCATCTGGCTACTATTTTCCAATCTCGGTTACGGGATGGCGTTGTTGGCTGAGGTGCATGGTGGGGCATCGATGGACGCGGACACCCACGCCGTACATCATCTCTCGCATAGCGCTGATCATCAGGATACTGAAGATGACTGTGACCACTGTTGTCATGGCCTGACCCATCTGCTGGGTCTCATCAAAACCGATTCGATTGGACCCACTGTCACTCAATTCACCATAGTGACACCCTATACGGTCCCATTCACCATATCCCCTCCTACAAAGCTCTTCCGCCCTCCAATAACCGCCTGAATTAAAACCATTAATTCAGACTGACCACCAGCCCCACGGAATCCCTCAAGGGCTGTTGCCGTCTGTCTGCCGGTCTTCAAATATTGGATATTAAACTATGTGTTTATCTATAGATTGGCGTGCGCCTCGTCTGCTCGTCACTATCCTGATATGGATACTCTGGCTCGCTCCTGCAGCGGCTGAGGACGGGACGACTCAGCCAGAACAGCTCATGCGGCTGGCGGGCATAGTGCACCGCGCCCTCGCTTCAAATCTTGAAATCCAGGCTGCAAAATCGGTCATAGCAAGCTTCAAGGCCCGTTCTGCAGGCAGCGAACTGCCACTGAACAATCCTGAATTGGGATTCGAGGCAGAGCACACTGGCGTCGATACCTACACCATCGGTATCAGCCAAACCATCGACTGGCATGACAAACAGGAATCTTTATCTCAGGTTGCCCGCTCAGAACTGCTCGGCGCCAAAGCTGAACTGTCTGCCCTCCAACTGGACAAATCAACCCAACTTCTCCAGGCCATAGGTTCAATCCAACTTCATCAGCAGATCACACAGCTATCGAAACGGCGTATCGAAGCCCTCGATCATTTCACCCAGCTGGTTGAGCAACGCCATGCTGCTGGAGATATCCCCCAGGCAGAGCTGGAGCTTGCGCGACTGTCATCGGCAGAAGCAACCATGCAACACGTAGGCGATGCAACTGACCTCATTCAAGCCAAAAATGACTTTTTCAGCCTCAGTGGTGAGACGTTGATTGGCGGGTTAGAGCTCCCGGATAACCTGCCTGGCAAGCTAAGCAATACCCAAGATTTGGAGGAGTTCGCACAGAACCATCCACAGGTCAGAGCATCCTATCTGACAGCCCGGACGGTGCAACAGAAGATTCAAGCCACCCAGCGGGAAAACAAGCCAGATCCAACCCTGGGAATCTCTGCAGGCACGGAAGACAGCGAGGGTCTGATTGCCCTCTCTCTCTCGATTCCGCTGCAGCTGCGAAACAAATTCCACAGCAATGTGGATGCTGCTCGAGCAGATGCCATGCAAGCGGACATTTTGGCGCAACAGGCCTTCCGCAATGCCCTGGCCAGATTGGCCAGCGCTAAGGAACGTTACAACCTGGTCTCCCAGACCTGGTCACTGTGGGTATCCCAAGGCCGTAGCAGCCTGCAGCAACACATCGATTTGCTGGAGATCCAGTGGCATGCCGGAGAGATGGACACTACCGACTATCTGTTACAGGTTAAACAATCCATGGACACTCGAATCGCCAGCACCCAACTGCATGGTGAGCTCTGGAGCGCCTGGATCGAGTGGCTGAGCGCCTCGGGTACGCTAAACGAATGGCTCAAAACAACAACAGCGGAGCACTAAGCCATGACGCAACGAATCATGATGCAACGAATATTGGGCTTCTGCCTCTTTACCCTGATCCTTCTGCCTGCCACCTGGAGCAAGGCTGAAGAAGATCACAATCACGACCATGGACATTCAGATACCATCCACGACATAGCGGATGATCATGCAGATGGACTTGCACACGAAAACGAGATGCCTTTATCCGGGCATGAGGGTCATGCTCATGTGGATGAGCACGGCCATGCAGAGACAAACCATGTCGAGCTGAACAAAAAACAAAGACTGAGCGCGGGAATAGTCGTGCAACCTGTGGCTAAGGAAGCTGTAGCTAAACAGATCGAGGCTCCTGGTGAGATCAGGCTCAACACCTATGTCACCAGCCAGGTCACACCACGCATCCAGGCCCAGCTGGTCAAACGTCACGCCCATCTCGGGGATCGGGTCAGCAAAGGCCAACCCCTGGTTACCTTATCGAGTGTCTCCATGGCTGAAGCACAAGGCAAAATTCTTGAGGCAAACAGCGAGTGGAAACGAGTCAAGAAACTGGGCAGAAAGGTGGTCTCGGAACGCCGCTTCCAGGAAGCTCAGATCAATCTGCAACTGAGCCGCGCCCGGCTGTTGGCCTATGGCATGCCCGATACACAAATCGACCTGCTGATTCAGAAAAACAAAATCGACCAGGCGAATGGCCAGTTCACCCTCCTCGCCCCCCAGGCCGGCACAGTGATTCAGGATCACTTTTTCATAGGTCAGATGGCGGAACCTGGCACTCTGTTGTTTGAAATAACCGACGAATCAAAACTTTGGGTGGAGGCCCGCGTAACCCCGGAATCTGTATCACATATCGAAAGAGACACAATCGCAAAGGTGCTGATCGGAAACAGCTGGATCGATGGCAGAATTATCCAGGAATATCATGCTTTGGACCAAACCACCCGCACCCTGGCAGTTCGCCTGGAGATATCCAACCCCGAAGACCACCTGCATCCAGGTCAGTTTGTCACAGTCCGCATGCCGACCGGCAAGCAGGATGAAACTGCGCTCAGCCTGCCTTCAGACGCTGTATTGCGCAGCCCTGACGGTGACTGGGTCGTGTTTGTCGAACAGGCGCCCGGAGAATATGCCCCCAAAGAGGTAAGACTGGTCGAACAGTTATCGCAACGGGTTTTGATCGAAGGCCTC
>JBDLIT010000058.1:0-24045 GCA_039714735.1 Pseudomonadota bacterium
ATTGATCGGTTCCATCAGGGACTCTTTAGCCAGCAGCATGGCCTTCTCCGCAGAGCCGCCTACGCCTATACCCAGCATCCCCGGCGGACACCATCCAGCGCCCATTTGCGGGACCTGTTCCAAGACCCAGCCGGTCAGAGAGCCGGATGGATTGAGCACCGTGAAGCGTGATTTGTTCTCCGAGCCACCGCCCTTGGCGGCAAGCTTGATCTCGACTGTATGACCCGCCACCAGTTCCATGTGGATGATCGCCGGGGTGTTATCCCTGGTGTTGCTGCGTGCGCCCAATGGATCATTCACCATCGAATAACGCAGAATGTTGTCCGGGTTGCTGTAGGCCTGGCGAACCCCCTCGTTGACCATTTGCGTAACGCTGAGTTGCGCATCCCACTGAATGTCCATCCCAACCTTGAGGAAGACCACGACCATGCCGGTATCCTGGCAGATCGGGCGCTGGCCTTCTGCGCACATCCTGGAATTCACAAGAATCTGTGTGATGGCGTCCTTTGCGGCCGGATTCTGCTCCTTTTTCCAGGCCTCTCCCATGCCGCGTAAAAAATCCGCGGGATGGTAGTAAGAGATGAATTGCAAGGCGTCTGCAATACTCTGAATAAAATCGTCTTGACGGATGAGGGTCATATCAGTTCTGTGGTTGTCGGTTTTTACACCATGTGTATGAGTTGGAGTTTGTACTTCTCAAGAGGTTTCCAGGCCTGATGCATGACTTCGGGTGGCAGAGCTTTTTAGCAAGTGTAAGCTGTTGTGTTGATATTTGATCCAAGAGGGTCTCTTATCGACAGCCAATCTCTCATAGGGAGATGCCTCTATATCACCAGCAGCCCTGCTTCATATTTCCAGCAGGAGACGCGTCGGGTCCTCCAGATGCTCTTTGATGCTCACCAGAAACTGAACCGCATCGCGACCATCAACAAGGCGGTGGTCGTATGACAGCGCCAGATACATCATGGGCCGGATCACAATCTCTCCATTCTCGACAACCGGCCTCTGTTGTATGGCATGCATGCCGAGGATTGCGCTCTGCGGCGGATTGAGTATCGGTGTTGAGAGCATTGAACCGAATACCCCTCCATTGGTAATGGAAAAGGTTCCGCCTGTCAGTTCTTCATAGCTCAAGGTTCCCTCTTTCGCTTTTACGCCGTAAGAACGGATAGCTTTCTCTATCTGGGAGAAGTTGAGTTGATCGGCATCCCGTAGGATGGGAACCACCAGCCCTCTGGGTGATGAGACAGCGATGCCGATGTCGAAGTAGCCATGGTAGACGATCTCCTCGCCATCCACGGAGGCATTGACAATCGGGAACTGTTTCAATGCCTCTAACGAGGCCTTGACAAAAAACGACATGAATCCGAGTTTTACATCATGCTGTTTTTCGAAGCTGTCACGATATTTTGTCCGCAGCTCTGAAACCGCTTTGAGATTGACCTCATTGAAAGTCGTGAGTATTGCCGCAGACTGTTGTGCTTCCACCAGCCGTTCAGCGATCTTTCTCCGCAGTCGGGTCATGGGGACTCGATCTTCGGTCCGGCCAGTGGCCGGTAGGGCCGTCTGTGAGGCGGGTGGTTCCTGCGCTGGTACCGAGAGTGTGGGTTTGTCTGGATAGGTTTTGAGAAAGTCCTCCACGTCCGATTTGAGAATCCTGCCATGCTTGCCCGAGCCTTTTATCCGTGCCGGGTCTATCCCGTTTTCTTTGATAAGGGCCCTGACCGATGGAGAAAGTGGGGATTCACTGGGTGGGGTTTTTTTCGTTGCGGGTGGAGCTTCTTCAGCAGTTGAGGCTACCCTGTCGATCGTGCCAAGGATGTCTTCGGCCTGAACGGTGTCGCCATCATTGAAACGGATCTCTTTGAGGACACCGGCCTCCGGCGCCGGCACTTCGAGCACGACCTTGTCTGTTTCCAGATCCACCAATGATTCGTCACGCCTGACAGTATCACCCGGTTGTTTGTGCCAGCTCAAGACGGTGGCATCGGAAACCGACTCTGGCAGGGGTGGGACGCGCAGCTCGATACTCATAGACTTAACAGGCTCCTGGGATTCATGCGTGGATTGATGTGACCGGTCAGTGCTTCGTCGATCAGGGTTTCCTGCTGTTGCAGGTGAACGGGACGATACCCAACGGCAGGTGCTGCCGCGGTGGAGCGTCCGACATAATTCAGTTGTCTGCCCCCTACCAATAATTCATGGAATCGGTGTTTGATCTGGTCCCACGCTCCCTGGTTTTGCGGTTCTTCCTGACACCAAATGTACTCTTCGACATTGGGGTAGCGATTGATGATCTGATCAAAATCATCTTTTGGGAATGGGTAGAGCTGCTCAAGCCGGATGATGGCGGTGTCAGTCATGCCCCGCGAACGTCGAGCCTCGAGTAATTCGTAATAGACTTTTCCGGAACAAATAATCAGGCGTTGTATAAGATCCGGATCTTGACTGTCGATCTCATCAATAACGGTTTGAAACTTGCCTTCTATAAAGCTCTGCTTCGGAGATGTCGCCAAGCGATGACGCAGAAGGCTTTTAGGGGACATGATAACCAGTGGTATGCGCAACGATCGTAACATTTGGCGTCGTAGAAGGTGAAAGATCTGTGCCGGGGTCGTCGGTGAGCAGACCTGAATATTGTGGTTGGCGCAAAGTCTCAGGAAACGCTCCAGGCGAGCGGATGAGTGTTCGGCGCCCTGGCCTTCGTATCCGTGAGGTAGCAACATGACCAGGCCGCACATCAGTCCCCATTTTTCTCCAGCGGATGTGATGAATTGGTCGATTACAACCTGAGCGCCATTTGCGAAGTCGCCAAACTGGGCTTCCCACAACGTCAAAGCGTGGGGATCTGCAGTGGCGTAACCATACTCATAACCCAATACCGCCTCTTCAGACAGTAGGGAATCGATCACGACAAAGTCTGCCTGCCCCTCTCGCAGGTGTTGCAGTGGTGTGTATGACTCACCATTCAGTTGGTTGTGTATAACTGCATGGCGATGGAAGAACGTTCCCCGCCCTGCATCCTGACCGGAGAGTCTAATCGGATATCCTTCAGTGACCAATGAGGCATAGGCAAGGGTTTCAGCAAACCCCCAGTCGATCAGCTGATCGCCACTGGCCATGCGATTCCGCTCTTTCCAGATTTTCTCGACCCTGGGGTGAAGCTCGAAACCGTCGGGCTGATGGAGTATGCATTTGGAGAGAGAATCAAAAGTTTCACGACTGAGCTGGGTTTCTGTGGACTGGTTCCAGTCATCTCGTTTGAAGGAACTCCAATCGACGGCATAAGGATGTTTCAAGGCACAGATGACGGGTCGGGATACAACATATCCTTCATCCATGGAGTCGCGGTAGTTATCCACCATGGCCTGAGCCATCTGCGGTGAGATAATTGACTCGGCAACGAGTTTTTCTGCGTATAGGGTGCGCACGGTGGGATGGCTGCGGATCTTTTTGTACATCTGTGGTTGAGTGACTGCAGGTTCGTCGGCTTCATTGTGTCCATGACGCCGATAGCAGACCATGTCTATCACCACGTCCTTATGAAAATGCATGCGGAAATCCAAGGCCACCTGGGTTATGAACAGCACCGCCTCGGGGTCATCTCCGTTCACATGAAAGATCGGCGTCTGGATCATCTTGGCCACGTCAGTGCAATAGTAGGTGGAACGTGTATCCAACGGGTTGCTGGTAGTGAAACCGATCTGATTGTTGATGATGATGTGGATGGTGCCACCGGTTGAGTAGCCTCGAGTCTGGGACAGGTTGAGTGTCTCCATGACCACGCCCTGACCCGCAAAGGCGGAATCTCCATGGATAAGAATGGGTAATACCTGTTCTCCACGTGTATCCCGGCGGCGGCGCTGACGGGCGCGTACTGATCCTTCGATGACAGGATTGATGATCTCGAGGTGTGATGGATTGAAGCCCAGTGCAACATGCATGATGCCGCCGGGGGTATCTATATCAGTGGAAAAACCCATGTGATATTTAACATCACCTGCCTGTCGCTGCGGGCTGGTTTCCACCCTGCCTTCGAACTCGTCAAAGATTTCCTGGGGAGGCTTTCCGAGGATGTTGGTCAACACATTCAGGCGGCCTCTGTGAGCCATGCCGATGACGACCTCATTGATTCCGCTTTCTCCACTGTACTGGATTAGTTCGTCCAGCAATGGAATCAAAGTTTCACCGCCCTCCAGAGAAAAACGTTTCTGGCCCACATAACGGGAGTGAAGGTATTTCTCGACGCCTTCAGCGGCAGTCAGGAGGGTCAGCAGCCAGTGTTTTTTCTCAGTGGTAAATTCAGGGGGTTTGGTCTGACTTTCAATCCGTTGCTGGATCCAGCGCTTCTGTTCGGTATCGGTGATATGTAGATATTCACTACCGATGCTGCCGCAGTACACTTTTTCCAGACGCTGCAGGATTTCACCCAGGGGTAAGCGCTCCGGTGCGTAGAGTGAGCCTGTATTGAAAACAGTTGTCAGATCCACATGCTCGAGCTGATGGAATGTCAGATCCAAATCTGCAATGTAGGGTACATTTCTGAATTCAAGTGGATCGAGCCTGGCGAGTTGGTGTCCTCGAAAACGATAACCGTTGATAAGTTGTAACACGGCAGTCTGCTGTTCAGCTGCGACTGGTGTAAGGCAAGCTGTTGGTGCGGCAGGCGTCACGCCTCTTTCCTTAGATAGCTGATAGAATTTTTCAACTACCGGTGTGTGAGGTCTGTCTTTGGTTTTATCGCCTGGCAGCTGATCAAAATAGCTGCGCCAGTCTGTTGGAATCTTGTCTGGGTCCTCCAGATACTGTTCGAAAAGTGCATCCAGAAAGGCGGCGTTTCCACCGGTAAAGGCGGAGGAGGATTTAAGAAGATCCAACTGAGCACTCATGGTCTCAAGGGTAAATACTATCTGTTGTTGAAATGGTGGTTTTTGTTTCTATTGTTATAGGATGTTAGCACAGGGATGAGAATACGGTTTTTTTCTTCGCGCTATGATTATAATCAAGGTCTGTACTTTTCCTGGTTAAGCAACTAACAGGTATTTGAATTTGAATGACCGCAACAGGAATACATTGCACGTCAATCTGAATCCCATTGCACTGGAGGCTGATGTCGCCTATTTCAATGCGCGTTTGGAACTGGTGGGTCCACCCGTGACCTATTACCAGCAGGCTCAGGTAAAAGTCTATGGTGTGTTGGCGAATGCTCTGGAGGAGACTCTCAAATGTCTCAGGAGGGGCGAGGAGAAGTCGTAACAGCTTAATGCGGAGATCAGGCGCGGTAGTTCACTGGCTCTAATCGGGGATGTTCATGATTCGCGAGTCAGAAACATCCCCGTTTAACCGGGGGGCAGGCCGTCCGTCCGCTCAAGCAGGCTCGAAATGGAGCATTCCGAAATGCCCAGGCAGAAGCTTGGCATGTTTGAGAATGGATGCTTTAGGTGAAGCTTTTTACTGCGTCGTACTCACACTCTTCAGCCACATTAACAGCCCATGCATCATGTTTGTGTGAGTCATACGCAACACTTTTTTGGTATATGTTGTGATAACGACAATTTTCTGGCTGCCAGTCGCAGGCAACACCATGAATCAGTTCGTGTGAGCAACTTGTACAACTTTTTAAGCTTTTCTTTTCCATCTTCTTCACCAGCGAGGTAATGTTTTATATGTGTTACAACCACAGTTACATTATCGCTAGTTAGCGGAAAAAGTTAAGGTCTTTTGTTAGTTTTTTTCTTGAAATCGTACTTTGTTCATGATTTTGTATCCTGAGCAAGGTATCCGGTTTAAAAAATGTGTGGTTTTCAGGACTAGGAAGATCTTCAGTGTGTACTTTTTTGCCACAGACCCAGCTTTCTGGCTTGGGCGCTCCGCTCTGCATTATGGTACTGAAGGAGGACTCCGGGCGACAATCTTCCCTCGGGATAGACACGCGCCATGCCTGCCTCGATCATGCGCAGATTGATATCAACCCCACCATGTAACACCTGACCGAGGATATTGCCCCTGGGCGTTAGGGTCCGGTAGATGACGGTGATAAATTTCCCCGCAAGCAGCATATGCAGGTGCCGCCGGGAAATTCTTGCCATGGATGTCCCTGGGGGCGGAGGGGTAATACCTATTAACTGAACTCTTCTTTGCCCGCCGGAAGTCAGTGAAAGTGAAATCTGATTGCCGGTTTCCACAGCCAACACCTGGCCTGCCAGGGAGGCAGCCAAGTTTACCTTGATATTGAAAAGGCAGAACACGAAGAGCAGTGCGATAGCATACCTTTTCAAGTGTGTGGGGTTGGGATTTTTGCTGGGCACCTGGTTTGATCCAAGGTAGTGGGATGAGTGGCGCCCTCGACAGGAGTCGAACCTGTGACCTATCGCTTAGGAGGCGATTGCTCTATCCTGCTGAGCTACGAGGGCAATGGCCGCAGATTATAACAAGAGCCAGTCGGTAGGCCTACAACGCTTGTTTTGAAATTAATTTTTTTGTCCAGAAGCAGATAAAAATGACAAGGTTTGGATCTTCAGCTTTCCAAGCTCTCCAATTTGAAAAGTTAGAGATCCCCCAGGCCAAATGCATTCTTGATTGCCCCGCAGAAAAGGCATACATTGCCACTGGGAGTCGGCCGGACAGCCGCTGTTTCATTTAGTTGAAGCGGAGGAAAGTCCGGGCTCCAGAGGGCAGGGTGCCAGGTAACGCCTGGGAGGCGAGAGCCTACGGAAAGTGCCGCAGAAAATATACCGCCTAAGTATCCTTGCGGATACCGGTAAGGGTGAAATGGTGTGGTAAGAGCGCACCGCGCTTCTGGCAACAGACGTGGCAGGGTAAACCCCACCCGGAGCAAGACCAAATAGAGGAATAGTTACTCCTCGGAGTACGAAGTGCGGCCCGCACTATTCCTGGGTAGGTTGCTTGAGGTATGCGGTGACGCATATCCCAGATGAATGGCTGTCCACGACAGAACCCGGCTTACAGGCCGGCTCCCTCTTTTACTTCCTATTTTTTTCTCTTTCAATTATTTTCTATTCTTAATAAATAACTTTAGGTTTAAAAGTTATTCCCCTGTATTTAAGGGCTTTGCTTTACCCATTTCTCAGCTGTAGCTTCCCTTTGTAACCCACTGAGCCTTAAAGATTTTTTCCGTTTATTTCCTTGACAAAGTGGGGAATCGGCTCCTAATATGGAGAAAAGTGGAGAAAAGTGGATATAAAGGGAAAATCACTAAAAGGGGGGATGGGATTTGTTTCGTGGGATTTCCACACTTAATCTGGATGCTAAGGGCCGTTTCGCGATACCGACCAAGTACCGCGAACGGTTAGTGGAGTCCTGTGCCTCACAATTGGTGATTACCGTTGACAAGGATCGCTGCCTGCTGATCTATCCGGAGCCGGTGTGGGTTGAGATGGAGAAAAAACTCAAGGCGCTTCCCTCATTCAATAAGGCCACCCGTATTCTACAACGTCTCTACATCGGGCACGCGCATGAAGTGGAGATGGATGGGCAAGGCCGGGTATTACTCCCCCCTTCGCTGAGAAGTTTTGCCGGATTGGAGAAGAGGGTCGCATTGGTTGGGCAGGGTGAACGCTTTGAACTTTGGAATGAGGATGTTTGGGATAAACAGCGGGATGACTGGCTGGAGAATGTGGATCTCGATGATCTGGATTTGCCGCCGGAACTAGCGTCCCTGTCAATCTGATGGTTGAAGAGAAGAATAGTCACCGGCCGGTCCTTCTGGAGCGGTCGGTAGAGGCTTTGTCAGTCAAGCCCGAAGGTATCTATATAGATGGCACCTTCGGACGGGGCGGACACAGCCGATTGATCTTGGAGAGGCTGAATGAGCTTGGACGGCTCATCGCCATTGATAAAGATCCACAAGCAGTCGCATTTGCGCAAAAACAATTTGCTGGAGATGCACGGTTCATGATCGTGCGGGAGAGCTTCGATATGTTGGCTGCAGTGACTGAACAGGCAGGAGTGATGGGCCGGGTCGATGGTGTTTTGCTCGACCTGGGAGTCTCCTCTCCGCAACTGGATCAGGCGCAACGTGGTTTCAGCTTTCAACAGGATGGCCCTTTGGATATGCGCATGGATCCGGATATGGGACTGTCTGCTGCCGAATGGCTGGCCAGGGCAGAAGTAAACGATATCGCCGATGTCCTGAAACGCTATGGCGAGGAAAGACATGCCAGACGCATTGCCCGGGCCATTGTCGACGTTAGACGCGAACGACCGATTCGTACAACGCGGGAGCTGGCGGAGATTGTTACCCGGGCCAATCCGTCCTGGGAAAAGGACAAACATCCGGCAACCCGAAGCTTTCAGGCCATACGGATCTATATCAACCGGGAACTGGAGGCGCTGCAAAGCTGTCTGGAACAGACGCTGGATGTACTGGCCAGTGGTGGACGTTTGGCGGTAATTAGTTTCCACTCTTTGGAAGACCGTTTGGTTAAACGCTTCATGCGGGATCAGGCAAAGGGCGATCGGTTCCCCCCGGGAGTTCCGGTGACCCAAAGCGAGTTACAGCCAAAATTCAGGCTGGTGGGTAAGGCGATTCGTGCGGATGAACAGGAAGTAGCTGCTAATCCCCGTGCCCGCAGTGCCGTATTACGGGTGGCGGAGCGGTTGGCATGAGTCGCACGCAGATAGGCTTGCTGGGATTACTGGGGCTGGCGGTGATCGTCTCCGGAATCGGAGTTGTTTACGCCAAATATCTCAGCCGCAAACATTTTGTTTCGTTGCAGGAACTGCAGTCGGAAAGAGAACGGATTGCTGTTGAGTGGGGACGTCTGCAATTGGAAGAGAGCACCTTGGCCACCCATTCGAAAGTGGAAAGCACGGCGCGGGGCAGGCTTGGCATGCATCTACCGCATATCGATGAAGTCATGGTGATCAGGCGCTGAGTATGGTGAAGAAGAGGAACAGACAGCGACAGGCTGAAGCGAAGAAGATGCCGAGCTACCGCGCCCGGCGCTTTTTTGTGCTCGGTCTGCTCGCGGTTGCCTTCTGTTCACTGATCTGGCGTTCCATTGACCGTCAGGTCTTCGAAACTGCCTTTTTGCAGGAACAGGGGGAGATGCGCTATCTCCGCACCATGAAAGTCAGTGCCGGCCGAGGCATGATTACGGACCGAAATGGCGAGCCGCTGGCGATCAGCACGCCGGTAAAAACCGTCACGGCCAATCCTCGTGAATTGTCGTCCGACAGTGCAACCGTGGGCGCCATATCTGCGGTGCTGGATATGAATCCGGATCGCCTGAAGAATCTGCTCGCCAGTGACAAGGGATTTGTCTATCTCAAGCGGCGTATTAATCCGGATATGGCGGATCAGATCAAGACTCTGGAGCTGGATGGAATGGGGTTGCATACCGAGTTTCGTCGTTTCTATCCCAGCGGTGAGGTGATGGCCCACATCGTAGGTTTTACGAATATAGACGATCAGGGACAAGAGGGGCTTGAACTGACCTATGACGATTGGCTGAGTGGTGCGCCTGGGGCAAAACAGGTGATCAAAGACGGCAGAGGCAGGGTGGTCGAGGATGTGGAGAACATCAACAGCCCGCAACCCGGAAATGACCTGGCGCTGAGTATCGATCGTAGAGTACAGTTCCTGGCTTATCGTGAGCTCAAAGCGGCCGTTACCAAGCACCGGGCCCGTTCAGGTTCAGCGGTGATCCTGGATGCGAAGACCGGTGAGATCCTCGCGATGGTCAATCGCCCTTCCTATAACCCTAACGGAAAACGCAATAATCGAAATGGCCGTTTACGTAACCGGGCGGTTACGGATGTCTTTGAACCAGGTTCAACAGTCAAGACATTTACGATTGCGGCAGCCATGGAGCAGGGAAGGTTCAAGCCAAACACACCCATCGATGTGAATCCCGGGCAGATGCGGGTTGGGCGATACCTGGTGCGCGACCATCGTAACTACGGGCTGATCGATGTAGCCACGGTATTGAGAAAGTCGAGCAATGTGGGGGCCAGCAAAATCGCCCTGTCGATGGAGCCCGAGACCCTCTGGAATTTCTACGCGAGTCTAGGATTCGGGGCGCCCACTGACAGTCATTTTCCGGGCGAATCCAGCGGCCGTTTGCCGCATTTTTCAGACTGGTCATCTTTCGAACAGGCCACCCTCTCGTTCGGGTATGGTCTATCCGTGACACCCCTGCAACTGGCCAGGTCCTATGCGGCGTTGGCGAATGACGGTGTCTTGATGCCGGCCTCATTGTTGAAGCTCGAGGAGTTGCCTCAGGGACAACGAATTATGCGCAGGAGTACGGCCCGGGCGGTAGTCAAGATGCTGGAAGCCGTGGTGGGAGATGATGGGACCGCCCCCTTGGCGGCCATTCCCGGTTACCGGGTGGCGGGCAAGACAGGCACCGCCAAGAAGTCGGTGGCTGGTGGCTATGCAGAGGACAAATATCTTTCACTCTTCGTGGGTATGGCGCCCGCCAGTGATCCCCGTTTGGTTATGGTGGTATTGATCAATGAGCCGGGAGGCGAGGAATTTTACGGAGGCAAGGTGGCAGCGCCGGTCTTCTCAAAGGTGGTGGGCGATGCTCTGAGGATTCTGAACATCGCGCCGGACCGACAGCTGAAGCAAAAACCTCTTCTGGCCATTGCCGGAGGGGAGCAATGATGGCGGCAGCAGCAAAGCCCGATGCTGTTCTGTTGTCGGCCCTGCTTGATGGCATCGCTGAGGTGCCTGTGTCGATGGACCGGGAGATCGCCGGCCTCTCCCTGGACAGCCGCGATGTAGAGCCGGGGTGGCTGTTCCTTGCCTGTCAGGGGGGTGCGCAGCACGGCCTGGATTTTGTGCGGCAGGCTTTGAATCGAGGTGCTGCGGCCATCGCCTGGGAGCCCAATGGAGCTGCAACTGATGATAAGGTGCGGATTCTGGATGCAGGTCAGCAGATCCCTCTGCTGCGTGTTCCGCATCTGTCCGGGCGGGTGAGTCAGATCGCCGCCAGGTTTTTTGATTTCCCCAGTCAGCACCTATTTATGGTGGGTATTACCGGCACCAATGGCAAGACCAGTGTCAGTCACCTGCTGGCGCAGGCGCTGCATCCCGCAACCTCCTGCCCCATCGTCGGCACGCTTGGAGTGGGTTATCTCGAGAGTCTTAGTGCAACCGGTTACACCACCCCCGATGCCATAACCCTGCAGCAGGTGCTTGCGGAGCTAAAGGCAGACGGCGCCCAGGCCGTGGTGATGGAGGTCTCCTCCCATGCGTTGGATCAGGGCCGCGCAGCCGCAGTGCATTTCGATACCGCCATCTTTACCAATATCAGCCGCGACCATTTCGATTATCACGGCAGCATGGAGCATTATGCGGCGGCCAAGCAGCGTCTGTTTCAGATGCCCGGTCTGCGCAGTGCGGTGATCAATCTCGATGATGCGCTGGGCCGGGAACTACCGGCGACCCTGGCCGCAGACGTCGAGTTGCTGGTCTATACCCTCGATCCCGATACAGCGATTCCACAAGGCGTGGCGGGTTGGGTGAGAGCGGAGTCTGTCGTACCAACTTCCCGAGGATTGAGAATCACGCTTACCAGCCACTTGGGGAATGGTGAGTTTCACAGCAGCCTGTTGGGAAGTTTCAATGCCGCCAACCTGCTGGCGGTGCTTCTGGTGTTGCTCGATCGGGGATGGTCTCTGCCGGATGCGCTGCAAAAACTGGAAACGCTTAAAACGGTTGAAGGCAGGATGGAAACCTACGGTGGCGGAGAGCTGCCTGCCGTCGTCATCGACTATGCCCACACCCCGGATGCGCTGGAAAAGGCCTTGTCGGCACTGCGCAGTCATTGTGAGCAAAAGCTGTGGGCGGTGTTCGGATGTGGCGGCGACCGGGACAGGGGCAAACGGCCATTGATGGGTGCAGTCGCGGAACGGTTGGCTGAGAAAGTCGTTCTCACCGATGACAATCCGCGCAGCGAACCGGGTGATCAGATCATCAATGAAATTCTTGCCGGTATGGCGGATCGGGATCAGATCGTTGTACAGCGGGATAGATCCAGAGCGATTCATCAGGCGATCAGCTCCGCCGGGCCTGGAGATCTGGTTTTGGTGGCAGGCAAAGGCCATGAGGATTATCAACTGGTAGCTGGGGAGACCCTGCATTTCAGTGATCAGGAACAGGTGCTGGCTGCCCTCGCAAACAGGGCGGGGGAGGCTGGGTGACCATGATGACACTCTCAGCAGCGGCAACAATACTTGACGCCCCGTTAAAAGGTGAGGACAGCGTCTTCACTTCAGTGAGCACCGATACCCGAAACCTGCAGCCGGATGCATTGTTCGTGGCCCTGCAAGGCCCCAGCTTCGATGGCCACAAATTTCTTTCTGTGGCCGAGGAAAAGGGGGCGGTCGGTGCAGTGATCAGTGAACCGCAGTTGACATCGCTAACCACGATTCGGGTATCCAACACCAGGAAGTCGCTGGGACAGTTGGCGGCGGGCTGGCGTAAACAATGCCCAGTACCCTTGGTGGCGGTCACCGGCAGCAACGGCAAGACCACGGTCAAGGAGATGATCGCAGCCATCCTGGGTCAGGAATCCAGGGTATTGGCCACCCAGGGTAATCTGAATAACGATATCGGTATGCCGCTGACGTTGCTGCGACTGCAAGACGAGCAGTTTGCGGTGTTGGAGATGGGCGCCAATCATCCCGGAGAGATTGCCTACCTGAGCCGGATCGCCCAACCCGATGTGGCGGTGATCACCAATGCCGGCGCTGCACACCTGGAAGGCTTCGGCGATCTGGACGGTGTGGCAAGGGCCAAGGGTGAGATTCTCAGCGGCCTGGTTGCTGGGGGGATTGCTGTGTTGAATGCGGACGATCCCCGCCTGCCTGTCTGGCGGGAACTTGCCACCGGCAACTCAGTGCTGACCTTTGGCCTCAGCCCCACAGCGGATGTCAGCACCGATCCTGCCGCAGTGGCAACTGAATGGACCGAGACAGGTTTTAGTTCGAGTTTCACCGTGCAAAGTCGTGTGGGTCAGTTCCGGGTAGACCTGGCCCTGGCCGGTCAACATAATCTGCGCAATGCCCTGGCTGCCATCGCAGCCTGCCAGGCATTGGGGATTGGGGTTGCCGAAATCCAACAGGGTCTGGCGCAACTGACGCCGGTTCCCGGCCGACTGCAGTGCAGGATTGCGGTATCGGGGCTCAGGGTGATCGACGACAGTTACAACGCCAATCCGGACTCGGTGGTAGCGGCCGTCGAGGTGCTGAGGAGCGCGCCAGGTAAGCGTTTTCTGGTGATGGGCGACTTGGCGGAACTGGGAAAAGACGCAGCCGCTCTGCATTTCGAGGTAGGTCAAAGGGCTGCGGAGGCGGGCATAGATGCACTCTGGGCTACCGGTAACATGAGCCGTGAAGCGGTGGATGGCTTTGGTCAGGGCGGACGCTATTTCGCAGATCATGAAACGCTCATCGCAGACCTGCAGAAAACCCTGACCGTCAATGACACAGTACTGGTGAAAGGTTCACGCAGCGCCGGGATGGAGCGAGTAGTCGGCTCCCTGTTACAAGCGGGGGAGGATTGACGATGCTGCTCTATCTCACCGAATGGCTGGCGGAATATGACACTGCTTTTAACGTCTTTCAGTATCTGACTCTACGCACCATTCTCGGCGTGTTGACCGCCCTGCTGATCTCCCTGCTGGTTGGGCCGATGATGATCCGCCGCCTGAGCTTTCATCAGATTGGTCAGACCGTGCGCGACGATGGACCGGAGAGCCACTTCTCAAAAGCGGGCACCCCGACCATGGGCGGGGCGCTGATTCTGGTGGCTATATCGATCGCCACACTGCTCTGGTCTGATCTGTCCAATCGCTATGTCTGGATTGTGCTGATCGTGACGCTGGCCTTTGGCGTGATCGGCATGGTGGATGATTATAAAAAACTCGTGCTCAACGACCCTAAAGGCCTGGCGGCGCGCTGGAAATATTTCTGGCAGTCGATAGCCGGCTTGGGAGCGGCCCTGGTCTTGTATGTCGGAGCTAACTCACCGGTTGAGACTGCACTGCTCATACCTTACTTAAAGGATGTCTCCCTCGATTGGGGACCGGTGTTCATTTTGTTCAGCTATCTGGTCATCGTGGGTTCATCCAATGCGGTGAATCTGACGGACGGCCTGGATGGTCTGGCGATTCTGCCCTCTGTGATGGTGGGTGGCGCCCTGGGCGTGATCGCCTATCTCTCGGGTCATGCGGATTTTGCTGTCTATCTGAAGATTCCCTATCTGCCCGGGGTGGGTGAGTTGATCATCTTCTGCAGTGCGCTGGTCGGAGCCGGGCTCGGCTTTCTCTGGTTCAACACCTATCCGGCCCAGGTATTTATGGGGGATGTGGGAGCGCTGGCGCTGGGCGCTGCGCTGGGTGTGGTGGCCGTGGCGGTGCGGCAGGAGCTGGTGTTTTTTATTATGGGGGGTGTGTTCGTCATGGAGACGGTCTCGGTGATGCTGCAGGTCGCATCCTTCAAGCTCACCGGGCGACGCATCTTTCGCATGGCCCCATTACATCACCATTTTGAACTCAAGGGCTGGCCCGAGCCCAGGGTCATCGTACGTTTCTGGATCATTACCGTCATCCTGGTGTTGGTCGGTCTGGCCAGTCTGAAGATTCGCTGATGGAAAACCAAGAGCCACAAATCGGTAAGACACTGATTGTCGGTCTCGGCAAGACCGGGCTGTCCTGTGCCCGTTATCTGAGCAGGCAAGGTGTAGCGTTTGCGGTGACAGACAGCCGGGAAGATCCGCCTGGCCTGGATGAGATTCGTGAGGAGATGCCTGATCTTGCGATCTTTGTCGGTGGTTTTAAGCCTGAGGTTTTCGAGGCTGCCGGCCGGTTGGTGGTAAGTCCAGGCGTGGCATTACAGGAGCCGGCCATCCAGGCTGCACAGCAGCGTGGCGCCGAGATTCTGGGTGATATTGAATTGTTCGCCCGGGCTGCGAATGCGCCAGTAGTGGCGATCACGGGTTCCAACGGAAAAAGTACAGTGACCACCCTGCTTGGCGAAATGGCCAACAGGGCGGGTCTCAAGGTGGCGGTGGGAGGCAATCTGGGAAGTCCGGCGCTGGACCTGCTGGCGGATGATGTCCAACTCTATGTGTTGGAGCTTTCCAGCTTTCAGCTTGAAACCACAGAATCGCTGAAGGCTGCAGTGGCAGTGGTGTTGAATATTTCAGCGGACCACATGGACCGCTACCGGAACCTGGAGCACTATGCGGCAACCAAGGCAATCGTCTATCGGGCTGTGGAAAAATCCGTGATCAATCGAGACGATCCTGGGGTGGTCGCAATTGCGGGTGAGTCTGAGTTTGAGATCGGATTCACCCTTGGGAAGCCAGCAGATCAAGACTTTGGCGTCTGTGAAAATGAGGAGGCTGACTGGCTTTGCCGGGGCTCGGCGCCCCTGATACCCGTGAGTGAATTGCGTATTCCGGGACGCCACAATCAGGCGAATGCACTGGCTGCTCTGGCATTGGGTAGCGCGGTCGGTTTGTCAATGCACGCCATGCTTCAGGCATTACGCAGTTTCTCCGGCCTGCCACATCGCACTCAGTTTATTGCGGACAAGCAACATTTACGCTGGTACAACGATTCAAAGGGCACGAATGTCGGCGCGACGGTGGCTGCGTTGCAGGGTTTGCATCCGCAAGCGGGAGAGAGCCGCACTATCCTGATCGCTGGTGGCGACTGCAAGGGGGCTGACTTCTCAGAACTGGCGCCAGTGGTCGAGATGACTGCCAGGGCCGTGATCCTGATCGGCAAGGATGCGCCATTGATCGCCGGGGTTCTACAGGATAGGACAGAACTGGTCTACGCGAAGACCTTATCCGATGCGGTGCAACAGGCCATAGCGCTGGGTCAACCCGGAGATCGTGTCTTACTTTCGCCGGCCTGCGCCAGTTTCGATATGTTCAAAAACTTCGAGGCCCGTGGACAGGCGTTCATTGACGCGGTGGAGGCGCTCAACCCATGAATACGAGTGCCAGGCCTCAGGCGATCAGCGGTTCTGCCGGCAATGTTGGGGAGATGCCTGATTTCGATTACGGTTTGTTGGCCGCCGCCCTGATCCTACTCTGCTTCGGTCTGGTGATGGTGGCATCAGCCTCGATGTCGGCGAGTGACCGCCTCACCGGGTCTCCCTTCTTCTATGTGTATCGCCATCTGTTTGCGATTGGACTCGGGCTGCTGGGTGCTCTTGCCTGTTTTCGTCTGTCTATGCAACAGTGGAACAGGCTCGGTCCGGTGCTGGTGTTCGTGGGACTGGTGCTCTTGTTGTTGGTGCTGATACCTGGTGTGGGCAAGACCGTGAATGGCGCGACCCGCTGGATACCCCTGGGAGTCTTCAATCTACAGAGTTCCGAGTTCATCAAACTGTTCATGGTGATCTATATCGCGGGTTATCTGGTGCGACGCCAGGATGAGATTGCCCAGACATTCTGGGGCTTCGCCAAACCCATGCTGTTGCTGGTCGTGACCAGCGCACTGATCCTCAGGCAGCCCGATTTCGGCACCACCGTGGTGCTGTTTGCGACTGCGGTTGGCATGCTTTTCCTCGGTGGTGTGGTGCTCTACCAGTTTGTGATCCTGGTTAGCATGGCGAGTGTGGCTGCTGGATTGTTGATCTACTTCTCACCCTATCGCTTGGAACGGTTAATGACCTTCATTAATCCATGGGACGATCCCTTTAATACCGACTTCCAGCTCTCCCAGGCGCTGATCGCCTTTGGCCGGGGTGAGGTGAACGGCGTTGGTTTGGGAAATGGTATCCAGAAGCAGTTTTATCTGCCTGAGGCGCATACCGATTTCATCATGGCTGTGGTTGGCGAGGAGTTTGGCCTGCTTGGTACGCTTGCCGTGATTCTGTTATTTGCCTTCATCTGCTGGCGGGCCTTTCAGATCGGCGCCAAGGCGGAGCAGTTGGGGCAGCGTTTTTCCGCCTATGTGGCCTATGGTCTGGGTCTGTGGCTCGGGATGCAGGCATTCATCAATATCGGGGTCAATGTCGGCATGCTGCCGACTAAGGGCTTGACTCTGCCGTTCATGAGTTATGGCGGCAACAGCATTATCGTGGCCTGCCTGGCGGTCGCATTGCTGTTGCGCATCGACTATGAGTCGCGTAAGTCAAATCTCAAAGCGCAACAGGGAGGCCGAAAATGGAGCCTCGCGTGATGGTCATGGCAGGCGGCACCGGCGGCCATGTATTTCCCGCCCTGGCAGTGGCTGACTGGCTGCGGCAGCAGGGCTGCGACATCTTCTGGCTGGGTACGCCGCAGGGTATGGAGACACGATTGGTTCCCGGCCGGGGTTACCGGATGGAGACGATCGATGTCAAAGGAGTACGCGGCGCCGGCTGGAAACGCCGTCTGGCGGCTCCCTTCGTGATCATCCGGGCGCTCTGGCAGGCTTTTTTGGTGTTACGCCGCAACCGGCCCGGTCTGGTGCTGGGCATGGGGGGCTTCGTGACCGGTCCTGGTGGATTGATGGCGCGTGTTTTGCGGATTCCGCTGGTCATCCAGGAGCAGAATGCAATCCCGGGTCTTACCAACCGTCTTTTGTCGAGGATCGCCAGTCGGGTGTTCGAGGCGTTTCCGGGGAGTTTCGCCAATTCGGTCAAGGCTGAAGAGTCGGGCAATCCGGTCAGGACAGAGATAGCTGCGCTACCTGAACCCGAACAGCGTTTAACCAGGCATGCCGGTCGTCCCCGGTTGCTGGTCTTGGGAGGGTCTCTGGGCGCCCGGGCGTTGAACCGAATGGCGCCCGCTGCGTTGGCTAAGTTTGCACCGACTCAGCGTCCGGAAGTGCGGCATCAGGCAGGTGAGAAGACCCTGCAGGACGCCCTGAATGCCTATCGGCAGCATGGCATCGAGGCCGAGATCAAGCCCTTTCTTGACAATATGGCTGCAGCCTACGCTTGGGCGGATCTGGTGATCTGCCGTGCCGGAGCGTTGACGGTTTCCGAACTGGCGGCAGCGGGGCTGGGTGCGGTGCTGGTGCCTTTTCCGTATGCCGTGGATGATCATCAGACCCGCAATGCCGGATTCCTGGTGGATGCGGGGGCTGGGGTTCTGATGCAGGAAAGTGAGATGAACGCTGACTCCCTGGGTAAACAGTTGCAGACGCTGCTGGAGAATCCCCAGCAGCTGTTGGCGATGGCGCAGGCTGCCCGCAGACTGGCCAGGCCACAAGCCGCGGAAGTGGTGGGACGAGCCTGCCTGGAGGTTTTACAGCAATGAATGAGCGGCACGATTATCTTAGAGGCGCCCCGGCATCTCACCAGAGAGAGGAAACGGCAGGCAACCGTCGCCATGCGCCGAACAGTATGGGGCGGATGCGCCGCATCCACTTTGTGGGTATTGGTGGCGCGGGCATGAGCGGCATTGCGGAAGTGATGCTCAATCTGGGCTATGAAGTCTCCGGTTCCGACCAGAAGCAGAGCGACGTGACCCACCGTCTTGCCGAGATGGGCGCTTCCATCAGCATCGGTCACAGCGCGGAAGCTGTCGAAGGCCGCGATGCAGTGGTGATCTCCAGTGCGGTCAAGGCTGACAATCCCGAAGTGAAGGCTGCCAAGGCCCAGCGTATCCCAGTGGTGCCCAGGGCGGAGATGCTGGCCGAAATCATGCGCTTTCACTACGGCATCGCCGTGGCGGGCACCCATGGCAAGACCACCACCACCAGCCTGGTGACCAGTGTGCTCGCTGAAGCCGGACTCGATCCAACCTTTGTGATCGGCGGTCGCCTCAACAGTGCCGGAGCCAACGCACGCTTGGGGGGTGGGGAATATCTGGTGGCTGAGGCCGATGAGAGCGATGCCTCCTTTCTCTATCTGCAGCCGATGCTGGCGGTGGTGACCAATATCGATGCCGACCACATGACTACCTACGGGGGTGACTTCAACCGGTTGCGTGAGACCTTCGTCGAATTTCTCCACCATTTGCCCTTCTATGGCCTGGCGGTGCTGTGTATCGATGATGAAGAAGTGCGTGGTCTGCTGCCGAAGATAACCCGCAGGGTCAAAACCTATGGATTTAGCGAGGATGCAGATGTCAGAGCCACGGAAATCCGTCAGGAGGGCTTGAACACATTCTTTTCGGTGCAGGCTGAGTGTCTGGAGCAGGCCCTGGAAATCTCGCTCAACATGCCGGGGCGGCACAATGTATTGAATGCCCTGGCGGCGATTGCCGTGGCGCTTGAATTGGGTGTTGATGGCCCCAGTGTGCAGCGGGCATTGCAACAGTTTCAAGGCATCGGTCGTCGTTTTCAGACGCATGAGTGCCGCATGGGCGATCGCAATGTAATGCTGGTGGATGACTATGCCCATCATCCCCGCGAGATTGCCGCGACGCTTTCCGCAGTGCGGGAAGGCTGGCCGCAACGCCGCCTGGTGGTGGCCTTTCAGCCGCATCGGTACACCCGGACCCAGGAGCAGTTCGATGACTTCGTGCAGGTGCTCTCCGCTTCCGATGTATTGATCCTGACCGAAGTCTATGCGGCGGGAGAAGAATCCATACAGGGCGCGGAAACCAGGGATCTTAGTCGGGCGATTCGGACACGCGGCCAGGTCGATCCGATTTTTATCGATCCGGTTGGGGATCTGCCGGGACTGCTCGGTGGATTGCTGCAGGATGGGGATATTCTGTTGACCCTTGGGGCAGGCAGTATTGGTGCAGTAGCAGGTGATCTTAAGACTCGCTTGTGCGAGGGGGGAGATTGACATGGCTTTTGTATACGATATGCGGCGTTTGCATCACGGGTGCGGTGAGTCGTTGTTGGTGCGGCCGCTTAAACCGGAATGCACATCCAAACCCGGAAGCGACAAACAACAGCAGAGATCTGAAAAGGTTCGATCTGCAGCCCGTCGGAGTGATCCCGAAAACGTTAGCTTTAAGGGACCTTGGGAATGATGCCTGCAGTAGAGAATCATGATCTGCGGGGTGAATTGCTGTTTGACGAGCCGCTGGCCCGTTATACAACCTGGCGAGTGGGTGGTCCCGCACGGCGTTTTTATAAACCTGCGGATCGATTCGACTTACAGAATTTTTTACAGCAACTTGATGCGGATGAACCTCTGCTCTGGTTGGGGCTGGGCAGCAACCTGCTGGTCAGGGATGGTGGCTTCAACGGCACAGTGATTGCGACCCAGGGACGCTTGAGTGAGATTGAAATGCTGAATGGCGCAAGACTCTACGCTGAAGCCGGGGTCACCTGCGCCAAGGTGGCCCGCAGCGCAGCCCGGGCCGGGCTTTGTGGTGTGGAGTTTCTGGCCGGCATCCCAGGCACCCTGGGCGGGGCGTTGGCGATGAACGCAGGCGCCTTCGGTGGAGAGACATGGCAGCACGTGGAGCAGGTCGAGACGCTGGATCGGCATGGGCAGGTACATGTGCGTCTGCCTGGCGAGTTCGAGATCGGTTATCGCGACGTCAAAGGGCCGGGCGGGGAGTGGTTCCTTTCTGCGGAGTTCAGCCTGCAAAAGGGCGATATTATTTCTGCACAGGATGAGATCAGACAGCTACTGGAAAAAAGGGCGCAGACTCAACCAACCCAGCAACCGAGTTGTGGATCGGTATTCCGCAACCCACCGGGGGAGCATGCCGCCCGTTTGATCGAGGTGGCCGGTCTCAAGGGGATGCGTCTGGGTGGCGCCCAGGTTTCGGAGAAGCATGCCAACTTCATCATCAATACCGGTAATGCAAGCGCTGCGGATATCGAACAATTGATCGATGAGGTTCAGCGCAAGGTGGAAGCACTGAGCAAGGTACGTCTGATTCCCGAGGTGCGCCGGGTGGGGGAACACGCGTGAATCAGCCACTTGCCAAGCAGGACTATGGCAAGGTTGCCGTGCTCATGGGCGGGGATTCGGCTGAGCGTGAAATTTCCCTGCGCAGTGGTATGGCTGTACTTGCGGCACTGCAGCGTCAGGGAGTGGATGCGCAGGGTGTCGATGCGGGACCTGATGTATTACAGCTGCTTGATGAGGATGGTTTCGAGCGTGTCTTTATCATGTTGCATGGCCGCGGCGGTGAGGATGGGGTGATCCAGGGTGCTCTGGAGCGAATTGGCCTGCCTTATACCGGGAGTGGAGTGCTGGGCTCTGCCCTGGGAATGGATAAATACCGGACCAAGCTGCTCTGGCAGGGTGCGGGTCTGCCGACGCCGGCGTCTGTGCTGATGACCGGGACGGCACATCTGGATGCCGCGGAGGGCCTGGGATTCCCTTTGATCATCAAACCGGTCCATGAGGGCTCCAGTATCGGTATGTCGAAGGTGACAGACCGGCAGGGACTTGAAAAGGCGTGGCTTGAAGCCAGTGAATATGACCACGCAGTGCTGGCTGAACGCTGGATTGTGGGGCGGGAGTATACCGTTGCGATCCTCGATGAACAGGCCCTGCCGTTGATCAGGCTGGAGACCCCCCACACGTTTTATGACTATGCGGCCAAATACCAGGCGGATTCAACCGAGTATCACTGCCCCTGTGGATTGGATGCCCGGCAGGAGCATGCGCTGCAGTCACTCGCGCTACGCGCCTTCGACATGGTTGGCGCAAGGGGTTGGGGACGGGTGGATTTGATGCTGGACGAGGCGGGGAAGCCCTGGCTTATCGAGGTCAACACCGTGCCTGGGATGACCGATCACAGTCTGGTGCCAATGGCTGCAAAGCAGGCGGGGATCGGCTTTGATGAGCTGGTTTTGCGGATACTCGCCACCGGTGTTGCGGGTGAATCGGCATGAAAAAGAGCGCGCCTAAACCAACAAGCAGCAGATGGGTGGATTTTCTGCAGTTGTGGGGACTGGCTCTGGCCTTGATGGCCCTGACGATCATGACGGCCTCCTGGATGCTGAGTCGCCTGCAGGATCCCGATGTCATGCCGGTACGAGTTGTAAAGGTGGAAGGGGAGGTGCGCTATCTCAATCTCAGGCAGTTGGAAGAGGTTGTGTATGCGGCCGTGGATGGCAGCTTTTTTTCTGTGACCCTGGCGAAGGTTCGAGCCGAGGTCGAGCTTCTGCCGTGGGTAGACAGTGTCAGCATCCGGCGGGTCTGGCCGGATACCCTGCGGGTGAAGGTGGTTGAACAACAGCCACTGGCGCGTTGGGGTAAAAATGCGCTGGTAAACGTGAGAGGAGAGATCTTCGATCCAGAGCCGATACCGGATTTTTCAGGATTGGCGTTGTTGGAAGGAGAGACGCAGGACTCGGTGATGATCAGTCAAGAGTATCAAAAGATAGAAACTCTGCTGGATACAGTGGGACTGGAGCTGGAAAAGGTGCGGGTGGACGCCAGGCAGGCCTGGAGGTTGTGGACCCGCAGTGGCCTTGAATTGAATCTGGGGCGAAAACAGGTCATGCCCCGCCTGAGCCGCTTTGTCCGGCTCTATCCAGGGTTGAGTGGCGAAGACGGGGTCAGGCTGAAGAAGATTGATCTGCGGTACACAAACGGTTTTACGGCAAACTGGGAAGCGTTGCCGGATATACACACCAAGGGAAATGACCCTGCAGTAGAGGGTAAAGCGAGCAGGCTCGCGGGAATCTGAATGACCAAGAAAATCGAAAAGAATCTGATCATCGGGCTGGACATCGGCACCTCCAAAGTGGTTGCGATCGTCGGTGAGATAAGAGTGGATGGCGGGATCGAGATCATCGGCATTGGTTCCCACCCTTCAAGGGGTTTGAAGAAAGGTGTGGTGGTCAACATCGAGTCCACCGTGCAGTCGATCCAGCGCGCAGTGGAAGAGGCTGAGTTGATGGCGGGCTGTGAGATCCACTCGGTGTTTGCCGGGATCGCCGGCAGTCATATCCGCAGCCTGAATTCCCACGGCATCGTGGCGATCCGCGACAAGGAGGTGACCCAGGGTGATGTGGAACGGGTGATCGATGCTGCGAGGGCGGTGGCAATCCCGGCGGATCAGAAGATCCTGCATATCCTGCCCCAGGAGTTCATCATCGATGAGCAGGAGGGAATCCGGGATCCGATCGGCATGTCAGGGGTCAGGCTGGAGGCGCGGGTACACATGGTGACGGGGGCGGTCAGTGCGGCCCAGAATATCGTCAAATGTATCCGCCGCTGTGGTCTGGATGCGGATGATCTGATCCTGGAGCAACTCGCTTCGAGCTATTCGGTGTTGAGTGAGGACGAGAAAGAGTTGGGTGTCTGTCTGGTGGATATCGGTGGCGGCACCACCGACATAGCGGTTTTTACCGGCGGTTCGATCCGTCACACCGCGGTGATTCCGATTGCGGGCGATCAGGTGACGAACGACATCGCGGTGGCCCTGCGCACCCCGACTCAGCATGCCGAGGAGATCAAGATTAAGTACGCCTGCGCCCTGACCCAGCTGGCGACCAGCGATGAGACCATCGAGGTTCCCAGTATTGGCGATCGGCCGCCGCGCAGGCTTTCCAGGCAGACCCTGGCCGAGGTGGTCGAGCCTCGTTATGAAGAGTTGATGACACTGATTCAGGCGGAACTGCGACGTAGCGGTTTCGAGGACCTGATTGCTGGTGGCGTTGTATTGACCGGCGGCAGTTCCAAGATGGAAGGGGTGATCGATCTGGCGGAGGAGGTGTTCCATATGCCGGTTCGGCTGGGGGTGCCGCAGTATGTCAGTGGACTGGTCGACGTGGTGCGCAACCCAATCTATTCCACGGGGGTAGGCCTGCTGCTTTTTGGTCAGAAGAATCGTTCCCAAGGCGGCACGGAACTGGCGGGGGACGGCGGGCTGAAGGCGATTTGGGATCGTATGAAAAGTTGGTTTCAAGGTAACTTTTAGGAACGCTCTGATAAAGCCATCCCTGACTTTATCAGAGCACGGTACATCCATGTACCGCAGGAACCTCTGAATTCGTCAGAGATTCCTTAACAAACTGTTTGGCGCAACAGGCGAGGAGAAAAACAATGTTCGAATTAATGGATACGCATAGTCAAAATGCTGTAATCAAGGTGATTGGTGTCGGTGGCGGCGGTGGTAATGCCGTCAATCACATGCTGACGGGGGATATCGAGGGGGTTGATTTCATCTGTGCGAACACGGACGCGCAGGCG
>JBDLIT010000059.1:0-23372 GCA_039714735.1 Pseudomonadota bacterium
CAGCGAGGTGCTCGACTTCCTCTACCAACTCGCCACGGCGTTTGAAAATCAATACGCCAACCAACTGCGGCGCTACTATCAGTCAACCGAGCCGCCGGAACCCGATCTATTCGAGGACTTCGACGACGAGTTGCCTGACTTCTGAGTAGTGGTCTTTAGCAATAGAGTAACCGGCAAGGAGGCCGGTCCCAACCCACCAATACCTCTCTGCGACACAGTCCATCAAATAACTTGAACATGGGCACATCGATTACTGTGGACACGCTCAACATGGAGGAGCGAGGACAGGGACTGCAATATTGTACTTTTTGGAGGATGGCAAACTTTATTCAGTTACCCCAATTTCCTCGCTAAATCCTCTGCCTTCAGATGTGTGTATCTGCGCAGCATGCGCAGATCTTTGTGGCCGGTGATGGCGGCCACTTCCATGATGTTGAGACCGAGTTCAAAAAAGCGTGTTGTGGCCTCATGCCGCAGGTCATGGAAATGGAGGTCTTCAATTCCGGCTCTGCGTACTGCTCGGATATAGGCGCGTTTAGTTGCCTCGGTGGTGAGTCCGGGGAATACTTGGCCATGAATGCTGCGCGGTAGTGATCGTAGAACCCTGATGGCAGTGGATGATAGTGGTACGTCACGTGATTCCCCGTTCTTGGTGTCCGGCAGGTGGGCGGTGCGGCGGTTTAGATCAATATGCTCCCAGCGGAGGCTGACTAATTCTCCCTGGCGCATGGCAGTCTCCAGCGCCAAGTGAACAACAGGAAGCAGGAATGGGTTTTTGGCCTTCTCACATGCTTCCAGTAGTCGGCTTTCTTCGATTTTCTCACTGTCGTGGCCAACCTGCAGGCGGCGTTCTCGGGCTTTGGAGTGAGGGGGCAGTTTGATGTCCCTTACCGGGTTGGCGACGTGAATCCCCCATTCCTTGCGAGCCACTTCAAATAGGTGGGAGATGATCACAAGCTCCCTTTTAACGGTAGCCGGTGAAACCTTTTTTAAGCGCGCATCCCGGTAGCGGGCGATGTCGACGCCGCGGATGCCCGCGACGATTCGTTGTGCGAGCGAATTTTTGAGGAAGGCGCGGATACGGGCGGACTCGGATGCAGCGCCTTTCTTTAATGGGGTGATCTCTTCCTTATAGCGTTCTAACAGCTCCCGCAGCGTGGTGGATTCAGCTTCCGCTCGGGAGACGAACAGCCCCTGGTCCATCTCGTACTCGATTGCCCGCGCCCAAGATTCTGCAGCAGCTTTGGTTTCAAAGGTTTTGGTCTGCAGGGGGTAATCCTTTTTCCTGACCTGGGCTTGCCACTGGTAAGGGCCGCGTTTTCTGAAAGTTGCCATTGACTCACTTCGCTCATTTGCGAACGAGTGTGACAATGCTGTGACAAATAGTCAGTAGGAAACCAAGTCAAGAACTGCCGTGGTTTTTAACTAATTGAAAAATATGGGAATTATTGGTCGGGGTGAGAGGATTTGAACCTCCGGCCCCTGCCTCCCGAAGACAGTGCTCTACCAAGCTGAGCTACACCCCGAAATGGTTCCGGCTACTGCCGGGCTTTGCTTGAAGGGGCGGGATCCCTTCACAAAGAGGCGGTGATGATAATGGAATCCCCGCTTTGATTCAATTTGTTCGGGCAACTGCAAAATCAGCCAGCCCGGATAGTGCATCTCGATAAGGTGATGCGGGAATAATGTCTAACTCGGCCTTGGCCCGTTCTGCCTCTGTTTGAGCGAGCTGCGAGGTGTATTCGATAGCGTCACTGGCGTGGATCATCTGCATGACGAAATCAATTTCGTCGAGTCCACCCTTTTCGACGATACCCTGCAGGCGTTTGCGCTGCACATCATCAGCCTTTTTCATAGCTTGAATCAGGGGCAGGGTGGGTTTGCCCTCAGCCAGATCGTCGCCGATGTTCTTGCCGATATCCTGGTTTGAGGAGTTGTAATCCAGTGCGTCATCAACCAGTTGGAAGGCAATGCCCAGATGCAGACCGTAATCGGACATGGCTTGCTCCTGCTCAGGTGTGGCTCCGGAGATGACCCCGCCGAGTCGGGCGCCGGCCTCGAACAGGGTGGCGGTCTTGCGTTTGATGACCTCCATGTAGTCATGCTCGCTGGCGTCTGGATTGTGTACGTTCAGCAGTTGCAATACCTCGCCCTCGGCGATGCGATTGGTGGCGTGGGAGAGGATGTCCATGACCCGCATCTGGGCCACATCCACCATCATTTCAAACGACCGGGAGTAGAGAAAATCTCCCACCAGCACACTTGCCTCATTTCCCCACACCGCATTGGCGGTCTCCCGGTTGCGTCTCAGATCGGATGAGTCGACCACGTCGTCATGCAATAGGGTGGCGGTATGGATGAACTCGACGATAGCCGCCAGGTCGATGTGCTTGTCTTTATCATAGCCGCAGGCGTGAGCAGCCAGCAGCACGATCATAGGGCGCAGACGCTTACCCCCGCTATTGACGATATAGGCGCCGATCTGATTGATCAGCACTACATCGGATTGCAGGCGTTTGAGGATGAGCTGATCGACAATCTGCATGTCGTCTTTTATCAACTCGCGTATGTTGGAAATATCCATTAATTCACGGCACTTAAATAAACCCACGCATGCTAGGAGGGGGAGGCATGAGTGTCAAGCTGAATAGGCTCATCGTTGGCATTTTGGGCAGTAGAAGCTGGAACGCTGGCCGATGATCTTTTGCTTGATTGGAGTTTCGCACTGAGTGCAGGGTTGATCAGCCCGCCCATAGACCTGCAGGGACTGGGCAAAATAACCAGGGCGGCCATCTTCCTGTTGGAAATCACGCAGGGTGGTGCCCCCCTGTTCGATCGCGCTATTCAGAACCTCAATGATTTTGTCAGTCAGCCTTGCATAACGAGGTAATGCAAGGCGGTTACTGGGCCGGGTGGGGTGGATGCCGGCGCGAAACAGGGCTTCATTGGCGTAGATGTTACCCACACCTGCGACAACCTTACTGTCCATGATCAGGTTCTTGATGGCCAGATGGCGCCTTTGCCCGACAGCATGGAGATAGGCGCCTTGAAACTCACCGCCCAGGGGCTCGGGACCCAGGTGCTTCAATAAATCGTGCTGGTGCGCAGGGCCTGTGGTCCAGAGAATGGCGCCGAAGCGGCGAGGGTCCCGCAGACGCAGGATGGAGCCGTTATCGAATATCAGGTCGAAATGATCGTGCTTGGTTGCAGGTGTCTGCCGGTTGAGTATGCGCAGACTGCCGGACATGCCCAGATGCATGATCAGGGCGCCGTGCTGAAATGACAGCAGCAGATATTTGCCCCGTCTGCCAACTGCTTGCAGTGCTTGCCCCGGTAAGGCGCCGGTGATCTCCAGGGGTATAGGCCAGCGCAGCTTCGCCTGCCTGATCACCACCTCGACGACCTTGGCTTGGACGATGTGGGGGGCGATGCCTCGACGCGTGGTTTCAACCTCAGGCAGCTCCGGCATTACTCCGCCTTTATAAATTCGCTGGACGCTGCGCTCAGGTGGTGATGGAAACCGTCTCCGATGAGATGAATCCGATCAGTTATCTGCACATAGCGCCAGCCATTGAGTGGATCATTCGAGCCAAACGCAAGTTCGAGATCATTCAGCCGCAGCAGAATCGCCGGTGGGGCCAGACCAAACTGCTGCAGATCCCCCTGGGGCGCGGGAAAATGTTTCAGACTGGGCGTGCTGCAGATGCCCAGGAGCTGTTCAATCCGTTCTGCATCGGCGGATGTCTCTCCCAGCATCCAAGCGCCATTCTGCCTGGTCAGCAGGATCTCCCCGCCGGAACGGTCGGTTATCTGAATCCTGTAGACTTGCTCAGGCCGTAGGTCTGTCAGTCCAGGTGGGGCTTCCGGCTGCAGTCGCCAGATCAGTAGCCCAAGCAGGGCAGCCAGAACAAACAACGCGATATTGATCAGGCTGCGTCGGCTCATTTCAGGCCCGGTTCCTGCGCCAGGTGATGATCCCCCCGGTTATCAGCAACAGTGAAGGGATGACGATCAGCCAGCCCAGACCGATGATGCCCTGGAGCAGTGGGGAGAGATGCAGCTCACGGTCTTTTGGCTCCTTGGTGGGGATGCCGAGCATGTGATCATCCGTTGTCAGCCAACGGACAAGGGCCAGGCCCAGGTCCAGGTTCCCCGCATTCATCAGAAAGCTGTTGGAGAGGAAATCCCCATCCCCGATGACCAGAATCCTTTGTTCCCGGTCCTGCCCCTTGCTTTGCAGGGCATAGCCGATGGTCAAGGGGCCTGACTGTTCACCGAGCTCCTGATTACGCTGGATTTCGCCCATGAGTGGACCGGTTTCATTCCAGGACCGGCCCAGGGTCTGGAGTAGTGGGGTGATCTGCCAGATCTCTGACTCGGTGGCGGTGAGAGCGGCGGCCTGGGGAAAGAGGCTGATGAAATCAAAGCCCCGAGTGGCCGCATGCTCAGGGTAATTCGAGACCAGGGCGACCGCCGGGTTGTCGATGCCGAGTTCCCTGACATTGGCATCCACGATGGTGCCGGGCAGCTGCTGGATGCCCAGCAGGTCGAGCAGAGGCTGTTGGGTTGTGGGATTATCGGTATCCACCAGCAGAAGCAGGTTTTTTCCACGGTTGAGATAGTTCTTCACCTGCGCCAACTCGCCATCCATGAGTGATTTGAGGGGCGAGGCAATCACCAGCAGGCTGGTGTTTTCCGGCGGTGATGGGGAGCTGGCCAGGTCCAGTTCTACAACCTGGTAGCCCTGTTGGCTGAGCTGCTTTCCGAAGTCGCCCAGGTCGTGGTTGGCTTCACCGATCAGGCTGCGCTCACCATGCCCGCTCAGACCGGCTATCCAACGGGTATGGGTCTGATGCAGGCGTTGGATGGCTTGTGTCAGATGTTGCTCATCCAGGCGTTGCAGGCGTTCTTCACGGCTCAGATAGGAGAGCAGCAGCTCACCGGAGAGGCTGATGCCCTGGCGGCGCGCCTCATTTGGGTGCCGGGCAGGGTCCACAAAGTGAAATGTCAGATCGGGTTTGTGTTGTTGATAGCGCTGCAGGAAGCGGCTGATCTGTGCGTGGAGTCCGGGGTGTTCTGCGACATAAACACGGATGTCGATGGGTCCGGTTGTGCGCTTTAGCACAGCGATGCTTGTGGCGCTGAGGGAGTTATTGCCCCGGTGTGTCCAGTCCCACTGTATGGGAAAAAGCTGGCTCAACCAGAGTCCCAGGATCAGAACCGCCAACATCAGCAGTGGCGAGATGAGATCGTTGAGGCGTTGGAGCCATCTTGAAGTCATGCGTTGCGCCTGCGGTCCAGCTGATACAGCGCCAAACCCAGGAAGAACAGGCTCAGGAGCAGGAAATAGATCAGGTCGATGCTGCGCACCAGTCCCAGCTGCAAGTTGAGATAGTGAGCGGGCCAGGCCAGGCCATGCAGCAGGCCGCCGAGATTCCTCAGACTGTCCTGTCCCAGCAGGGTGAGGAGCAGGAGTGTGCCATAACTGCCTGCAGCGGCAAGTCCGGGGGTTTCACTCAGGGTTGAGAAGTAGATACCGATGGCGGCGAAACAGGCGCTCAGCAAGGCCAGTCCCAACGTGGTAGCGGCCAACAGCCCAAAGTCGAGCGCGGTACCGGGCATCATGGAGAGGCTGAGGGCCAGGGGCATCAAGATCAATAACATCTGAAACGCCAGGACCCCCAGGTACTTGCCGGACAGGATCTGTAACAGGCTGAGGGGGGCGCTGCTCAACAGGCAGTAGCTGCCGCTCCGGAAGGCCTCGCTGAACTGGCGCATAGTCAGCAGTGGCGTGATGAACAGGATCAGCACGGCAGCAAAGCCGTACAGCTGCAGGCTGAGGTAGCTTGTCAGTCCGGGGGTGGCTGGACCGATAGTCAGTCCGGTAAAGGCTTCAAGGGCCTCGAGCAGACGCCAGCTGAGCAGGAACAATCCAAACGCCAGGATCACCCAGGCAAGGGGTGTGCGCATCAGGCGTGTAAATTCCATGCGCGCCAGGGTCCAGGTCATGCGATTTGTTCTCCGGCGGTTGCCTGCATGAAAATCTGTTCCAGGCTGAGGGTTTCCGGCGTCAATTCTCTCAAACCCCAGCCCTGCGCCACGATCTGTGCCGCCAGTTCGCTGACATCTGCCTGAGGTGTGAGTTTGAGGTAAAAATAGTCGGTATGGAGCTGTTTCGCCTCGGTTACCATGGGCAATGCGGTGAGCTGTTGCAGCTTGGGTGGTCGCGCCAGCAGTACTTTCAGGCTGACAGCCTCGGCTGGGGAGATGTCGCCACTGTAGACGCTGGCGCCATCCTGCAGAATGATCACACGATTACACAGGGCCTGAATCTCCGGCAAGATATGGCTCGAAATGATCACCCCGGCGCTTTCGGCCAGCTGCCGGATCAATGCGCGCACTTCCCTGAGCTGGGCCGGATCCAGGCCATCGGTGGGTTCGTCGAGGATGATGACCGAAGGTTGATGCAGGATGGACTGGGCGATCCCGACCCGTTGCTGGAAGCCTTTGGAGAGCTTGCGAATCAGGCGGCTGTCGACCGCCTCCAGACCACAGCGTTGCATGACTTGCTGGACTGCGGCATCGATTCTGTTGCCTGGCATGCGATGGAGTCGCGCGGCATCAGTCAAAAACTCAATGACCCGCTGATCAGGATGCAGCGGCGGCCGTTCCGGCAGGTAACCCAGCTGTTGTTTCGCTGCGATAGGGTCAGACAGCAGATCATGGCCGCAGATCCGTATTTCTCCACCAGTCGGGGCAAGGTCGCCACAGATCATGCGCAGAGCCGTCGATTTGCCCGCCCCGTTGGGACCGAGCAAGCCGAGGATCTCACCTCTGCCCAGGGAAATATCCAGCCCGTCAACAACCTTATGTCCGTTGTACGCGCGGCTGAGATTTGTGGTTTTTAAAAGCGCCTCCATCGGGGGGCAAGATACCTTATATGGACTAGATGCAAAAGATACTGATTCGTCAATTTCTATGAATCAGTAGCTCGTGGGCTGATTGCAGCTTTCAAATTTGACAGCAAATTTATCAGGACTAGACTAAGCCTAGCTAATAGAGAGATCATGCACATGCATCAGGTCAACATGCACGAAGCCAAGACCCAGCTTTCCAAGCTGGTCGACGAGGTCCAGTCTGGTGAAGAGGTCATCATTGCCAGGTCGGGTAAGCCGGTCGCCAGGCTGGTGCCTTACGAGGCGCGAAAAACGCCACGTAAACCAGGTCGTTGGAGTAGTCGGGTCAGGATAGCAGAGGACTTTGACGAAACGCCTCAGGAAATCATCGAGGCGTTCGAGGGTGGCGAATGAGCCTGCTGTTGGACACCCACATCCTGCTCTGGTGGCTGGCTGATGACCCGCGGCTTTGGCAGACAGCAAGGAATCGAATTGCCGATCCAACGGAACGGGTGCTCATCAGTGCCGCCACAGTCTGGGAGATTGGCATCAAACAGGCCATTGGCAAGCTGGAAGCGCCGGAATCCATCCTGTCGGCGATCCAGGAGGGGGGCTTCGAGGAGCTGCCGATCAGCGCACGACATGCCGAGCTTGCGGCGCGTTTGCCGGAGCATCACAAGGACCCTTTTGATCGCATGTTGATTGCCCAGGCCCAAGTGGAAGGGCTAACCTTGGTTACCGCAGACAGCGCTATCGAAGCCTACGATCTGGTTATTCTGAAAGCCTGAGTTGCGGATAGCTGGAATCTGCGCAAGGCGCTCTTGGCGGAGATATTGGTCTGATATGGTAAATAGCCGGATTTTGTAGGAGCGGGCCATGCCCGCGAAAACGGGTCGCGTGGTCCACAGGTATTGTTCGCGCCTATGGGGCGCTCCTACAGCTGATTGTTTTGTTTCGCATCATCAGATCGATGACATTATGATGCTCTATTGTTTAGGGGATGATGAGATCCGGTGCGGTTTCTGATCTTCGCATTTCTGTTCTATTTTGATTCTGAGTAATGACTTGAAACTGATCGGCATCGATACCGGCGGGACCTTTACTGATTTTGTGCTGTTTGAGCCGGGACGGCGGCTGCGCATCCACAAGGTGCTCTCCACTCCGGATGTGCCCGAACGGGCGATCCTGCAGGGCATCCGCGAGATGGAGCTCGATCCGCAGGGGCTGCGGGTGGTGCATGGCTCCACCGTGGCCACCAACGCGGCGTTGGAAGGCAAGGGGGTGCGCACGGTCTATATCGGCAACCATGGATTGGGGGATCTGCTGACCATCGGCCGCCAGGCGCGGCGGGAACTCTACAACCTGCAGCCCGAGCCGGTCGCACCTCCGGTGCCCCGTGAGCTCTGTGTGGAGACGGGTGGGCGGTTGGCGGCGAATGGTTCGGTGGTCGAGCCCTTGTCTGATCAGGATCTCGTCGAGCTTGCAGACCGGCTGCGCTTGCTGAAACCGGAGTCGGTGGCGATCAATCTGCTTTACGCCTATCTCGATGACGGCTTTGAACGGCAGATCGAGGCCGTGGTGCCGGATGGAATCTTCACTTCCCGTTCCTCTGCGGTGCTGCCGGAGATGGGGGAATATGAACGGGGGATTTCGACCTGGTTGAACAGCTGGATCGGACCCCTGGTGGAGGGGTACATTCAGCGTCTGTGTGACGGTTTACCGGGCGCACGGGTCGCGGTGATGCAGAGTTCTGGGGAGGCGATCGCCGGGTCGCAGGCCGCTCATCAGGCGGTGCGGATGTTGCTTTCCGGACCGGCCGGCGGGTTGGTCGGGGCGGGTTATGTGGCGGCTGCGGCAGGCCGGACAAAGCTACTGAGTTTTGATATGGGCGGCACCTCCTCGGATGTGGCGCTGATCGACGGCGCGCCTCGCCTCACCCGGGAGGGCAGTATCGGGCCCTGGCCGGTGGCGGCGCCGATGGTCGATATGCATACCATCGGTGCGGGAGGCGGTTCCATCGCCAGGCTGGATAGCGGCGGCATGCTGTTGGTGGGTCCCGAGTCTGCCGGCGCCGATCCCGGCCCCGCCTGTTATGGACGTGGCGGTGAGCAAGCGACAGTCACCGATGCCAATCTGCTGTTGGGACGCCTACGGCCCGATGCGTTCCTGGGCGGCCGGATGCAGCTGGATCTGGATGTGGCAAAAAATGCAGTGGGGCGTCTGGCGGAGGCGCTGGGGCAGACTCTGGAGCAGACGGCGCTGGGGATCATCCGGGTTGCCAACGAGCACATGGCCCGGGCGTTGCGGGTGATTTCGGTACAGCGTGGCGTGGACCCGAGGGGTTTTACCCTGGTCTCGTTTGGGGGTGCAGGGGGGCTGCATGTCTGCGCCCTGGCGGATGCGCTCGGTATGTGTTCCGCAATGGTGCCGGTGCAGGCCGGTGTGCTGTCTGCACTGGGCATGCTGGTTGCCCGTCCAGGCCGCCAACGGGTGCGTACCCGGCTGGGACTGTTGCGGGAGATCGATAACCAGCAGATCGAAAACGAGCTGCGGCTGCTGGCGGAGGGTGGTCTGGATGAATTGAGGCAGGAGGGGGTGCACGCGAACCTGATCGAAACCAGCTATTCAGTGGATCTTCGCTATCTGGGTCAGTCTTATACCCTGAACCTACCCTGGGCTGGCTGCAGGGAGACTGAGGATGCCTTCCACCAATTGCATGAACTGCGATACGGTCACCGGATGGATGCTCCCGTCGAACTGGTCAACCTGCGAGCCGCGCTGGAAGCTCCCGGTTTCGAGATCGACCTGGGAACGCTTGGTTCGGAGACCAGCGGGGAGGCGAGGGAGCGGGTGAAGCTGTATGGCCTGGATGAGCCTGTACCCTGTTACCGAAGGGAAGATCTGGTGGCGGGGCAGTGTTTTTCAGGCCCTGCACTGGTCACTGAGACGGTGGCGACAACCTGGATCGAGCCGGGTTGGCGGTGTTGCGTCGATCGAACGGGTAGCTTACTGCTCGAAAAATAGGCTAGGCAGTTTTCAGGGCCTGTTGCTCCGTAAAGGCCTGTTCGCAGGCGTTCAGATAGATATCAATAATCTCTTCCTGCTGGATGCCTTTCAATCCGATGTCATTCCAATCATGGATTTCATAGGCCAGAGTGCAGCGCAGGGCTTCACCCGCAACGCCTTGCTGTTCCAGCAATGCGATTTTGATCTCATCCGCAAGGGATAACTCCTTGATGATTTCCGTCATGGGACTGTCCATCAGCAAGTCTAGGATGGAGAGCAGACCGACAGTGAATCCTGTCTCGGGAGGACAGCCTTGCGCCCTGGTCACAAGCTGTTGACACATATGCGCCCGCACCAGTCCCGTGGTGAAATGGGCCTGGGGATTATTCTCGAGTCGGGTCAGCGCCAGCAGGCTGGCCCAGGCGCGGATCGGGCCCAGGCCCATGTAGATCACAGCCTGTCGGATCGACTCGACCTTGCGGGGCATGCCGATTGCCGCTGAATTGATATAGCGTAGTATCTTGTAGCTCAGGCTGGCATCCTGAGTGATCAAAGATTCGAGTTTTTCAATGGTGATCTCAGGATTATTCAGCTCCGACACCAGGCGTAGGATAACCATCGAGTTTTCTTCCAGTCGCCTGCCCTGGAGGATCTTTGGACGGGAGAAGTGATAACCCTGGAAATAGTCGAAACCCAAGTCCAGCATCTGCTGGTACTCCTCTTCGGTTTCAATCTTCTCCGCCAGAAGCTTCAGCCCATGCGAACGGAGTTTGGGTAGCTCCTCCTGGATTCTCTCAAGGTCAACCGCAGGGACTTCGACCTTGATGATATCGACCAGGCTCAACAGCCTGTCCCACTTGGGTTCGAAGATGTAGTCATCCAGGGCCAACTGATAGCCCTGTTGGGAGAGCTGGCTGACTGAGTCAAGCAGCTGCTGATCGATGGGAGTATCTTCCAATACCTCCAGCACCACCCGATCTTTCGGAAATGGGAATTCCGGGTGATCGAGAAGCAGGTTGCGCGTGAGATTGACAAAGATGAGGTGTGGGCCCGCGATACGCTCCAGGCCGATCTCCATGAAGGTATTGAGCAGGACTTGCGAAGTGGCGCTGTCCCCGTTCAGTTGTTGGGTGACATTACTGCAATTGTGCTGTCCACTGCGAAACAGGAGTTCATAGGCATAGACCTCCATGTTGCGGTTGAAAATGGCCTGTCTGCCGATGAAGATATCCTTCATGCTTTTGGTCTGTGTGAGATGACACTTGTGCTCATTAACTAGTGAGCGTCCGTATTGGGCATATATTTAGGTAGTTTTGGTTGCTTTCGATATCTAGCAACTGCTGCAGATAACGAAATTAAGCGGGTATTTCTCCGCAAAAAGAAAACCCGCCTTACGGCGGGTTTTCGGTGTCCCAGGATGTGGAAGCCCTATTTGATTTTGGCTTCCTTATACATCACGTGTTTGCGCGCCTTGGGGTCGAACTTCTTGATCTGCATCTTACCCGGCTGATTGCGCTTGTTTTTGGTGGTGGTGTAGAAATGCCCGGTGCCGGCGCTTGAAACGAGTCTGATCTTGTCACGCATGATTTATTCCCCCTTAGACCTTTTCGCCACGAGCGCGCATATCGGTCAGCACGCTGTCGATGCCTTTTTTATCGATGATACGCATACCCTTGGAAGAGAGGCGCAGACGCACCCAGCGGTTCTCACTTTCAACCCAAAATCGATGGGTGTGCAGATTAGGTAGGAAGCGGCGTTTGGTTTTGTTGTGCGCATGAGAAACATTGTTTCCCGTCATCGGGCGCTTACCGGTTACCTGGCAGACTTTTGACATGGTCAAAACCTCTAAAAAAATTATCCCTGGGGCGAAAGGCGCGTATTTATAGCAGAGTGACGGGGATCAGGCAAGTTTGTTGTCGAAACCGGCCTATGATTTAGTCCGTGGCATATGGCCAAATCATACCAAATTTTAGAGCATTCCCAATTCCGCCATGGAGACCGGCTTGCCGTCTCCCACAATGAAATGATCCAGGATGCGTATCTCCACCAGGGCCAGGGCATCTCTCAGACGATGAGTGATGCATCGGTCCGCTTCGCTCGGCTCGGTGACCCCTGAAGGGTGATTGTGGGCCAGGATCAGAGCAGCCGCGTTGTGCTGCAGGGCGCGGCGTACGACTTCTCTGGGGTGCACGCTGGCGCCGTCGATCGTACCGCGGAACAGCTCTTCAAATTCAATCACCCGATGGCGGTTGTCGAGAAACAGGCAGGAAAAGACCTCATAGGGATAGTGGCGCAGCTTGGCTTGCAGGTAGTCTCGGGATTCGGCGGGGCTGCTCAGGGTTTGGTTGCGTTGCAGGTCTTCCTGCAGATAGCGGCGTCCCATCTCGAGTACGGCCTGGAGCTGGGCATATTTGGCGGGTCCAAGGCCCTTGCTGCTGGAAAAACGCTTAAGATCCGCAGCCAGTAGGTGTCTGAGATCAGCATATTCCAACAGCAGGTCACGGGCCAGATCGACTGCGGTCTTACCTGCAACACCGGTCCGCAGGAAGATCGCGAGCAGTTCAGCATCAGAAAGGGCTGCTGCGCCTTTCTTTAGCAATTTCTCTCTCGGACGTTCCTGGATCGGCCAGTCTGTGATGGGCATGTGGTGCTACCTTTCCCTGATGCGGATTAGAGAGAGTGTAGACCAGTGTGGCTTATTTCATCCTAAGTAAGTGTTTACTCATTTCGCACCCTGGGTGGTTGAGAGGTTCCTGCCCAATGAGGTACCCTTGTCGCCAATAAGTCGTCACCTTGGCAAAAACTGATGTCAGCCCTAAAAATGAAAAAGATTTTACTGGGAGTCACCGGGGGTATTGCTGCCTACAAGAGCGCTGTGCTGCTACGCGCACTGCAGCAGTCCGGCGCATCGGTCCGGGTTGTCATGACGCGTGCGGCACAGGCCTTTATCACCCCGCTGACCTTTCAGGCGCTTTCAGGGCAGCCGGTCTTTACCGAGCTTTTGAGTGCGGAGCAGGAATCCGCCATGAACCATATCGAACTGGCCCGCTGGGCCGATCTGGTTCTGGTGGCGCCCGCCAGCGCAGATTTTCTGGCGCGTCTGGCCTGTGGGATGGCCAACGATCTACTCTCGACCCTCTGTCTGGCTACCACGGCGCCGGTCAAGGTCGCACCCGCCATGAACCAGCAGATGTGGCTCAATCCCGCGACCCAGGAAAACTGTCAGCGTCTCATTGGCAGAGGTGTAGGAATCTGGGGGCCGGACGCCGGTTTGCAGGCCTGTGGAGAGACTGGCCCCGGTAGAATGCTGGAGCCGGAGAATTTGCTGGAACAACTGAATACCCTGTTTTCAGATGGGCCATTACACGGGGTCAGGGTACTGATCACAGCGGGTCCAACCCGGGAGCCGATCGACCCGGTGCGCTTCATCGGCAACCGTAGTTCCGGGCGGATGGGGTTTGCCCTTGCAGAGGCGTTGCAGAGTCTGGGGGCGGATGTCAGGCTGATTTCCGGATCTGTTGCCCTGCCAACACCGGCCGGCTTGGAACGGGTGGACGTGGAGACGGCCACCCAGATGCGCAATGCCGTGATGGAACGGATACAGGACTGCGATATCTTCATCGGCGTGGCTGCGGTTGGCGACTATCGGCCGGTTGCCATGGCCGAACAAAAAATAAAGAAATCCGGCGAGAGACTGCGTCTGACTCTGGAGCCCAATCCCGATATACTCGCCGAGGTTGCCGCCCTGCAGGGAGGCCCCTTTACAGTAGGATTTGCCGCAGAAACCGAGTGCTTGGAAGAGTATGCAGAAACCAAGCGTCTCAGCAAAGGCGTGGATCTGATTGCGGCCAATCAGGTGGGTAACAAGGATGGCGGGTTTGAAAGTGATGAGAACGCACTGCTGCTACTCTGGGAAGGAGGGCGTGTGGCATTACCCATGATGCCCAAGGCCAGGCTGGCTGAGGAACTCGGGGCAGTCGTCGTTGAGAGATACCGCGCAACTCTCAATCAAAGGAATAGATAGATTGCAGTTGAGGAGGCATATCCTGAATAAAATTCCCAGCATTCGGCAGAAACGATTTCAACGGCCATACTGGCTTAAAAAACTATCTTGAGTACTCAGCAATGAAAAAGGAATCTGTACACCAGACCGCTGAAAAGGGTCTGGAAAAAACCGGTCACGGATTTGGTTGGTATTGGCTGTTAGCGGTAGTGGGTCTCGTATTGATCACTGTCGGCGCCTGGTCTGTCATCTATTATCAGTTTCATTTCGGCGAAACGGAATCAAACAGGCGTCAGATACTGGCAGGGGCTCAGGGTGTGGCCGGCAGATTGTCCCAGATCAATCTCATGCGGAAAAAAGTTCTCAACAATCTGGCCAGTGAGCCTGTGCTGTCCCAGCTTTTTCAAGGGGGCGATACTGCGGGCTTGCTGGCCAGGGAAAACAGCATGCGTCAGTCGTTACCGGGGGTCCTGCGCGTGCGTCTGCTTCCCGTGGGAACCAGCCAGCCCGATACCAGCGCCTCACCCCATATGGGGTTTGCCTCAATCGCCCAGTTACGTTTGGCGGAGGCGCGTACCGGTGTGTTGGCGGCGGAAGTGCATCAGTTCGATACACCTCACCAGCATATCAGCTTCGTGGTGGGTGTGAGGGCGCAGGGCGCCGGTCCCCTGGTCGGTCTGATTCATGCCGCATTTCCGGTCGATGAATTGCTTGCAGCGCTGGATAGTGTCGACGACTACGGTGGTCGCGTCGCTGTCCGTCAAAAGGCGCCTGACGCTGAGCCTTTTGTTTTGGTGCATAAAGGACCGGAAGGACTTGATGAAGATGCGCCGGATGGCAGTCAGCTCATCGACGGCAGTATCTGGCAGGTGGATTTCTGGGCTTCTCCGCAGCAACTCGTCAGCCTGAAAAACGCACTGATTCTGTCATCCGGAGTGATTCTGATCCTGTTGGTTTCCGCATGGTTCTTCTTGCTGATGCGATCCGTGGGTCAGGCGCTGAAGCGGGATCAGCGCAATGTCCTTTCGCTGGTTGAATCGCTGGTGGTGGGGCGGCCGCCAAAACGGCATCCTGCGAAACTGGCGGACATGCAACCCATGCTTGATGTCCTTTATCACCAGATCAAAGAGCATCGGTTGAATTTTGTGAAGCTGAGTAAAGGCGCCGCCTCATTATCCGGCGCGCCTGATGCGGGTATGGGAATAGCCGTGGAACAGCAAATGGGCTCGGCTCAAGGGCTGCCTCCTGTATCAGCGGAGTCAGTTGAACTCCCGTCCAGCATCTTCCGCGCCTATGATATCCGGGGTGTGGTCGGTGATACCCTGACTAAGGACATGTTGAACCTGATCGGTCAGAGTATCGGCAGTGAGATTTATGAACAGGGTCTGCAAACCATCGTCGTGGGGCGTGATGGACGCGATTCCAGTGAGGGGTTGCAAAGTTCATTGATTGCCGGATTACAGGCCAGTGGCCGTGACGTCATCGATGTCGGACTGGTCCCCACGCCGGTGCTCTATTATGCCGCACATGAGTTGAACAGTGATGCAGGCGCGATGGTCACCGGGAGTCATAACCCCAAGGAGTATAATGGCCTGAAAATCATCCAGAGTGGCGAGAGTCTTTCAGCGGAGGCTATTCAGGATTTACGACGCCGCATCGATGCGGGTCAACTGCTGCAAGGGCAGGGTTCATTCGATTCCCAGGAGATTATTCCCGCCTATATCGATCGGATCGTTTCCGACATCAGACTCGCCCGTCCCATGAAGCTGATCATCGATTGCGGCAATGGGGCTGCTTCAGTGGTGGCGCCGGAACTCTATCGTCAGCTGGGTTGTGAGGTGATTGAACTGTTCTGCGAGGTGGATGGCTCCTTTCCTAATCACCATCCCGATCCGGGTCAGGCCCAGAATATGGAAGCTCTGCAGCAGGCGGTGGTCGAAAACCAGGCGGACCTGGGGCTGGCCTTTGATGGTGATGGTGATCGGCTGGGTGTGGTCGATTCCAGTGGTAAGTTGATCTGGCCCGATCGCCTGCTGATGTATCTGGCCATCGATGTGCTTACCCGTGAACCGGGCGGCGATATCATCTACGATGTGAAATGCACCCGGCATCTGGCCAATGTAGTGCTCTCCAATGGGGGCCGCCCCTTGATGTGGAAGAGCGGTCACTCCATGCTGAAGGCGAAGATGAAAGAGACCAATGCCCTGCTGGCAGGCGAATTCAGTGGACATATCATGTTTTCTGAACGCTGGTACGGTTTCGATGATGGCCTGTATGCCGGCGCACGCCTGTTGGAGATCCTGGCGCTTGATTACCGCACCAGTACGGAGGCCTTTGCGGAATTGCCGGAGAGCCTTGCCACACCTGAGTACGCTGTCCCACTGAAAGAAGGGCAGGGGCGTGAGCTGATGCAGGCGCTGAACCAGCAGCCCGATCTGCCAGGCGCACGCATGCTGAGAATCGATGGATTGCGTGCCGAATTTGAGCAGGGCTGGGGACTGGTGCGTGCGTCCAATACCACTCCATCGCTTGTTTTTCGTTTTGAATCGGATACTCAGGAAGGTCTGGACACCGTCAAGGGAATCTTTCGGGACCTGATGAAAAATGTGGAGCCGAACTTGCAGTTGCCATTTTGAGCCTGAGCATCAGTGGTAATCTGCAGAGCCAGCCAATCGTGGTGCGATCCTTGTTTGGCAAAGGTGTTACGGAGCAAGTTTTTTCAGACTGGATAACAGATGACTCTCAATAAAGAACAGGCAAGCAATGTTGCCCATGTACTCAATGCGGCGCTGCCCTATATCCAGCGTTTCAGCGGCAAGACCATCGTCATTAAATATGGTGGCAACGCCATGGTGGATGAGGCGCTGAAAACCAGTTTTGCCCGGGATGTGGTGTTGATGAAGCTGGTTGGCGTCAACCCTGTGGTGGTGCATGGTGGTGGTCCCCAGATCGCCCATCTTCTGGACCGATTAGGCAAGGATTCGGAGTTCATCCAAGGCATGCGGGTCACCGATAGCGAGACCATGGATGTGGTCGAGATGGTGCTCGGCGGTCTGGTGAATAAGGATATCGTTAATCTGATCAACCGCGCCGGTGGTTCGGCGGTCGGGTTGACCGGTAAAGATGGGGATCTGATTCGCGCCCGCAAGATGGTGATAAAAAGTTCAGCTCCCGAGTTGGAAGTGCCTGAGATCATCGACATCGGCCATGTGGGTGAAGTCGAGAGTATCGATGTCAGCGTGGTGGATATGCTGGTGCATGGTAATTTCATTCCGGTGATCGCCCCCATCGGGGTCGGCGAGGATGGTCACTCCTACAATATCAATGCAGACCTGGTGGCCGGCAAGGTGGCTGAGGTGTTGCAGGCGGAAAAGCTCATCCTGCTCACCAACACTCAGGGCCTGCTGGACAAGGATGGTGGATTACTCACCGGCCTCACCGCCAGTCGGGTGGATGAACTGGTTGCAGATGGGACGATTCATGGCGGAATGCTGCCCAAGATTGATTGCGCGCTACAGGCGGTCAAGTCAGGTGTGGCTAGCTCGCATATCATCGATGGCCGGGTCGAGCATGCGGTGTTGCTCGAATTGTTTACCGATGAAGGGGTGGGCACCCTGATCCGGCGGCGCTGATGAGCAGAGTACCTCGCAAGAAGCTTATTCTCGAGGCCCTGGCGCGGGAACTGGAGCTCAATCCGGGGGGGCGCATCACCACCGCGTCGCTTGGCAGGGCGGCGGGGGTTTCCGAGGCGGCGCTCTACCGTCATTTTGCCAGTAAGGCAAAGATGTTCGAGGGCCTGATCGATTTTGCCGAGGAGAGCATCTTTGTGCGCATCAATCAGATCATGCAGGAGGAACAGGACGCGCAGTTGCGATGTGGTCAGCTGCTATATCTGCTGTTGGCCTTCTCGGACCGCAATCCGGGCATCACGCGTGTGCTGCTGGGGGATGCCCTGGTGGGGGAGACGGAACGGCTGATGAACCGGGTCGGACAGTTTTTTTCCAGGCTCGAGACCCAATTGAGGCAAATCCTGCGGGAAGGCGAATGGCGGGGTAAAGGGACTGGCGAGACACAGGTCAGCGCGGTGGCGAACCTCTTGCTGGCCGTGGTGGAAGGCCGTATGCATCAGTATCTGCGCAGCCGTTTCAAGACTTCCCCCCTGGAGCAGTGGGAAGCCCAGTGGGTACTGCTGCAAAATACGCTGTTTGTCAGTCAACTGCAGACTGAGCGACAGCCGCCTGAAATCCTTGCCTGATACTCTCCAGCTTGTCGCTGGCGCAGTAATCCAAGCCTTGTGGAGAGTCTTCACACTGCAGATCCAGGAAGATCAGGGTTTGCTCCCGTTTTGAATCCCGGATGCGCGACAGGGTGATACTGATGTCGTCATCCTGAACCGCTGTACCACTCATCAGAACGTTATCCGCATCCATCTTGATGGGCGTGGTGTTGTATTGCCGCATGTAGGCTTTAGCTCGTTTCCACGGCTCATTGCAGCTGTCATCGGGACAGATGTAGACATTTTTTAATGCTTTAACAAAACTTTCCGCAGCCTCCTGCATTGGATCATTGCTCTCTTCAAGGTGCTTGAGTTCCCTGAAGCGGTTCAGGTCCTGGGCAAAGGACTTGCGGATACGATCCTTGTCATGTTCCCGATTGACGATGGACTCGTAGGCTTCCTTCAATGCCAGGTTCTTTGCTTCAATATCCGCTTGGAATTTTTTTGAGATCCGCTTGCCGCTGAGTTCCCTGGCGGCGGCATCGCGCTGCATCTGCTCCAGCCTCAATTTGAGGCGTTTGATATTCGACTGGGTGATCTTTATGTAGGAGTCAACGGCCTGGAGTTGACCATTTCGGGTCATGATAATGTCGTCTTCCGTGCGGAAGGTGCGTAAGAGTACCCGGTCCGCCATCCTTTGCTCATCAATCAGACGCTGGCGCTCCTGCCGGAGACGTTCCACTTCTGCTTCCTGGCGGATCTGCTCCGCGGTTTTTGCCGCACCCACTGAATCCACGGTGATGCCTCGTTCATCGAGTTGGGAGTGGGGTCGGGTCGAGTCAGCAGGTGGAAGCCTGTCAGAGTAGTGGATGCGTCCCTCGTCATCCACCCATTTGTATAATCTACCGGCCTGAAGCGGGGCGGACAGCCCCACAGAAAGGATCAGGGTCATTATCAAAAAAGGAAAAAAATGCATAGATAGTCCGTTTCAAACACCTTGGTTTAGCAAAAGCTCATCCGCCAACCTTTTTGAAGCCATACAGAAAGCTGTAAACGGCTGTTGGTTCTCAAACTGGGAACGACAAAGATGGCTTGTCGTTACTTTAGTACTCCTCCAATACCATATTGAAAGAGTGCGAGTTATAAACTTGGCTCTCGGGACACCCCAAAGGGGATAGTAAACAATAGTCCTCTACCAGACTTGAAGATTCAGGTCTCTGAATATCCTATCGATTATACTGTGTGCCCTCGGTTATAAGATAGCGGGTCTGTAGAACAGTTCACCCTTTTTATCATTTTATTGCAGGCACAATTCTAACTTATTGGCAGAACCGTGGGTCCAGTGGACCCACGCAGCGCGGTAATTACTAGACTCCATACTCTTGCCGATAAGCGCGAATTCGGCTTAGGGAATCTTCCGCGTCCGGTTTCTGTTGCAGATACTCGATCAGTTGCTCCAGCTGCACGATGGCGGAGACGGGCATACCGTAGTCTCCCTCCACCTCCTGGATTGCAGAGCGTTCTCCCTGACCGCGCTCCTGACGGTCGAGGGCGATCACCACTCCGGCTGGGGTGGCGTTCAGGCCCTTGATGATCTCCACCGACTCACGCACCGATGTGCCTGCTGAGATGACGTCGTCGATGATCATCACCTTGCCCTCCAAGGCATGGCCGACGATGACCCCGCCTTCGCCGTGATCCTTTACCTCTTTGCGGTTGAAGGCATAGGGCACATCCTTTTTATGCTGGTCGTAGAGGGCGGCAGCGGTCACCGCTGCCAACGGAATACCCTTGTAGGCCGGGCCATAGAGCACATCGAACTCGATACCGGAATCGACGATTGCCTGGGCGTAATAACGCCCCAGACGGGCCAGGCTGGCGCCAGTGTTGAACAGTCCTGCATTGAAGAAATAGGGACTGGTGCGGCCCGATTTGAGGGTGAACTCACCAAAGCGCAGCACGCCTACGTCAAGGGCGAAATCGAGAAATTCACGTTGATATTCCTGCATGGGAAGGTTCCTGTGTTCAATTTGCCGCGTATTGTAACCTGTAACCCATTTCAAGGGGATTTTCAGGCATTTTCCAGCATGCCCTATGCAGGATGAAGTCGATGATCTGCTGTAGACCGGCGCCTTCCCGCAGATTGGTGAAGACGAAGGGACGTTCGCCCCGCATGCACCGTGCGTCCTGTTCCATTACCTCCAGGGAAGCGCCCGCATCAGGTAGTCCACCGCCGGCTCCAGCTTCTTACCGAGCAGACCACCCTTTTTGTTCTGTTCTTCAATGAGCATCAGCATGGTGTCCTTGAGGGTGGTTTCGCTGATGTTGGGGTATTCCGAATGCACCAATAAAGTGCTTGCGCACTCTGGCAATGCATTAAAATGAGGCGCTAAATTCCTATCAGGCTCTGTTTAAGCATCAATATGGGAATGATGGGGTGCCTGAGGAAGATTTCGTAAGGTTTGGAGGTGAGATACGCTTATAATAAACGGTTTTGGTGATTAGCTACAAAGCTCAGTTACAGGATTCCTACCCTGGGAAGAGGATGTTGTGAGGGCCTGATATGTAGGTTGGGTTAGCGATAGTGCGCCCCGAAGGAAGTACCCTTGGGGTGTAACCCAACAAAATCGATAAATTGTCGGATTACGCTGTGCTAATCCGACCTACATTTCTTGCATACGACAACCACTCTAGTGGGAGAAGTCCAGCACCTGAGCTTGGCAGTCAATCACTATGCCTTTGTAGATCTTGGCCAAGGGGAACGAGTGGTTAAAAAGAATAAGCCGAGTGTTTGGCTGGAGACCCTGAGTGTTTATTGGCAGCCTCGTGTGCGCAGCATGCTGTTTCTCGGGTTTTCTGCGGGGCTGCCGCTGCTGCTGGTGTTCGGCACCCTGTCGTTCTGGCTAAGGGAGGCGGGGATCGAGCGCAGCACTATCGGTTTTATCAGCTGGGTGGCGCTTGCTTATGGCTTCAAGTGGATCTGGGCGCCGTTGGTGGACCGTCTGCCCTTGCCCTGGTTGACCCGGCGCTTGGGTCGACGGCGCAGTTGGATGCTGTTTGCCCAGTTAATGGTGATTACCGGACTTATCGGGATGGCCCTCTCTGATCCATTGGATGGCCTTGTCCTATTTGCCTCACTGGCTTTGCTGGTCGCCTTCTCCTCGGCAACCCAGGATATTGCCATTGATGCCTACCGTATCGAGTCGGTAGATGAGGTGCTGCAGGGTGTCATGGCTTCCAGTTACATGGTGGGTTATCGGTTGGCGATGATCATGAGCGGCGCAGGGTCGTTGGCGATTGCCGCTTATTTTGATCCGGCCGAGGATGTCTATCAGCAAAGCGCCTGGATGGCAGCCTATCTGAGTATGGCCGGCATGATGCTGGTGGGTGTGATCACCGTGCTGATCATCGATGAACCGGAGGTTCAAATCGATCCTGGCACCAGCAAGCGCGAGGCCCGGGCCGATGAGCTGATCGAACGGCAAGGCTGGCTGCCGGCACCGCTACGGGCTTTCAGTGAGTGGTTCTACGATGCGGTGGTCAGCCCGTTTGCAGACTTCATCGTTCGCTATCGTTGGCAGGCCCTGTTGATTCTAGCGCTGATCGCCACCTATCGGATCTCGGATGTGGTGTTGGGAGTGATCTCCAATGTGTTCTACGTCGACCTGGGATTCAGTAAGGCCGAAGTGGCGGCCATCACCAAGGTTTACGGGGTGATCATGACCCTGCTGGGCGCTGGACTGGGCGGCCTGCTGATGATGCGTCTAGGGGTGATGCGCATTCTGTTTGTGGGTGGTCTGCTGGCAGCGGCGACCAATCTACTGTTTGCCCTGCTGGCGACTCTGGGGCACGATGTGCTGATGCTTACGCTCGTGATCTCCATCGACAACCTGAGTGCCGGCCTGGCCACTGCGGCGTTTGTGGCCTATCTGTCCAGCCTGACCAATGTATCCTACTCCGCCACTCAATATGCCCTGTTCAGCTCGGTGATGCTTCTGCTGCCTAAATTTCTCGGGGGATTTTCCGGAGTCATGGTGGACTCTGTGGACTACCCGACTTTCTTTCTGATCACAACCTTGATGGGGGTCCCGGTGTTGGTGTTGATTCTACTGGCGATGCGTTACATTCCATCCAGCGGGTATAGAAAACATGCTTGAACAGTCTGGTTATCTTGCCGCTTTTGTAGTCGGTCTGTTGGGCGTAGGCCACTGTGCCGGTATGTGTGGTGGAATCATCGGGGCCCTGACCTTCGGTCTGCCGGAAAAGATCCGCGCCAACGTGGGCAGCACCTTACCCTATCAGCTTGGTTACAACCTGGGCAGGATCACCAGTTACACAGTCGCGGGTGGCATCATGGGTGGTCTGGGCATGCTGTTGGCCGAGATCGTTCCCATCTACATCGCACAGCAGGCCCTGCTGGTCATAGCTGGGCTGTTTATGATCTTTCTTGGGCTCTACTTGGGTGGCTGGTGGTTGGGCTTGTCCCGTATCGAAAAGCTTGGAGGCGGGCTCTGGCAGCGCATCGAACCCTATGCCCGGAAGTTGCTGCCGGTGCATACTCCGGGCCAGGCCTGGTTGTTGGGACTGGTATGGGGCTGGATTCCCTGTGGTCTGGTCTACAGCATGCTGGTCTGGACAGTCTCAGCGGGCAGCGTACTCAAGGGAGCGGGTTTGATGCTCGCTTTTGGCCTGGGCACCCTGCCCAGTGTATTCGCAATGGGGCTGGTGGCGGGGAGCCTGGCCCGCTGGTCAAAGGATATCCGAGTCAGACGTTTTGCCGGAGTTACGGTCATCCTGTTTGGCATCGCAACCATCTGGCAGGTTTTCTAGAGATTGGGTCTATGTCGTCACCCATCCTCTATTCAATCATTGAATCACCCAGCCATCCTGATCTATCCACGCTTTACAGACAGCTGGGCATGACCGAAGTGCAGTTCAAATCGATACGCAAGGCCATGTCCCAATTGAAAAGACAGCCTCCTGATTTTGTGGTGGCCGAGTTTTTCTACGGTTATGCCAATAACTATGCCGGGGTCAATATCAGTAATCTGGATGTGTTTCTCTTCAGTCTGCAGAAATATGCGCCACAGGCCCGGGTCATCGTCATGGTGGAGAAGCAGGAGAAGAACTATGTGGATCCCCTGAACCGGATCTTTCCACTGCATGCCGTGTTGCAGCACCCTGTCCGTCAGGAGGATGTCAGGCAAATACTGAATACAAGTGCCGTTTGAATTGAATAATTATCAACAAA
>JBDLIT010000060.1:0-23203 GCA_039714735.1 Pseudomonadota bacterium
GCCGGCGATCAGATGACTGCCCAGGCCTGGTTCCCTGAACAGGTAGGCGCCATACAGCATACCGAACAGCAGGCTGGTGCGTTTCACTGCGATCATATAGGCCACTTCCACTTTGTTCAGGGCGATGAAATGAGTCACCAGCATCAGCCCCATTAATGCAGCTACGCCGAACACAGGCAGTGGCTTACGCCAGATGCTTAAAAATGCAGTGGGTCTGGCCAGGGCCAGCATGGGTATCAATGCCAGTCCCACCAGGGCGAAATAGAAGGGCCCGAACAGTTCGGGCGGCATATACTGCATTGCACCTTTGCCGCCAACGGCGGTGAAACTATAGAGCAGCGCTACGCCCAGCATCATCAATGAACCCGGATGACGAAAGATATGCAGCAGAGGTTGCAGCCAGCTGCGCCAGACCTTCCATGATGCCTGCCTGAAGTTCAGCAGCCAGGCGCCCGCCACCACCAGCAGGATACCCAGCAGTCCTTGAGCTGAAAGGGACTCACCCAGCAGCAGGAAACCGGTGACGATGACAAATACGGGGGTGAAAGCCATGTAGGGCAGTGTTTGTGACAGAGGGTAGTCACGGATCGCCCGGTTGTAGAGCAGCATTGCGAGGATTTCCAGGGGGACGATGCAGCCCACCCACAGCCAGAATTGCAGGGGTAGTTGCGGGAAAGGCTGGGTGAATAACAGTGGAGAGACCAGCAGGCCGGTGAGCGACAGTCTGACAAAGGCCAGCTCCCATGCTGAATAGTCCCCGAGAGCGCCCTTGATCAGCGCATCAGCAGAGGCCAGGCTGAAGGCGCAGAGCAGGGTGATCGGGAGCCATTCCATGGTATGTCAGGGAAGGCCGTTCGGTGCTTCAGGCATTCGGGGCCGGGGTGAAAATCCCAACCTTCCAGCCATCCGGATTGACACTGAGAAACCCGGCGTGTTCTGGGCGCCACTCAGGCAGTACATAACGCAGTGCCTGCTGATTGTTGAGGTTGAAGCGGTGCAGGTCAGGACGATGGGTATGTCCATGGATCAGGCGGCTCGCACCATGACGCAGCATGGCGCTTTCCACCGCCTGTTGGTTGACGTCCATGATCTCATCGGCCTTCAGTGAGTTGGCCTCGCCGCTTTTGGCTCGATACTCTTTGGCGGTGGCGATGCGTTCCGCGATTGGCAGGCTGAGGAATTCGCGAATGAACTCGGGATCTCTGACCTGTCTGCGAAATGCCTGATAGGACTGATCATCGGTACACAGCAGGTCCCCATGCATCAACAGGGTCGGGATGCCCTGCAGATTGATCAGGGTCGGATCCTGCAGCAGTTCAGCTCCGGTCTCGGCGCAAAACCTTTCCCCGATCAGGAAGTCCCGGTTGCCATGCATGAGGCGTATTTTTGTGCCGCTCCGGGAGAGAGCACGCAGGGCTGCCTTAATCTCGGTGATGGTCTGCATCTGTAGGTCGTCACCGATCCAGAGATCGAACAGATCACCGAGGATAAAAAGAGTGTTGGTCCGGGGTGCGCGCCGTGCAAGAAATTGCAGGAAGAGCTGCACCGTGGCCGGCCGTTCGCCGGACAGGTGCAGGTCTGAAATGAACAGCGCCTCAGACACTTTGCAGGAGGGCTAGTCGGAAATCTCGGCCTTTTCGATAATGATGTCTTCAGCCGGGACATCCTGATGGCCGGAGCGGGTGGTGGTGTCGACGCCTTTCATCTTATTGATCACATCCATGCCACTGCTGACCTTGCCGAACACACAGTATCCCCAGCCGTCCTGACCTGGATGATCGAGAAACTTGTTGTTGGAGACATTGATGAAGAATTGGGCGGTGGCGGAGTGAGGTTCCATGGTGCGTGCCATGGCGATGGTCCCGACCTCGTTCGAGAGCTTGTTCTTGGCTTCGTTCTCGATCGGCTCCCGGGTCTCTTTCTGGACCATGCCGGGCAGGAAGCCGCCTCCCTGGATCATGAAGTTGTCTATGACCCGGTGGAAGATCGTGCCGTCGAAAAAGCCATCCTTTACGTATTGAATAAAATTCTCGCAGGTCTTGGGTGCATTCTCCTCATCCAGTTCGATGACGATAGGCCCCAGGTTGGTTGTCAGTGTAATCATTTAGCTGTACCTGTGGTTGTTTGCTTACTGTACGGAAAGAGAAGAAGGAGTCTTTGGAATATCCGAAACAACGGAGACCTTTTCTATGAGAATGGTGGTTTCAGGAATATTTGGTGGATTGCTTTTTTTCCTGATTTTTTGATTGGCAATCGCATCGACCACATCCATACCTTCGACGACCTTGCCGAATACACAGTAGCCCCAGTTGTCCCGGGCCGGATAGTCGAGAAACTCATTGTCCTTGTGGTTGATGAAAAACTGGGTGGTTGCTGAATGGGGTTTGTTGGTGCGTGCCATGGCGATGCTGCCTCGCTTGTTCTTCAAACCGTTTTTTGCTTCGTTCTGCACCGGATCATGGGTCTTCTTGCGTTTCATGTCAGGAGTGAAACCACCACCCTGGATCATGAAGTCCTTCATGACCCGGTGAAAGATGGTGCCGTTGTAAAAGCCCTCGTCTACGTAGCTGAGGAAGTTCTCCACGGTTTTAGGAGCCTTTGCCTTGTCCAGTTCCAGGGTGATATTCCCCTGGCTGGTCTCCATCAGTATGCGTACATTTTCCGCCAACGCGTTATGTGAGAAGACACCCGCCAACAGCAGGGTGAATAGAGCTTTGAGTAAAAGTTGTTTCATGGAGTCTTATCCCAATTGGCCTGTTGCAAAGGGGGCAATGATATAGCTTCTGCTGGGGCGTAAAAAGGGGTGTCCGGTAGGGACCGTTGTTTTTTCTTTTGACTACCGGACTTCCCTGATTGGATGGATTGCCTAACGTATGGTAAAAAATGCCATAAGATCAACCAGTTGAGAGGCTTGTCGGGCAGTGTTTTGACTGGCGGAGGCAGTCTCTTCGGCCATGGCGGCGTCCTGTTGGGTAGCTTCGTCCATTTGTGTGACGGCCCGGTTTACCAGTTCGATGCCATTCATCTGCTCACTGCTGGCGGCAGCGATCTCCGAAATCAGGTCCCCGACCTTTTTCACTGAGTTGACAATCTCCTCAAGGGATTCACCCGATTCGTTGACCAGGCACGAGCCGGTCTTTACCTTCTCCACGCTGTCATTGATCAACTCCTTGATCTCCTTAGCCGCACTGGCGCTACGTTGCGCAAGATTGCGTACCTCGGTGGCCACCACCGCGAAGCCTCTACCCTGTTCGCCGGCGCGGGCGGCCTCCACCGAAGCATTCAGGGCCAGTAGGTTGGTCTGAAAGGCGATCTCATCCGAGGAGGTCTTGATCAGATCGGAAGAGTCATGAATCTGGGAGACGATTTCATTCAGTTTGATTTCAGTTTCGTTGACCCCTTCCTTGAGGTTGCCGAAGGCCCCCTGGTAATCGGCCTCGATAGTCTTTGAGGGCCAGCATGGGTATGACCACGGTCAGCACCCGGCCCTGGTCATCATCACGGAACTGCATGATCTGTTCACCGTTGAGTCCCCGTTGATCGAACTCATCCTTCACTAGATTCTCCACCAAGACACTCTGACTGTATGCCAGATATGAACCTGTCAGCAGCATGATGCCAAACTGAATCAGCAGTGTCCTGCGGATTTTGCTCTTGATTGATTTAAACGCCCTTTTTCTGGACATGGTTTAGAATCCTTGGGACTACCTGGTTTGCTGGAAAATACGGCTAAAGATCTGTGGGGATAGAGTGAACGGGTGCACTGGTCCTGTTCTTTGTCCCGTCAAGTTAGATGCATAAAAATCTAGCGGCAATGCAGTGCTGGAATTAAGTGAATTGTTGTAATGGATGGAACTCTAAATCCATTTGGCAGGCCCTCTTGCGGCAGCTTGGCTTTGTGGTGGCGGCATGTTTTCGCTAATATCCGCGCAATTTCAAAATAACTCACGGCTGATCACACATGCTTAAGATCTATAACGACCTCAACAACCAAAAAGAGACCTTTCAGCCCCTGGAAGCTGGAAAAGTCCGCATGTATGTCTGTGGTATGACGGTCTATGACTTGTGCCACCTGGGGCATGCCAGGGTGCTGGTGGTGTTCGACGTGGTCTATCGCTATCTGCAGGCAGCGGGTTACGACGTCACTTACATCCGCAACATCACCGATATCGATGACAAGATCATCGCCCGGGCGAATGAGAATGGTGAGCCCTTCATGCAGCTGACGGAACGTTTCATCCAGGCGATGCATGATGACTCCGAGGCCCTGGGTGTGCTGCTGCCCAGCGACGAGCCCAAGGCCACGGGTCACATGGACGAGATCCTCTCCATGATTGAAAAGCTGATCGCAAACGGCCACGCCTACGCGGCGGACAATGGGGATGTCTACTACGATGTGCGCAGTTTTCCCGAGTACGGCAAGCTCTCAGGCAAATCCATCGACGACCTGGAGTCCGGTGCGCGGGTGGAACCGGAGGAGGCCAAGCGCGATCCGCTCGATTTTGCTCTGTGGAAGGCCGCCAAACCGGATGAGCCGGCCTGGGACTCCCCCTGGGGCAAAGGTCGTCCAGGCTGGCATATCGAGTGCTCCGCCATGTCCACCACGGCGCTGGGGGATACCTTCGATATCCACGGCGGCGGGGCGGACCTGACCTTTCCCCACCATGAAAACGAGATCGCACAGTCTGAGGGCGCCACCGGCCATCCCTTCGTCAAATATTGGATGCACAACGGCTTCGTGCGTATCAATGATGAAAAGATGTCCAAGTCCCTGGGTAACTTCTTCACCGTGCGGGAGATCCTGGAGCGCTACCAGGCGGAAGAGGTGCGCTATTTCATCCTCACCAGCCAGTACCGCAGCCCGCTCAACTACGATACCGAACACCTGGATAACGCCCATGCCGCGCTGAGCCGTTTCTATACCGCCCTGCGGGGGTTGCCGGAGTCTGAGCCGGCGGGGGGCGAGGGTTTCGCCGAGCGTTTCCATGCCTCCATGCAGGATGATTTCAACACCCCCGAGGCGCTGGCCGTGCTGTTCGAGATGGTGCGGGAGATCAACCGCCTGCGTGATACTGATCAGGCTGCCGCCGCCGGCCTGGGCGCTGAACTGAAACGGCTTGGGGCCATGCTGGGTATTCTGCAGGACGATCCGGAACACTATCTGCGTGGCGGGGAGTTGGCCGCTAAAGGTAGCCTGAGTAATGCCGATATAGATAGCCTGATCCAGGCCCGCATCGATGCCCGTGCTGCCAAGGACTGGTCAGAGGCCGACCGTATCCGCGATGAACTGCAGGCGGCAGGCATTATTCTGGAGGATTCCTCGGAGGGTACAATTTGGCGACGAGGTTAGACTGATTGATTTATGAGTAAGAGCAATATTCTTCCAGATAAAAATGAACTGAAAAAGGCGTTTGAAGTTATCAAGGGGGCACAGATCCCCTCGGTTCCTGACATTGTTGTCAATCTCCACGCGGAGTTTGAGAAAGAGGAACCAGACATTGAGAGGATAAGCGATTTAGTCGCCAAGGATCAGGCGATCACTGGCCAAGTGATTAAAACGGTTAATTCCCCGCTGTTTGGTCTCCAGCAACCGGTGGAATCGATTCCTCAGGCGGTGGTTTTACTCGGGCTCAATAAGGTAAAGAACCTGGTCACTGCGGCTGCATTCCAGAGTAAGATACAGGCCAAATCCCCCATTGCCGTGCAGATTTGGCATGACAGTCTGAGTGTGGCTCAAGTGGCCATGAAAATCGCCCAGCATATACATGACATCTCCCAGGATGAGGCCTATCTGGCAGCCCTGCTGCACAACTGCGGCGCCATGCTGCTGGCGGAGAAATTTCCTGGCTATGAAGACCTGCTGCGGATAGAAAATGAATTTCCGGCCGCCCTTATCGACAGGGAGAACAGGCGGTTGGGGAGTAATCACGTAGTGATTGGTTATATGTTCGCCAAACACTGGAAACTGCCGGAAAGGGTCTGTCAGGCCATCTATCACCACCATGATCTCCGCTGTGAAAAGATCAAAGAATGCAAGTTGCGTGCCCTGATCGCGATCCTCAAGCTGGCCCATCAGTTGGTGATGGAGAAGTACACCATCAATGATACTGAATCCCTTGAAAGGATTCAGTTTCTCTCTTATCCTAAACAGGAGCTGATGCTCGACGAGGAATTTCTGGATGGACTCAGGACAGACGCATTCCTCGGGCAAGACTAGCGGTTGCTATGTAGCTCCGCCGCCTGCAGGGTGTTTTCCAATAGGGTCGCAATCGTCATCGGTCCCACACCTCCTGGTACCGGGGTGATCCAGCTGGCCTTTTGTCTGGCGCCGGTAAACTCCACATCACCCACCAGCTTGCCCTCATCCGTGCGGTTGATACCCACATCAATCACGATGGCGCCCTCCTTGATCCAGTCGCCGGGGACGAATTCAGGTCGACCCACTCCCGCCACCAGAATATCTGCGCTGCGAGCCTTCTCCGCCAGGTCTTTGGTGCGGCTATGGCAGACGGTGATGGTGCAGCGCGCCGCCAACAGTTCCAAGGCCATGGGACGTCCCACGATGTTGGACTGGCCAATGATGACCGCATCGAGCCCCTCCAGCTTCTGACCGGTTCGCTCCAGCATGGTCATTACCCCCTTGGGGGTGCAGGGGCGCAGGATCGGCATGCGCAGGCAGAGACGGCCCACATTGTAGGGGTGGAAGCCATCCACATCCTTAGTCGGCAGGATGCGCTCGATCACCGCCTCCTCATCGACCTGCTCGGGCAGAGGCAGCTGTACCAGAATACCGTCTATGGCATCATCCGCATTGAGTTTGTCGACCAGGGCCAGCAGTTCCTCCTGGCTGGTATCGCCGGAGAGGTCGTGCATCTCTGAATAGAATCCCACCTCTTCACAGGAGCGGCGCTTGTTGCGCACATAGATCTGTGAAGCCGGATTTTCGCCGACCAGCACCACGGCCAACCCCGGTTGCCGAAAACCTTCGGCAGTACGGGCCTCAACCTGGCTCTTGATATCTTGTTTGAGTTCAGCGGCAATAGCCTTGCCGTCAAGGATCTGAGCGCTCATCTGTGTGCATTCCTACTGGTCTGAGAGGGGTGTGAATCATACCTTGAAAAGACGTGGTCTGTCAGGGATTCGTCGATCCGGCCCATTGACCTTGATGGCCTTCGTCAGTATGATTCCGCTCTTCGCGTAATCGGGTGGTTTGCTATAGACTTACCCGGTTATCGGGGTATAGCGCAGTCTGGTAGCGCGCCTGCTTTGGGAGCAGGATGTCGGGAGTTCGAATCTCTCTACCCCGACCAGTTTATTTGCGCCCCTAGGCCCCTAGCTCAATTGGATGGAGTAATTCTGATAGATTGTAAAGTTCTGCGCCCCTAGCTCATTTGGATAGAGCATCGGCCTTGAGTCGAAGGGTAGCAGTGATAGGTAAGACAGTTCTGCGCCCGTAGCTCATTTGGATAGAGCATCGGCCTTTAAGCACACATCGTTATGATGTGTTTTAGGAGCCTTTATGAGGAAAGAGAACTCATAAAGTGGATCGCACTGTATCGGGGAAACCTTAACAGGTCATGCTGATGGCAATCCCGAGGAAACCTTTGGTTGACCCATTCAATGGTAAGTGGTTAGCATATTTTACATGCACCATACCAAGCAGAAGGGCGACCTGGGTGTTTTGAAGGCTCAGCTCGATTTTGAGGGTAGAAGCATCCAAGAATAATCAGTCGAAAAGTGTAAGACTGGCAACTGATTTTCGAAGGGTTCCGTAGAGACTATACGTGCGACACCTGAGATGGTGAAGAGATAGTCCAGACCACAAACCCATCATGGGGCGTCGAAAGGCGTAGTTGGTAAGCTAAGCCGAGGGTAGCAGGTTCGAATCCTGCCGGGCGTGCCATATCTGGCAGAGGGATTTGCATATAAGATAGGCAGTATCGTTTTTATGGTGGGCGTAGCTCAGTTGGTAGAGCTCCGGATTGTGATTCCGGCGGTCGTGGGTTCGAGACCCATCGTCCACCCCATTTAAACTTGGGCCATTAGCTCAGCTGGTAGAGCAGTGGACTCTTAATCCATTGGTCGAAGGTTCGAATCCTTCATGGCCCACCAGTACCAAGGGTTAGCGGGTAAGTAAACGCTAACCCTTTTTTGTTTGCGGGAGTTTTGCGGGACTTATCCAATGTTCAGTCTGCGCAAAACAACCAGCTCAGGTTTTCCTTCACCGCGATCACACACGCTTTCTGCGGCTTCGATGAGCTTTGTCAGCTCTGCCGCCGAGTAGTGCGTTGTCATCCTTCCCGGGCGATGGCCCAGCAGATCCTGCCAATCCTCAAAACTCACACCCGCCGCCCTTAACCGACGACCAAAGGTGTGCTTGAGGTCATGGACCCGCACCTGCGGTAGTCCAATCCGTACCCTGGCCCGCTTCCAGGCACTGGTGAGCATATGACCCACCGGTTTGCCCTTATAGTGAAAAACATGCGTGGGGTGTGTCCCGCGCTGTGCCTCCACCACGGAGCGGGCAATCCGGTTGAGGATCACCAGCCGCTCATCTCCATTTTTGACCATCTCGCCCGGAACTAGAAATACCGAGGTATTCAACTGCGGTATCTTCATTTCCCAGTTCCATCTCAGACTACAGATTTCGGCATCCCTGCAGCCTGTGTTGACCGTAAACAGCGCCATCTGGGCCAGATGATCGGGCAACTCCTTGAACAAGGCTGTCTGCTCTTCCCAGTTCAGCGGATAGGGTTTCCGCTTCTTCGAGCTGATCTGTGCCAGTGCTCTGGCAAACGCGCCGTCCGTTGATTTGCTTGTCGATGCGCCAGATACCGGCCCTCTTGATGAGCCCCCCGGTATTGTTCTGCTTGTCCGGCGGGCATCCGCCATTTTGGTTTTCACATGCGTGACAATCCATGATGAGAGGGATCGCACAGCTTTTCGTTTATATGAATTGTTAGTTTGAGCCACCTAATTAGAGTGATTATACGGAATTACGTATACCGGGTTTTTATACGCAATAGCGAATATTGTTGATATTATACGGATCAGCGTATATAAATTACATATACGGTTTATCAGTATAACTGAGAAAGACCCATGTTGATGACCATACGTAACAACAAAGAATTTGGTGAAGCAGTCCGTGTAGCTCGTCTGAAGCAAAAACTGCGGCAAGTTGATCTTGCGCGCAAAGCTTCTGTGAGGCAGGCGCTGATTTCTGAGCTGGAAAATGGTGCGATAAGCGCGAAGCTCGATACGGTAATAAAGATTTTGGCAGCGCTGGACATGGATTTATCCGTTGTCCCACGTAGGAAAGCTGATTTCGATCCAACGGAGTACTAAAAGTGGGGCGCAAGCGCAAAGGACGCGTACTGGATGTCTATGTCGGCTCAAGCAAGGTCGGCAGATATTCTCGTGCGGCGAACGGTTCCACCGCATTCTGTTATGACCCGGACTGGATCTCTTCCGCGCGCGCCTTTCCCATTTCACTTTCCATGCCTTTGTCCGATCGTATTTGGTCGGGGGTGAATGCAGATAGCTTCTTTGATGGCTTGCTACCTGACGATCAGGCTGTAAGGGAAAAAATTGCGGCGCGGAAACAGGCCGATAGCGCTGGTATGTTTGATCTTCTTTCCGTGATCGGACGTGACTGCGTAGGTGCGCTGCGCTTTGTTCCAGAAGGGCTTGATCCCGGTGATCCGGCAAAGATGACCTACCGTCCCGTTAGTGATGACGAGATCGCCACCCGGATCGCTTCCTTGGGAACAGTTCCTCTAGGTATTCATGCTAACGATGATGACTTTCGTATTTCCATTGCAGGGGTACAGGAAAAAACGGCGTTTCTTAAAATTGATGGTCGGTGGCAGCTTCCACTCGGTCCGACATCAACCTCCCATATCTTTAAACCTGCCATAAAGGAAGGCCCGCATGGTGCGGACTTTTCCGATACGCCGTGGAATGAATGGCTCTGTCTTACGCTGTGTCGTGCGCTGGGGCTTGAGACTGCCAATGCCGAGGTGCTCATATTTGATGATAAGCCCGTAATCGTTGTTGAGCGCTTTGACCGACTTTGGCGCGATGATGTGCTTTATCGATTGCCACAGGAGGATATTTGCCAGGCGCTGGGTGTTCCTCCCATACGGAAATACCAAAGCGATGGTGGTCCCGGTATCGTGGATATTCTTGAATTTCTGAATGGTGCTGTTGTCCCTCGTGAAGATCGCCTGAACTTTATGAAAGCACAGATAGCGTTCTGGCTGCTGGCCGCCATCGACGGCCATGCTAAAAACTTCTCGATTTTTCTTACACCGGGCGGTTACAAACTCACCCCCCTGTATGATGTGATGTCTGCTGCTCCGTATCCCGAACTTTCATCCCACAAGATCAAGCTGGCGATGGCCGTGGGGAGTAGCCGCCACTATCGCATAAAGGAGATCCAGCCCCGCCATTTCTACCAGACAGGTCAAAGAGCCGGGCTGCGCACGCAGGATATGGATGATATTTTCTCTGATCTGGTCGCTAAGGTGGATGATGCGCTCGTGAAGGTAGGGGAGAAAGCCAGACTGGCCGGTATCCCTGAGTCAACATCGGAGCCGATACTGGAGGGTGTGAAGATACGGAAGGGGATGATTGAATGAATTTGACTGATTTTGGTCACTATGGCTGAAATAGCTACATCGTGGTGTTTACGATGAGCAGTAGTAAAAATATATATGGATAATTTGATAGAAAGATAATCCTCATCTATCTTCTTGAGGTATATGATTTCCTCATCCCAGTAGCCAACATTGTATTTGATCATCAGCTTTGTAAGTTGAAGGCCGTCAATCAGGACGATCCGGTTTCCCCGGTCCTCGGTTGTCTGGATACCCTTTAACTTTACGCTAAAGCGGCTTTGTCAAGGCAGGGCACCTAAGCCCGCCAGGCGCTCACCAAAGTATTTTTTCCGTGTTTTTCAGTCCCAGTGCAGCGTACAGCCCCCTAAATCCCGCCCGGTGGTGGGGTGCGTGGGTGAAGGGTATGAATGGCCAGAATACTGGTAACGATGAGGTTTTGTGGTTATTCCTTGGTCATTATTTCTTGACTCTTCCTTAATAATTGGCTATTAAAATGGTCATGAGGTTACTTAGTGACTATTATAGTGTTCATTATTGGTTAGGTCAGTCAAATGGCGAAGGACAGGACATATTCGAGATACACTCGTGAGGCAGGGGCCTTGCTGGGTAAGCAGGTGCGGCTGGGGCGCAAGCAACGCAAATGGACCGAGCACGAACTCGCCGAGCGGGCAGGGATCTCGCGGGCGACATTGCAGAAGATCGAAAAAGGTGATCTGAGCGTGGCCATCGGGCTCGTGTTTGAAGTAGCCGCCCTGGTCGGTGTCAAACTGTTCGATGAGGAGCGCTCATCGCTCGTAAGTCATCTTGCCCGTACCGACGATAAACTCGCCGTACTGCCCAGCGCCGTGCGCAAGAGCAGAAAGGCGGTCGACGATGACTTCTAACGGACCTTACAGCGAAGCCTTTGTCTGGATCTGGCTGCCCGGTGAAACCGCGCCGGTTGTGGCGGGCAAACTGACCGCCGAGGGTGATCAGATAATCTTCAATTACGGCAAGAGCTATCTGGCGCGGGAGAGTGCCATTGCGCTTTATGATCCCGAGTTGCCGCTGCTGGTGGGAGCCATTCCTTTGCTGCCAGGCTTGAGCATGCCAAGCTGCATCCGCGATGCTTCGCCCGATGCCTGGGGGCGGCGCGTCCTTATCAACAGGAAACTGGGCCTTAGAGGGACGAAGGCTGATGTAGGGCAGCTTGATGAACTGACCTATTTGCTGGAATCCGGCTCAGACCGGATTGGGGCCTTGGATTTTCAGCGCTCTGCAACTGAATATGTACCACGGGCATCGGTGAACGTGACTCTGGATGAGCTGGTGCAATCCGCCGAGCGCGTTGAGAAGGGCCTGCCGCTAAGTCCGGAGCTCGATCAGGCTTTGCAGCATGGCACCTCGATTGGTGGAGCGCGGCCCAAGGCGCAGATTGAGGATGGTGATACAAAGTATGTGGCCAAGTTTTCTTCGACGACCGATCTTTACAGTGTTGTGAAGGCCGAGTTTATTGCCATGCGTCTGGCGGCATTGGCCGGGCTCGATGTTGCGCCGGTATCATTGACCACCTCCGCGCATAAAGACGTGCTGCTTGTACAGCGCTTCGATCGCCTGCATACCGGGAAGGGATGGCAGCGTAAGGCCATGGTCTCTTCCCTCACCCTGTTCGCGCTTGATGAAATGATGGCGCGCTATGCCAGCTATGAAGATTTCGCGGAACTCATCCGCCACCGCTTTGCCGATGCATCCACAACGTTGCGGGAGCTCTATTCACGGCTCGTCTTCAACATATTGTGCGGCAACACCGACGATCATGCGCGTAACCATGCCGCTTTCTGGGATGGGCAAAAATTGAGATTGACACCGGCTTACGATATCTGTCCGCAAGCCCGGACGGGGAACGAAGCCTCACAGGCGATGTTGATTGCCGGTGACAATCGCATGAGCCAGGTCTCGGTTTGCCTGGATGCAGCAGCCCATTTTCTGTTATCGCGCGCGGAGGCCATCGCCATCATCGAGCATCAGTTGAATTGTCTCATTGATCACTGGGATGCCGTCTGTGATGAAGCGGCGCTCAGCGTCACTGATCGCGCACTGCTATGGGGTCGCCAGTTTCTCAACCCTTATGTCTTTGAAGATTTAGGCAGTGATTCGGCCCATCTGAAGGCTACTGCCGACGGCGCATGTTCCTAGCATTTGAACGAAGTGCGATGCTGGAGACTGGGTACGTCATATAGAAGGCAAAATGATCCGGGGTACCCACATCAAACGCTCACCCTCGGAGTCGATGATGGTCGATGCCGCCTTGGACAGATATCTGGCCGAAGTGACACCTACCAAACGACCCTCGCCCCAGTACGCTGAGTAAATGCGAGCCAAGCAATTGAAGGCAAGCCTTGGTGACTACTCATTGACATCACTTACGGATTTAATATTTTTTGGTGAGCCGGGCCGTGATGGCAAGCGAAAGCCTTACGTGACTAACAGGGTCTGGGATCTCGGGTAGCGCTTTGCGTACAGTCGTAACCTCCTTAGGGATGACTACTCCATATTCCGCCAATAAGCCACGCACCTGGTTCGCCAGGGCCGTGCGCTCTTTTTTGATCCGTTCGCGCTCGACCTTCTGCTCCATTGCTTGGCCGAGTGATCTGGCTACCTTGACCGACTTGTCGACCTCCTTCAGCAGGTAGTAGTCCCACGTCACCTTGACCTCCTCAAACCCTGCCTTCGTGATCTCTCTTCACGCGTGAAGTTGGAAAGGTAGTTCAATTTCCAGAGGTCGATGATTTACATCACCATTATGAACGTATCGCTGCTTGATATCGTGAGGTATGAGTTTTCGGCAACGACGGGCAACTGGCTAGGTGTTTGCGGATTGCACTATGAATATTACTTGGTAGCGAAGGCTGCATGAATGTTTGCAGACCACTGGTGTATTTGGGACGTCGACGAGGTTGTATTTATAGCAAATGCTTTGGCCTATGCCTAATGATAGGTGGTAATGACTATGCATTCTGAACGACATGTTCGTCTATTTCGTAATGGCCGCAACCAAGCGTTGCGTATTCCTCGAGAGTTTGAGCTGGAGGGGGATAGCGATTATTCACAAAGAGGGCGACAGACTGATTGTGGAGCCTGTCAGGAAAGGCAAGCTGCTTGCCTTGCTTACCAAGTTGGAACCGCTTTGAGATTCTGCAATTGAATCGATCACGGTATCAGGCCGATGAACCATTTCGGTTCGATATGGGCAAAATCTGTCCGTCTGTTCTGCTCCAGATACGCGGCGGGATCGAGTATCGATGCGCGATCTTCATCTCTTGTGAACACGACCCAATGCCAATGAGGGAGACCATCCTCCAAGCGCCACTTGGTGGCGAGCAATGCCTGATCAGGGAGAGCCGCCCAGTCGGTGAAATCGGCCTCACCGGACGTGACTGATAGTTCCAGGTGAGCAAGTAGTCGGCGCATTGGCTCGGTGGAGTTGTAAAGCGTCTTGTCTCCGGCGAAGATTTCTAACCTCGTAGCAATCTCATCGATTTCATCGTAGCTCTTTCCAGCAAGTATGGCTGCGCAGGCAAGCGCGCAGCCCTCCGGATGTTTTTGAATGACGGGGTTCATGGCGCCCTCCTATCAGGTAGACCTGTGTTGTTCATTTAGGATCTCCCCTAAGATTCCAATCATCTGGTCGATTTCCGTTTCCGTTACGATCAGTGCCGGTATGAAACGCAACGTATTGGGCCGTGGCGTACACTACCGCCAATGCCTTTACCGAGGGTCATGATGTCGGGCTCTACACCGAGTTGCTGATACGCAAACAGCATATCTCTCTCCTGTTGGTGATTTTGTGTCAGGCATCATTCATGGTCGGTGTTTTTTCCAACAAGGCGTATATAAACTCTCAAAAACTACAATTACATCGAGATACTGCCATCCGATACGGTTGTTATACTCATACGCTTGGTGAGGAAGTCGATAAACTGTCGTGTCTTAGCAGGTAAGAATTTCTGATCCTGATATACGGCGTAAACACCAGCGTCAGATATCGTATAGTCTTTCAGTAAATGAACCAACTAATCGGATTTCAGATCCTCGGCCACAGAAAGATCAGATAACGTACCTATGCCTGCCCCTTCTAGCAATAGAGCACGTACTGCATTGCCATTATTAATTTTGATGCGGCCTTTAACCTGGACCGTTTTATTTTCTTGTTTGTTGTAAAAATATACATGACGAAATTCAGATTAACACCACGTCTGAAAAGATGTGGGAGATCTTATCTCAATACGTTGATATATCGAAATTTCATGCAGGTAAAGAACTCCCATAAAAATACTGAGAAAGAATTATAAAAATCTTGAAATACGCGCCTTACAACAACCTTGATGGAGTACTAAATATGATGCCTCTTTCAACTGCTTTGCTTGGCAACCAGATGGTGTCCATGTGAGAGATTTCTTAATACATATTTACGAAAAACTACACCCCGACATGATCTGTCGGGGTGCAGAAGTTACACAAAAAAGTTTGTGGATCTATTGTGGGTCAAGTAACTAGTACACTCCCTGTGCCTCTACATTGAATGTCTTCAGTACAAGGTTGAACGCCCTGTTGTTGGCAGCTAGAGCAACAACATCGAATATTTGCCTGTCGTTCCATCCGGCATTCCGGGCGTTTTCGATATTTTCCGCGGAGATGTCATCAGCAGCGGTAATACCTTTCAGCGCGAGCTTTAGCAATACCTTTTCCTCATCAGTGAGCGGCGCAGCATCTGGATTGGATCTGGCTGCCCGGACGCTATCCAGGTCTACCCCCATGTTTGCAAGAAATCCTTCATTCAGGCTGATGCAGAATTCACAACCGGCGTCAGATGAACCAAGATAGCGGATCATGGCCAACAACTCCTGGCTCAGGCTTTCGTGCCCCAGAAAATAACCGACTCCCTGGACGAAGGTTTGTAATACAGGTGGACTGATGCTGTAAAGCTTCATTCCGTCAGGAATAAAGCCGACATGGGCCTCTACACCGCCAAATATTTCATCGACCATGGCCTGATCGGCTTGGGGAACTACGGGTTGTAACAGTGGTGTTTTACTCATTTACGTCTCTCCGATAAATTAAACAGACTGGTCAGTCTGCTACGTGGGTAAAAACTTGCCTGACTCGAAAGCACATTTAAGGAATCTCTCAGCGAGTGATGCGTGGCGGGTTAAGGTAAGTTTTCAGAAAATCGATGGTGGCTGCCAACTGGCCAGGTTCTTGATTGGTTTTATCGAGCAGCAATGAACCTTCTACGGCGCTTAGAATGAATGCGGAAAAGGTTTCTGCATCTATATCCTTAGCGATTTCTTCGGCTTCTATCGCTTGTTCCAGCAACGATCTCAAAATCGTTTGGAATTCACTGAATATTCGTTTGATCTTTTTTTGCACGGGTTCACTGAGCGTACTCATTTCCAGCGATAAATTGCCAAAAAAGCAGCCGCGAATTTTGCCTTGGTTGAAATGTTCCTGTTCAATCGCCAGCAACTGTCCGAGAAGGCCGAAAAGTTTTTCACTGGCTGTGCTGGAGGTGGAAAACGCAGATTCTATTCCGGTGGAAAATTCTTCGAACTGTAGATCCAGGGTGGCCAGTACCAGCTCTTCCTTGCTTTTGAAGTGGTAATAAAAGTTACCCTTGGTCACCTTGGCTTCAACAATGATTTTGTCCAGCCCAGTCGCGGTATAGCCGTTCACATGGAACAGTTCGCTTGCGGAAGCGAGTATGCGATCGCGGGTGGCCTGTGCCTTTGGGGTGAATGGTGTCATAAACAAAACAGACTGGTCAGTATATTTTTAATGGTAGCTTGAGTCCTTAGCACAGTCAAATTTTAGCGCGCCCACACTGAGAATCCTATCCTTGCCCGTATCGAAGCCAATAATGCTGGCGTAGACGAGGCAATCCTGCTCAATGGACAGGGACGTGTAGCAGAAGGCGCTGCGGAGAATCTCTTTGTGGTAGACAAGGGTGAGCTGTATACACCACCGGTCACAGAGGGTGGCAACATGATGTTGCGTAATGTGAAATAGGTCTAAATATTCTGGTGGGAAATTAAGTATATTTTGCTATAAGGCGAAAAAGATAAATTTTGCCAGTAGTTCGGGGTGTGAGTTTATATGGAGAGCGATTAACAGAATGACTAGTACAGCTCTCCTTCCTTTCTATGTACTGGAGAAAGATAAACATGCACAGTCGCCACATAATAAAATATTTACAACTATTTGTACTTGCGCTGGTTCTACAAGGGTTGCAGTTTAATCCTTTCAATTTAATTCTTGGAGTGAATTCTGCTGTAGCTGCCATCAATCCGGAGGCCCAGGAAGCCCATTCATCGATCACGGAATATATGGGACCTGAAACCTGTATCAGTTGTCATGAAGTTGAAGCTCAGGAGGTGCATGGCTCGGTCCACTATCAACAGACAGGCATGACGCCTAATGTACCCAATATCTCGGGTACAGCGGGCAAGAGCGAGGAAGCCTTCAACACCTATTGCGGTTCGATACGCACCTCACCCTTCTTTACCTGCGCGGGTTGTCATGTGGGTAATGGCCTGCCTCCCGAACCTGAGATGACAGCAGAGCAGCTCAACAATATCGATTGTCTGATGTGCCATCAGGACGATTATGCAAGGGTTGGCGCGCCCCCCTATAAAGACCTTGTTGTGGTAGGTAGCGACGGAGGGCCAAGCACCATTCAAATACCCGTGGATGCGACTTTTCGGTTTATGCCTGATGAGTCAAAGATGGCTGTCTCGATACTTGAGGCGGCGCGCACCGTGCATCCAACCACCCGTAAAACCTGTCTGCGTTGTCATGCAGGCGCATCTGGCAGCGATGGTGGAAAACGCGGCGATCTTTCATTTGTAACCGTGGATCCACCGGTCTCTTCAGACATACACATGAGTTCCCACGGTGAAGACCTGACCTGTTCAGATTGTCATAGCGCGAAAAATCATCTCTTCAAGGGACGTGGTCTGGATCTGCGGCCTAATGATGTGGCGGAGCGTTTTACCTGCGCGGAGTGTCACACTGATGAGCCTCACGGTGACTATTCCGGCACAATGGCCAACTCGTTGGACCGTCATGCAACAAAGGTGGCCTGCCAGACTTGTCACATCCCTGAATTCGCGAAAGACATCAGTACTGAATTAGTCCGCGACTGGACGCACACACACTTTTCACCGACAGCTTGTGGTGGTCGTGGTGGATGGGTGCCAGGTGAGGTGCGCGCATCGAATGTCGTACCGACATATCGTTGGTTTGATGGTACGAGCGAAGTCTATGTACTCGGTCAGATCCCAAGTGAAAACGCAGAGGGTGAAAAGGCCTTCGGCGTGCCACATGGGACGGTGGACTCAGGTGACGCAAAGATCTATCCAATGAAGGAGCATCGTTCTGTTTCAGCCCAGCATGATGCCACAGGCTTGATGATTCCTCATTCTACCTTTACCTTTTTTACCCAGAACAGTTTCGACGAAGCAGTTCGCGTCGGTATGGAACAGGAAGGGTTGGAAGGCAGCTACTCACTGGTTGATGTACATACCTATCAGACAATCAATCATGGGGTAGAGGATGAGAAAAATGCCCTTTCTTGTAACGATTGCCACGAGTCCAATGCCCGTCTGGACCTCAAAGGTGAGCTGGGATATGAATTGAAGGCTTCTGAGCAAGAGGTCTGCGGTCAGTGTCATAAGTATAAAGCGAGCAAGGGATTCGACAAAAACCACATAAAACACGTCGCTGAAAAACGTATCGATTGCTCCACCTGCCATAACTTTTCAAGGCAGGAGCGAGGTCTAAATCCAGACGTGAATGCATTCCTGGTGAATTAAGAAGACTCAAGGGATCTCTGCTGTTGTTTGTAGAGATCCCTTGCCCGCTATTCAGGATCACACCTGATTACCTCGAAATACGTTGCCGGTGTGACAAATGGTAGGTTACCCTGGAATCAGAGCTAGCACCTTCCTGAGGGAGTTGACTCCAGACTCTATGCATTTGTATTGAGGGGCTAAGTGGGTTCATGGCAATATCAAATTATTTGACGACTAGACGTATTCGTCAATGGGCTGGCGGACGTTCTTTTGAGCGAGGCCAGGCCTATTTCACGGAAGGTCTCGTCAGTGGGTTGAAAGAGCGCAACGGCAGGATCAGCGCATCTGTGAAGGGTGCTCACACCTACCGTGTCAGCCTACGGGAGGACGGAGATACCGTTGAGTATGCGTGTGATTGTCCGGTCGGCCTTCGTGGCGACTTTTGCAAACACTGTGTGGCTACTGCGCTGGCCTGGCTGGAGGGACAAGCGCCAACCGATAAAGCCAATACCGGCAAGCTCAAGAAACCGAAAAAGGTCAAAGCCGAATTGACCCTAAAAGATGTGCGTGCCTGGTTGTTGCTGCAAAAGAAAACAGACCTGGCGGATATGCTGCTGGACGCCGCCGGTGAAGACGAGCAACTGCACAGCCGGTTGATGCTCAAGGTGGCGGCTGCCAAAGGCGCCAACCTGACAACTTACAGAAAAGTTATCGACCAGGCGATTGGTGGTGGCGGTTTTATCGACTATTACCAAATGTATGACTACTGGCGGGGTGTGGATTCAGCCATTGATGCTGTTGCCGAATTACTTGACCAAGGCCGTGCTGAAGCAGTAGTCGAACTCAGCGAATATGCACTCTCCCGTGTGGAGAAAGCTATTGAACAGGTAGACGACTCCGATGGTTATATGAGCATGTTGCTCGATCGCCTGCAGGAGGTCCATCTGGCCGCATGCCGTAAGGCGAAGCCGGGTCAGGAGGCACTGGCGGAGCGCTTGTTCGAATGGGAGCTGAATGGTGAATGGGATACGTTTTATGGTGCAGTAAAGAACTACTCGCGAGTACTGGGTAAAAAGGGTGTACAACATTACCGGAAACTGGCCGAAGCCGAATGGGCCAAATTCAAGCCGCTGCAACCGGGAGAGAAAGATAATAATCGGTACGGTAAGCGATTCAGTATTACTCACATCATGGAGAGCCTGGCTGAACAAAGTGGTGATCTAGAGGAGCTGGTTGCAATCAAACAACGAGATCTCTCATCCAGTTACAGTTATCTGGAGATCGCGGAAATCTATCGCAAGGCGCGTCAGGGGGGTAAGGCTCTGGAGTGGGCCGAGAAAGGGATCCAGATCTTTGGGAAGGAGGCGGACAGCCGTTTGCAGGATTTGTTGGCTGACCTCTATCACCGGCGAAAACGGCATGCAGAAGCCATGGCCCTGATCTGGCCTCAGTTTGAACGACATCCCGGCCTTGTAACCTACCAGAAACTGAAAAAACATGCGGATCGTAACAAGAGTTGGCCGGAATGGCGTGATCGTGCAATGAAACATCTGCGTGTGGTTCTAAAAAAAGAAGCAGAGAAAACCGCACGCAACCGCTGGAGTCATGCTTATCGGGGGGGACACTCAGATTTGGTAGAGATCTTCCTGTGGGAAAAAGATATCGAGGCCGCCTGGCGGGAGGCTCAAGCAGGAGGTTGCAGCAAGGGGCTCTGGCTCCAGTTGGCTGGATTGCGTGAAAAACAACACCCTCAGGATGCGATTGCCGTCTACCGTGAACAGATTAGCCCTATCGTTGAGCAGACCAACAATGAAGCCTATGCGGAGGCGGCAGATCTCCTGCGCAGGGTTGAAAAAGTGATGAATAGACTGGGTGAGCAAGCTACATTTCAACAGTATCTAAATGCAGTGCGCACCGAGTACAAGCGCAAGCGAAACTTTATGAAGCTTCTGGAGAGGTTTGGATAGTGAATGAGTTGCTGATATGAAACCGATATCATTACAATCTGTTGTCGACGAAATGGGTGTCTTTGGTGATGAAATGACCGCATACATCAACAAGAAAACAGGGGAGCTGTTTACCGTTGGTGATGAGGAGGCAAGATTAATCGAGGATGGAGACGAAGACGATGATTTCATTCCCGAATGGCAAAAGCAGATCCTGCCCAAAGTTAGGGAGGTATTGGAGTCCAACGACTTTATACCGCTGCCTGACAAATTCGAGATTCACGAATACTCGATCATGGAGCGGTTTTGCCTTTCCGTGGAGGACAATGATTTGCGGGACAAATTGTTGAATACCATCCACGGCCGAGGCGCCTTTCACCGCTTCAAGGACATCATTCATCGGAAAGAAATTCAGGACGATTGGTATAGCTATCGCAATGCCGTTATGAAAAAGATCGCTGCCGATTTCCTGGAGGCGGAAGAGATAACCTTTGTGGATGATGGCAGAGCCTGAGTTATTTATAAGGTACTGTTGTGAATGTTAGTTAAATCGATGAAAACTGATGTCTGAAATTATTGATCACTGCTCTTGGAATGGGCGAGTAGACCGGCATTGATCCGAATGACAACAGGGCAAACAAACGTCAGTTAGAGAAAGAGCTATGAACGATCGGTTGAACCGACACGACAAAGCAGTCATTGATGGCAAGTCTGGCAGCGTGCCAGAAAATTTTACATCCCAATACTGCTGATCTTTATAACAGGTGACGCGTGTGCCTATTCCGGCCGTTCATGGATATTTCAAAGCAGACTAGAACCGACCCATTCCGATCATTTGTCCTGGGCAGTTGGGTTGGGGATCACCGGTGAGGCGCCGCAGATCGAACGTGTTGCCCTTATCTATACCCCCGACTATGTCCCCTCCAACGAGTGCTGTGTCGAATCGAACACTACGCAGCGGTTTCTTCCCGATTTCTTGGCCGTGTACAGCGCGGAATCCGCCTGTTTCAGCAATTCGGCTTCGCTGAGCGAAACCTCGGACAGCGATGCCACGCCGATGCTCACGGTGACCACCCCAATGCCATTCGAAAAATCATGACTGATCCCCAGTGACTTCACATGAGAGCAAATACGCTGCGCAACATGATAGGCGCCTTCGGACTCAGTCGAAGGTAACACTACCACGAATTCTTCACCACCATAGCGAGCGGAAAAATCGGTGCTCCGGGGTAATGTCTCATTTATTTCCTCGGCTACACGCCTAAGAGCCATGTCACCGGCGCTATGGCCGTAGTGATCGTTGAACGCCTTGAAGTAATCGATATCCACCATCAGCAATGACAATGATTGACCGGACCTCTTCGCTGCTTTGATTTCAGCTCCGATGCGTTCTTCGTAGGCGCGACGATTAGATATTTTCGTGAGCGGATCAGTTTCGCTGAGTTCTTTTAATGTTTGGTTCGCGCATTCCAGTTCTTCCGTGCGTTTCCTGACGATCTCAGCCAGCAAGGCGGGCCTGCGCAGGAGATGGTGGGCCGCCGTTGCCAGCAGCAGGCCAAATCCACTCCACAGAATGTAATAGATGATTTCATTGGAGAAGGGCGCAAGGCTGCGCACACTCAGAGTCAGTGTCCACATGTCGTTTGGTACAGCAAATGACACCGAATGGGAGATGAATCTGGCCGGCACAGGATCAGCTGGAAACCTATCTTCCAAGTTCGTTTCTGGTGAAATATGGGACAATCTGCTGATATAGCCCTGTTTTTCCAGTTTTGGCAGATCCGTAGCAGCGTACAGATCGTCAACCAGGATCAGTGCCGATGCGAATCCCCAGAAGTGTTGCGTCCCATCGGTTTCCAGAAATACGGGATTGCGGGCAATCACGGCGACACCACCCTGGATCAGTTCGAAGGGTCCGGCGAGCGTGATCAGACCGGTGTCGACAGCGGTTCTCGCTGCATTACGGCGTTTGTCGTCACGCAGCAGATTATGGCCGATGGCCTTCTCGTGACCTGCCAGGGGGTGAATGCGTCTGACAATCGCGCCGGGCGCCAATTGCAGGTTGGTGATGCCGCCGAACGAGGCTATAAGACGCTCTGCCAAGGACTCGAAATCCTCGACATCACCACGGGTACGCCTCACTTCCTGCGCCAGCACATAGGTCGCATCCAGAGCTCGCGAAAGGGCTTTGTCGATCAGCAGCGCCTGAGCTTGGACGATGTTGGCGAGATGCTGTTGCTCTTCCTTGGCGCGGAGTGCATGGTAACTCCGGTTTTGGTAAACACCGGCGGACATCACCACAACAAAGATCACCAGCGAAACCAGATAGTGTTGCGTATTTTTCGCTACGGAATGAAGATTTTTCAAGTTTTGTTCCCCTGCGCACCAACCTTTTCTCAGTATAAAATAGAAATATAAAAGATTAAGTACATATCATCTACGCCAACGGAAAATAGGCTGTAGATGACCACTTCTGTTGACACATTCCAGTAGTTTGAAGCAATCGGGTGAAGATCCGACATAGTCAGGAGCGGCCATTTCAGGCCATTGATTCCAGGAGTTCCAGCATCGTGAGGAAAAAATTGGCTGGAGGGCCGACGGAGCGGCCATTGCACTCAGTCAACCCAAAACAGACATCAAACCGAGAATGCGGTCATTGAGAGGCAGGGTTGTAATGTCCACCTCTGGCTCTGCACTCATAACTCGACTGCCTGGGCGGAGAAATTTCTGGATCGTTGGTGTAATCGGGTCATGCGTTCAAGAATCGAGCCGATGAAAAAAGTGGCCAAGACAATCCGTAATCACA
>JBDLIT010000061.1:0-22952 GCA_039714735.1 Pseudomonadota bacterium
TTATCGAAGCCCTGTCGGTGGTTTCATCAGTGATGCGTTGAAGATTGTCACCATCAGTTTTTGAGTGACTGAGGTCAAATTGAACAAGTGCCGGTAATAATGGTCGTCGCAACTTGAAATTCAAGCCGTACTTTTCTCTGGTCAGCACCATTCTGTCCTGCACAGCATAGGAAGTGCTGCTGCTGTGGCGATCGTAATACAACATCAGCGGATAGTACTTTTTTTCTAGAATATAAGCCCTGGCATGGAGATTCACAAATTCATTATCATTCGACTCATCCACTGTGTTGGATTCATAGTTATGTTGCAAGAAGGTTAGGCCACCACCGAAATCCAGACGAAAAAAATTGGGGTGATAGATATAGCTATGTAGTGTTATATCGAAGCCTTCCTCGGTTGTCGTCCCTTCCCGTCGGCTGGTTTCAACACCAGTAAGTTCGTTTACATACTCATCTGCAAAAAACCGAACATAGACCTCACCATCTACACCGGTTAGCCGAAACGGTGCAATCTCCTCTGAACTTGCATAGCCACACACTATGACTGTGCTAAGACAGGCAGCAATAAAACATATTATTTTTCTAGAGTTATACACGCTGCTTTTTCATATGTGCTGTGACCACTTCACAGTCGGATAAAGGCGGGATTATCCATCAGTTATCAATAAGACTATCGATGCAACCGCCATCCCTCAATATTCTACTAAATACTTGTAACTGACATTAGTAGCAGCCTCACTAATACTTTTACGGATATTCCATATCCTGCATCTTTCCGAATCCATATACATTGATCTTGTTTGGACCAAACTGATTGGCCACCAGAATGAGATATTCCAATTCAAAACCAGGCTCGGCATATCTCTGAAAATAGTCAACACTGGTATAGTCGATGTTGATATCGGTAGGCAGATACAACTGTCCTGGACCGGTCCCTGAACCACCAAAAAACATCAGCAAACGCCCTTCTGAATTGAATAACTGAACATTCTGAAAGGCTGCATCTACGACATAGATACGCCCATCTCGATCAGCAACAATACCTTTGGGCCTAGCAAACTTACCGGCACTTGTACCTATCTCACCGATTTTACGAATATATCTGCCATCCGGGCTAAACTCAGAAACCCTAAAATTGCTTGTATCGCTGACCAAGATATTGCCGTTTTTCGCTATTGCCAGATTGGTTGGATGAAATAACTGTCCTTCTTCTGATCCGGCAGAAGCGATGGTGTAAATCTTCTGGCCGGTCGCTTTGTCAAGGACTTGTATCTGATGATTTTTCAGGTCTGCGATAAACAACTTATTGCCAATAATGGCGACATCACTCGGCTTGTATTCGCCCTGGCTGCTAAAAGTCTTGATCCTTTCGTCATTGCGATCATAAACAGCTACCAGATCAAGCATCGTGTCTGTTACATATTTATTGCCTTCATCATCGATGGTTATATTGATCGGCTTTTGCATTCCGCGAATCCGACGAAACTGATTCAATGCCAAATCAAAAACCACATAGCCATTTCCGCGTGCGTCAACCGCATAGAGTTTGTTTTCCTGGAGCGCTACTCCATAGGGCTTGGCTATACCCTCATAGACCTTTTCCTCTTTCCCAAGGATAAACTGAGCAAATCGGCTACTTTTCTTAGTCTCAAGATCCATGGTTCCAGAGAATGAGGTCAGGAATTGGACCCGTGGAGAATCAGGCAAGGGTGGATATAATACCGCCTTCAAGGGAGAAGGTTTCTCTGTTTCAGGAGTGCCGGCACAACCTATAACCAAAACAGCAACCAAGAGAGAGAAAAGAAGAAGAGATCGATCAAGCATGCTTTTTATCATTATGTCTTGCATCCACTCAGACCGCCAAACCATCCGCTACAGTATCCGCTTACGAGAATAGAGACCGCACTCAAAACTTATACCTGCTTTTATAACCAGAAATGAGCTGATGGATGATACCACAGGCCGACACGATAAATTGCCCAGTGATAGCTCAGGTTCAGCGAATTTGTATATCTAGAACTATAACTTAGATGAGTTCGCTCACAAACCAACCTGATAGTATTGGTCGTTTGCACACAATACGGTAGATCAACAGGTATCCAGCTAAATCTATTACCATGTAGAAAAACCATGCCATATTGTAATGGTGTCGAAGAGTTTCAGGAGGACTACCGATTGGTCGCCAGGCAGTTGCTCACTCAAACCGGTAACAGAAAACTCAACACTCCAGAAGGAGGATACTCAATACACCACCGATCAACCAGTAATCCCGATGGTGTATTGCGCATCTCTATATACAAACGACTTTCTGCTACTTATCGTGGCAGGTCAGGCATAGTTTACTTCCAACTTTTGTTACTCTCAGTAGTGAATCGCCATCCGTAAATTTATTATGCACATCATGGCAAGTTGCACACTGCAATTTACCACTAAACAGCATAATATCCGTGATTTTTCCTGTCTTTTCATCCGTACCAGCGCCAATCGTGACATCCGTTATAGTTGGATCAAACAAGCCTCCATCTAAAGTCGCTAGAGGTTCGTCATAAGTAAACGAAATCGGATGATCATTCAACAAACCATCTCCCGTAGGTTCGCCTATGTCCTTGCTTCCGCTAAGGAAATAAGTACCATCGTTAGTTCCACCAAAGGAGTCGACAGCTACAGTACCATCATGGCAGGAGAGACATAACAACGAGGTGCCCTCTGGTTGTGTGATAGTCGCCACACCATCGAAGGTGGGACTCAGGTTATATAGGGTGTATGTAGTCACCTGGGTCAACGCATGGTTCCACAACGGCGCATCGGAAACTGTTATGTCCGCATTATGAGGCGTATGACAGAACACACAGATTTGATCCTCGCCAGACTGCCAGCCAATCGCATCAGTGAAATCATGCGCACTACCCGTAATCGTTCCCGCTGTCGCTCCGCTTACAAATGCTGCTGTCATCAAGGCAGACACAACTCCAATGGTTTTTATTTTACGCGTGATTGACATAGTTTTTCTCCTCTCACATTATCCCTAGTAACTGACGGTTTTATTAAGTCTTTCCTTAACCGATAAAACCTACCGTAACAAACCATTTCCGACGAAATAACTCAGGTAATATTTGAACTATTTCAGATTATTAATTTCTATAGATGTTGCTAACTATAAGGCGACAGGCCTTATCTCTAACAGTGGGGATATCCCGTATTAACATGAGGGATATTGCTATAAAAAAGGGGATTGGTGAATTAAATGGGGCATAAAAACAGCTGTGGTAAACAAATCAAAGCTGTATAGGAAATAATTAATGGCAAGACAATTTTTTCTTATATCATGAAACCCAAGTAGCTTGGGTCTGTATACTCAACCAAGCAGAACAAATAACGTCAACTGTCAAAAATCGAACGGCATATAGATGTACTCGAGATCATGTCTATGGGTACCGCTCGCCTTTCTATTGTCAAAATCAAATTCAAAACCAGATTTTATAAAAGGGCTGGTTTTATTGTGGCACTGCTGGGTGCAGACGTTATTTTCAGGTGACGGCATGGTCAAGCCACCCAAGGTTTGATAATCCTCCAGCGTATAGGTTCCCTGCTTCTTCATCATCATTTCGGTATAGATACTTCCGGGACCATGACACATTTCGCACTGGACCCCAATCATATCCGGGGTCTCTTCCAGACTCGTGAAGCCACCGGGTTTCCCCAAGCCTGTTACATGACACTTCAAACAGACAATGTCTTTAGAGTAATCATTGTTCGGATCAAGTCCCACCTTCTGCTTCGCTTCAACCCTTGCCCCTGGTTTCAATAGTTCAAAACTCTTTGACATCTTGGTTTCAGACCAGGATTCAAAATGCGGCACGTGGCACAACTTACAGTTTTCTATACCGATATATTCGGCCTGACTGTTTTCTTCCGCATAAGTGTATGGTGCTACAAAAAGGGCGCAAACCAATAATATGCATACGCGAAAATCATTTTCTAGCTTTTGGAACACGAAGATTTACCCCTGTTGTTTTCTCATACCATTGAGAAAGCATAAGTAACAGATTTTTGGTTTTCAATCCATCCAGAGTCTGGAATGAACTGATCATTGAGTCGTTCAAGACAATCTCAGCATTCAATCACATTCACTGCAAGTCCACCTCTGGCAGTCTCCTTGTATTTGGTCTGCATATCCGCCCCGGTCTCGCGCATGGTCTTGATGACCTTATCCAATGATACGAAATGCCGCCCATCACCGCGCAACGCCATACGGCTGGCATTGATCGCTTTTACCGCACCCATAGCGTTGCGTTCGATGCAAGGCACCTGAACCAACCCACCCACGGGATCGCAGGTCAATCCAAGATTGTGCTCCATGGCAATCTCGGCGGCATTCTCGACCTGCTCGGGAGTGCCGCCCAGAACCTCGGTCAGCGCACCCGCGGCCATCGAGCAGGCAGCGCCGACTTCACCCTGGCAACCCACTTCAGCACCCGAGATCGAGGCATTCTCCTTATATAGTATGCCTATCGCCCCGGCTGTCAGTAAAAAACGCACGACGCCGTCATCGCTACAACCCGGAGAGAACTTCCAGTAATAGTGCAGCACTGCGGGGATGATGCCGGCAGCACCATTCGTCGGCGCAGTCACCACTCTGCCACCGGCGGCATTCTCCTCATTCACCGCCATGGCGAACAGATTCACCCAGTCCATGGTGCCCAGGGGCACCTGATTGAGCTGGGTATCATTCGACAGTTGCCGATACAGCCTGGCCGCCCGGCGCTTGACCTTCATGCCTCCCGGCAGGATACCCTCGGTGCGACATCCGCGCTCCACGCAGGCCTGCATCACTGCCCAGCGCTCCAGCAAGCCCTCACGAATATCCGCTTCACTGCGCCATGCCTGTTCATTGATGAGCATCAGTTGGCTGATCGACATCCCCTGCTCTGCACATTGAGCCAGTAACTCTGCAGCCGTGTGAAACGGAAATGGCACTGGAGTTTCATCTACGACAATTCTGCCCTCACCTGCCGCCGCTTCATCCACCACGAATCCTCCACCTATGGAATAGTAGGTGCGTGACAATAGCGGTTCATCGTGAGCACCGAATGCGGTGAATGTCATGCCGTTCGCGTGATAGGGCAAGGTCTTCTGCCGGTTAAAGATGATATCCTCCGCAGGCTTGAACGGCAGGTTTCGTTTACCCGCCAGCTTGATTGCACCCTGTTCTTGAGTCGCTTGAAGCCGTGCCGAGATCTGTTCGATCTCCACCGTTTCCGGCGCTTCTCCCTGCAAACCCAGGATAATCGCCTTATCTGTCCCATGCCCCTTGCCGGTGGCGCCGAGAGAGCCAAACAGCTCTACCTGGATGCGGGCAATCTTAATCAACTCCTTTTCCAGGAGGGCATTTGCGAACAGCAGCGCGGCACGCATCGGCCCCACCGTGTGGGAGCTCGATGGACCTATGCCGATCTTGAAAAGCTCGAATACACTGATTGCCATACATCTTGCTCCAGCAATAGTTGTTGTTTCAGATACTAAAACCGAATCGTCTGAGGCACATAATTGCTACCGTAGCCGTCCTGCAAACCAAGTTTTACATCCACCCTTCTTCCACCATAGCAGGCTGATCGGCCACAACAGGGGAGGGCGCTAATATTGCGTGTAAATTTTACTGTCAGGTTCTTCCTGCTATTCAATCCTCAACGCCTATGCCACCTTGCGAGGCTGCTGATAACGACCGGTATCCATGTCAGCCCTCCCAGTAACAAAACTACGCGGCACCAGATGCCAAAGCGATCGGCGCACTGGGGATGGGATTGATGACAACTGCAATCGCCATCAGTGAAACGATGCCGACAGGCCCCCAGTAACCCAAACCGGCAAGCCAGTTCTGCAGGCGGTCGCTATCCGTAACAATCATCAGCAACCCGGATTCTTTCAGCAGGGTGTAGACAAACACGACAACCAGCAGAAAAAGTCCGAGTAGCAAGAACCGATGCGGTATGGAGTAAATTCGGGCGGTATTCACGATAGCGGCCAAAAAGGTGACTTCAGCTACACCACTACTTGGGTGGCTTGTTGCAACAGGCCGCTGGCGGCGCCTTTGCATTTTCCCGGCCATTGCTATCAGTAAACTGGCGCCAGCTCATCTTGCGGCGGGACCACCAATTATCCAGTGACGGGAATCCCACATCCTCCAGTGAGGTCAAAATCGTCTGGTAATCTGCCTCTGTGATGTCATATAAGACGACGACCTGCTGTCGGGTCACATCGGCTGCCACCTTGCGGATACCGGGCAAGAGGCCCAGGACACGTTCCACTGCCATTGCATCCGCATCATGCACCAGTGCCGGGACTTTGATCCGGCGCCTGACTTCCCAGGCGCCTACAGGTTTCATGGGGTCTTGTGTTTTCATCACTTACTCCGATTTGTACTCAGCCGTCCAAATCTTTTCGCTTTTGTTCGAACTCCTCTTGATCAATCTCGCCCTTTGCATAGCGCTCCTTCAGAATGTCCAGCGCAGACTTGCCTTTGTCTGTTGGACTGTTGCCGATTCCTACAACCGCTTTTACAGCCCACACGATCACTAGGATCAGCGGGATCCAGAACAACCACATAAACCCACCACCCAAACCCATGCCGAAGCCGTCTCCCATCATGATCAGTCTCCTGGTTAAATCTCTGCACCTTTGAGTCTGAGTGCATTACTAATCACAGACACCGAACTGAAGCTCATGGCCGCCGCTGCGATGATCGGTGAGAGCAATAAACCAAATACCGGATAGAGCACACCGGCTGCTACAGGCACGCCCAGAGAGTTGTAGATAAAGGCGAAGAAAAGATTTTGGCGGATATTGCGCATGGTCGCCCAGCTCAGACGTCGGGCGCGCACGATGCCCCGCAGATCACCCTTGACCAGGGTTACGCCGGCGCTTTCCATGGCCACATCCGTACCTGTGCCCATTGCGATGCCGACATGTGCCTGGGCCAGTGCTGGGGCATCGTTGATGCCGTCGCCGGCCATCGCGACGACCCGACCTGCTGCTTGCAGTTTCTTGATGATTTCCGCTTTTTGATCCAGCAGGATCTCGGCTTCCACCTGATCAATACTCAACTGACCCGCAACGGCCTGTGCGGTTGTCCGGCTGTCGCCGGTCAGCATGACCACCCTGAGCCCCTCCTTGTGCAGATCGGCGATGGCCTCCGGGGTGGAATCCTTGATCGGGTCAGCGACACCGATCAGTCCTGCGGCCTTGCCATCAATGGCCACGAACATGACCGTTTGACCTTCTCCACGACCGGTTTCAGCCATTTGTGGCAGTTCACCTGAAGCGATGGAGAGACTTTCCAGTAGTTTGAGATTGCCAAGCGCCACTGTTCGCCCGTCAACCTTGCCGGTGACACCCTTGCCAGTGACGGATTGGAAATCGTCAGCCGGAAACAGGCTAACATCCTTATTCTGCGCACCGCGTACGATGGACTCCGCCAGCGGGTGTTCGCTGGCCCGTTCCAGACTGGCGCCCAGTTGCAGAATCTCCTGTTCCTGAAAGCCATCGAGCGCGATGACCGACACCAGTCGTGGCTTACCTTCGGTGAGGGTGCCGGTCTTGTCCACCACCAAGGTGTCGACCTTGCGCATGACCTCCAGCGCCTCGGCATTTTTGATCAATACACCCATCATGGCGCCCTTGCCGGCGCCGACCATGATGGACATGGGTGTGGCCAGTCCCAGTGCACAAGGACAGGCGATAATCAAAACCGCTACCGCGTTGATCACGGCATAGGCCAAGGCGGGTTCAGGCCCCCAGTTCCACCAGACAAAGAAGGTGATAACGGCAATCGCGATCACAGCCGGTACAAAGTATCCGGCCACAACGTCCACCAGTTTCTGGATCGGCGCACGGGAGCGTTGCGCTTCGGCCACCATTTGTACAATCTGTGCCAGCAGGGTGTCTGCACCCACCTTTTCGGCACGCATCAGCAAGCTGCCGGTACCGTTGACCGTCGCGCCAATCAGCTTTTCATCGGGTATTTTTTCAACTGGAATGGGCTCACCGGTAACCATGGATTCGTCCACATTGCTTTCGCCGTCCTGAACGATGCCGTCCACCGGGACTTTCTCACCGGGACGTACTCTCAGGATATCGCCCACCTTCACGTGCTCCATGGGTATATCCTCTTCGCGTCCATCCTCGCGGACGATACGCGCAGTCTTGGGCGCCAATCCCAGAAGCAGCTTGATGGCCGCATTGGTCTGGCTGCGAGCACGCAATTCCAGCACCTGCCCCAGCAGCACCAGTGCGGTAATGACTGCGGCTGCCTCAAAATAGACCGGCACCACGCCCATCTCATTGAATAGCGACGCCGGAAAAATACCGGGATGGCGAGGAGAGTGCTCACCCAGAAGCGCAGCGACATGCTCTTCAGTTCACTATCATCCTCTTCTGCCTCTACGCTGCGCGGCTCCAGCGCCATGCCGCATTTGGGACAGGCGCCTGGATGATCCGCCTGGATCTCCGGGTGCATCGGGCAGGTATACATAGCGCCTGCTCCAGCTGCCTGTGCATTTTCCGTTACCACATGATCCGAGTGGCAACTCTCAGTATGGGTGTGTTCATGTTCTGTTATCGAATCAACTTCCCTGTCAACCAGATAGACGAATGGGTCGGCTGCAAATTTCTTCTCGCAGTGTTCGCTGCAGAAGTGATAATCGACGCCCACATGTTTGTAATGGAATTCACTCTCACTTGATACTTCCATACCGCAGACCGGATCGACAACGTTCCAGGATTCAAGTTTCTTTGCTGCATGTTCCATCTTTGCCTCCATATACCGCTGTGTCATTCGACTCGAGATCTTGCTTGCTTTCGATCGACTCGATGAGATGGCAGACGCTGTTGCCATCGGGGATCCCGTTTGGCATCAGTTTCCACTGCTCCAAAGCTTCTTCCATGCGGGTCTGCAGCTTCAGCATCTCTTCGATCTTGGCCCGGTTCTCCTGAATCCGATGCTCGATGGTGTTTCGCACATCCTCACAAGGAGAATCACCACTATCTGCATGCTGTGTGATCTGTTTGATCTCGTTCAAGGTAAAACCAAGATTTTTGGCCATGCGGATGAAGCGGAGCCGAGTAGCATCTTGTGTTGTGAACAGGCGGTATCCATTTTCCTGCTGGCCGGCTGGCTGGATTAGGCCGATACGCACGTAATAGCGCACGACATGGGTCGGTGCATCGCCTTGTGTCGCAAGTTCATTCACTGTCAGCATCGCTCCAGTCCTCCAGATCAATCGCTCTATGTTGAGCGTACAACCTATGCGCTACGCACAGGTCAAGGTCCTATTTGGATATACATCTCATCTCAAGTTTCGGAGTTCAAATTGCCATGATTGATCTCCTTATAGATTGGGTAATAAATATCAGAACCAGGCCCGAATGCCGGCGACGAACTGCACATCGCTGGTCTCCTCGCCCTCGTCTCGGGCAAAGTCGGCGGTCTGGCCGAATTGTTTGGTCCAGTTGACGCCGATGTAGGGCGCGAACTCCCGCTTGATCTCATAGCGAAGGCGCCGCCCATCGCCAGGCCCTGGACAAAGCGGCGGCGCGTCAGGCGACCGCCCCCCATGGATACCGGGGCGTTATTACTACTCATGGATTATTCTTCCTCTGCAAGCCAACGGCAGATGCACTGCCATTGACGAATCGTTCAACGGATCGTTGTGATTGGGGGATCTCCAGACGAACGGAGATCAGCTGGGAAATCAGGCTCTGGGTGGGCGTAAGAAAGGAGAGGAGAGTTGGCTTTCCAAACCGTCGGCCACTGAATATGATAGGGACGTAGCAGTCAGGTTCGTGGGGAATGAGAAAAAAGGGAGCAACGCCAACACACAGGATGCGCACTGAGCGGATGAGCAGCTATGGCTATTACAGCCATCATCAGCATGACGCTGCTCACAATTGTGTTCTGCCTGATCCGTAGCCATCGCCATGTCGCCATGCATACCCGTCATCTGATGCACGCCCTCCTCCTGATCGAAGGAAGCAGCAACACCCGCCATCACACCCTGTAGTGGAGAGAACCCCAATAGCAGAGTGAGCAGAACAGCCAGCAGTTTTTTAGAAAGTCGGTGCATACAACCAGATGATACTGAGATTCATTCTTATTTCAACTCTTTCCATTGATTAGTTTGGGTCCGTTTTCAGACGGTTCAATGTTTTTATACAGCAGACTCTATACCAACCATGCGTATTGCCATCATTGTCTTTCTCCTGTTGTAAGGTTCTGTACTTACGCCCGGCCCTCCCTGGCCGAGCATTTATGCTACGTTGCGCTTGAATGCCTCACCGAAGAGCGTGACGGAAACCAATCAGGTTACCGGCTCTGGCCTGTTGCTCCGGAGTCAGGACAGTGTAGAGGTCACGGCTGGCAATGGTGACCTTTTGCATCTGTTCCAGCCCCTGCTGATGGAGGGCTAAACGCTGTTCAGGCGCTATGCTGCCGGATCCCATCATGGTCTGCCGATGAGCAAACATCAGTCCGGCCTTGCCTTTTACCGCTTCTTCATAGACGTTCCAGACACTCTCCTGGTCGGTTGTAATACCCAGGTTGTTCTTCAGCCCTGTGAGCTGCTGATCCGCATAGGCGACCGGGTCACCGCTCATCATCCAGCCCGGACCACCACTGGGACCGTGCATTCCCCCTGGACCACCCATCATTCCGTGGTGACCACCCCAGCCTGGTCCAAAACCACCCTGGCCAAATACACCCGTTGCCGCACCAATGATGACAGCGGAAATGGCGACAACACCTAAAATTTGTTTGGTTGTCTGTTTCATGACTCTCTCCTTTTTACGTTACAGTGAATCGAAAGTTGTTCAGCCTCTGGTACTCCTTCAAGGTGATATTGACGGGTTCAGAGCTTGATTATTATTAAACTGCACTTGTGTAAGCCGTCTGTGTCGAAAAAGAGGCCTTTTGTAATCTTATGTAACAAAGGCCTTGAGAATTAACTGGGGTTACAATTCGCCCCCACACAAACTGAAAAAACACTTTAGATTTGGAGACATGAACACCTCTCAAGATCACTTATTGGTCGTCGATGACGATCCCGAGATCCGCCTCTTGCTCAAGACCTATCTGGAAAAAAACGGCTACCAGGTCATCACGGTGGCAGAGGGCAATGGCATGTGGATGACACTGGACCAGACCCGCATCGATCTCATCGTGCTCGACCTGATGCTGCCCGGCATTGATGGAATGGAGCTGTGTCGTACATTGCGCGTACGTTCCAGAATTCCGGTCATCATGCTGACGGCGCGGGGTGACGAGATGGACCGCATCCTGGGCCTGGAGATGGGGGCGGACGACTATCTGGCCAAGCCATTCAGCGCCAGGGAACTACTGGCCCGGATCAAGGTGGTGCTGCGTCGGGTGCGGGATCTGCCCATCGATCCGCTGGCGGATGCCCCGGAGAGGTTCGCCTTCTCTGACTGGATATTGGATACTCGAACGCAACACCTCACCTCACCAGACGGAGTGGTGGTCCCCCTGAGCAACGCCGAGTACCGCCTGTTGCACATGCTGCTGACCCACCCCAACCGGGCATTAAGCCGCGACCAGTTGCTTGACTTGACTCAAGGACGGGACGGCGGCCCTTTCGACCGCAGTATCGATGTCCTGATCGGCCGGCTGCGCAGACGCCTCGGGGACGATGCCAAGCAGCCGGAACTGATCAAGACTGTGCGTGGCCGCGGTTACCTGCTCGCAAGCAAGGTCTCGTCAACCATCTGAAGAGGATATTCGCGTGCGCGTATTGCCAAGATCGCTATTTGGAAGATTGGTACTGCTGTTGCTGACGGGCCTGGTCCTGGCTCAGTTGCTATCGGCATTTATACTGTTGCGTGACCGGGGACAGCTACTCTACGAGTCTATTCGAGAGAACCTGATCGTCCGCACAGTGGGCGTTGTCCGTCTCCTGGACTCCCTTCCCTCTTCGGATCGCCAACAGCTGTTACCGCTATTGGCCAGTCCGGAACTGCGCATCACTCTGTCAGAGCAACCGGTTTCGATCCCGCAACGGGATCGGGAATCCGGCCTCGCCTCAGAGATGGTTCGGGACCAGCTGCTAAAACGGCTGCCGCAAAACACCGAGGTCCGGGTCTCCCTGGAAGGCTCGGTCATGGAGCCGCAGATGCCGCCGATGCACCGCCGGCACATGATGGGAGGCGGTCGCATGTCAGGCCCCTGGGCCTATATGCACGGACTGCATACCATGGCACGGTTTATTCACGTCCAGGTGCAGTTACAGGACGGTTCCTGGGTAAGCTTCGAGCACGGCGTATCTGAGCAACTCTTTGGCTGGCCGGCCCGGCTTCTCATCGTCCTGGCTGTTTTGCTGGTCAGCGTAATATTGCTGTCGCTCATCGGCGTGCGTTCGATTATCCGTCCCTTGCGGGAGCTGAGGCAGGCGGCCGAAGGCCTCGGCAAGGATATCCGGCAGTCGCCGCTCGAGGAGACAGGCCCTGCTGAGGTCAGAGATACGGCGAAGGCCTTCAACACCATGCAAAGACGCCTGAAGAATTATATCGAAGACCGGGCGAGTATCCTCGCGGCCGTCTCACATGATCTTAAGACACCCTTGACTCGATTGCGCTTACGCACCGACCTGATGGACGACGAGGAACTGCGAACCAAAACTGAAAAGGACCTGGACGATATGGAGTCCATGGTGAGCGCGACGCTGGACTTCATGCGGGGAACGGAAACAGGAGAACCCAGCCAGCGTCTGGACCTGATGGCCCTGCTGGAAAGCATCCAGGAGGATGCGCAGGAGGCGGGGAAGGATGTCCTGTTACAAGGAGAGATTACTGAGCCCTATCGTGGCAAGCCGCTGGCGCTGAAACGCTGTATCGTGAATCTGGTAGAGAACGCCGTACGTTATGGCGTGCAGGCTGATATCAGGGTTGAAGATTCCAAGGAAGCCGTGGTCATCTCAATCTGCGACAAGGGACCCGGCATCCCCGAGGATAGGTTACAGAAGGTATTCGACCCCTTCTTCCGTTTGGAAACCTCCCGCGCACAACATACCGGAGGGACAGGACTGGGCCTTGGCATTGCCCGAAACATCGCGCGCGCCCATGGGGGCGACATGATGTTACACAACCGCTCCGAGGGTGGGCTCTGCGCCAAGCTGACTTTGCCGCGATGACCACTACCTGCTTTGAAGAACCCCCATGTACACGCTGATCCTGATCGCGATCATCTTGCTGGCCGGAGCTATTCTGACACCGCTGTTGATTCACCGCGCCTATCGCACACCTAGAGCCCAGAAACATGAAACGCCAGCGAATCTGGACCTGCCCTATCGGGCCGTCTCTATCCCGACAGCAAACGGCAAGCGCCTGTTTGCCTGGTTTATTCCGCCCGTCCAGGGCCTCGAAAGCGGCCCCGCGGTTGCCGTGATGCACGGCTGGGGCGGCAACGCCGGGCACATGCTGCCGTTCGCCTCCCTGCTCCACCGTGAAGGTTATGCCGTACTGCTGTTGGACGCCCGTAATCACGGCGACAGCGATGATGACAGTTTCTCTTCCATGCCACGCTTCGCTGAAGATCTCGAGCACGGGCTCGATTGGCTGGGCTGTCAGCCGCGCATCGACCCGCATCAACTGTTCCTGCTCGGCCACTCTGTGGGCGCCGGCGCGGCGCTCCTGGTCGCCTCCCGCCGACATGACCTGGCCGGCGTGGTAAGTCTCGCCGCCTTTGCCCACCCCGCGGACCTGATGCGCAGACAGATGAGATCGCACCACATACCCTACCTGCCCCTCGGCTGGTTGGTGCTGCGTTATATCGAGCGGACCATCCAGGCCAGCTTCGATGCGATTGCCCCCTGCAATACCATCCGCCAATTGACCTGTCCGGTGCTATTGGTACACGGTGAGCAGGACGACACCGTTCCGCTGGCTGATGCACGCCGGATTTATAACAACCGCCTCGATGACCAGGTGGAACTGCTCCTATTGCCAGATACCGGTCACGACTCCAGGAAGGCCATCTTCACGCACGGTGGATCGCTGATGGCGTTCCTCCGGCGATGTGGTGTCGGTTCAACCTAGTGTACCCCGCCATCTGTATTGGCTTCCCCCTCCTTGGTTTCCCGGTGATTCATGAAACGCATCAGGCAGGAGCGCGAGCAGAAGAAGTGCGCCACTCCCCCCACGCGCAGCGCGTAGGGGGTGTCGGCGGTGTGCACCACCATGCCGCAGACGGGATCCATTGCTTCGTCGGCGTCGACTGGCGGTGTAGTGGCGCCCTGTGCGGCTGGTCTACCCAGCAGTGCGCGGACATCTCCCAGGGTGTCGGCCTTCAGACACTGCTCTGCAAGCCGTCGACAGATGATTTCGTCGAGAACCGCAAGGTCTCGTTGCGCGGGAACCGCATTACCCGGCGCCACGCTCAGGTTCCGCATGCCCAATCCTACGAGTACGGGTAGCATGGAACTGTCGGCGGCCATCTCCCCGCAGATGGACAGCGTCTTTTCCTTTGAGCCGCCAGAAGCATTCCCACAGGAGTTCTTCGTTCATCAGGTGAAAGAGACTGGTTAACTTGAACGACGGTTCCTTGCGGGATTTCTCCGCTATGCGTTTCAGTTTCGTTTCCACACGTTCTTCGTTCCATGCCCTACGACCCCGGGGAAACGGATGAGCACTTGCCAATTGCCCTCACCCATGTTGATTTCCGTGTAGTTAACCACGTCATCTTTCCCAATTTGGCGCTTTCGAGGCTCAATCACTTCAGCTTTCGCTTACGGCCTGTTGTCTCGGTCCCTCTGTGCTTAATCTTTGGCGTCACCGCCGCCGACCCAGAGCTCTATATCCGGTGGCTGGCCTGCCTTGCCGGAACGGGATTTACACCCGCTCGAATAAACGACCTTGCCCGGCCGCACTAACTATTCAACCTGCGTAGGAGTTGCACTTTTTTCGATCACGAGCCACCCGATAATCGGGTGGCTCGTGTTTTTCACCTCAATACCTTATCCCGTATTGCACAATGTGTTTATGGCCTGGTGATACGCACTTTAGTGATTTCGGTTGCGCTGTTGTCCGAGGTATTCGGGTCGTCCTCGACGGCCTCTACCGTTGCCGTGTTTAGCAGCCGTCCTTGCTTTGTGGGTTCGACAACAATTTCAACGACAGCGTCCATACCAGCAGCCAGACTGGTTAAATCACAGGTCACGGTACTGGTGCCTGAGCAACTGCCCTGGCTTGTGGTTACTGACTTAAACGTGGTCCTGGATGGCAGCTTGTCGGTCATGGTAACGCCAGTTGCTGGATCCGGTCCTTGATTGGTGACCGTAATGGTATACGTCAGATCACTACCTATCTTTGCGGGGTCCGGTGAATCCGTCTTTGTGATAGCCAGGTCCGCTTCCAGCCCGTCATTTCCAATCAGGTTGACCTCGATTTTAGGGTTCTCGGGATCATCGCTCATCACAACCAGCGTGCCAGTGTCATCACCGACTTCTTCACACGGTGAGTAATCCACGGAAATGGAAACACTGCCCCCAGCATCAACGGGGAAAGGCGGTGTAGGTGCGGCATTAAGTGCAAAACCAGTGCCTGCCAAACAAAATTCGTTTATCACATACAAGTCGGAAACATTACAGGTCACACTACCCGAATTCTGCAATTCCATGATCTCGGTGCTGGTTTCTCCAAACAATACCGTGCCGAAATCGAGTTCATCTGGGGATGCTATGAGGTTGCACTCATCGATAGGTTGTATGGCAGCATAGGCATCGATCAGGCCAGAGCCGCTGTCGTTGTCATAGTACTCATCAATGGCTACCCGCGGGCCACCGAATCCAAGTGTTTCACGCTCGAGGATGTCGACAGCCGTCTCCTGCAGCCGCGCCGTGATTGCGGCAGGCGTCAGGGCCGGTTCCATCTCACGCATCAGAGCGGCCACGGCGGCGGCGTGCGGAGCAGCGGCGGAGGTGCCGAAGAAATTCGGCCAGCCGTCGGGTTCATAATCGGACAAGGGATAGAAGAAGGTGGTGTTGCCACCGTCGGGAGCGGTGAACTCCGGCTTTTCGCGGACCTCCAGGATTGGGTTACCCGCTGTATCGAAAAGGATGGGAGTATTGCCCGCGGAGGAGTAGTAGTTCAAGACCGGAGGATCCTCACCAAACGCAGGGGTAAGGAAATAGGCAGAGGCCCCGACGGCGTTGGCGCCCGCCGCGTTGGAGTGGCCATAGACACTACCCGCGTTGGTCCCTGTGTAGGCATCGGCGAACGAAATATTACCGAACATGACTAGCTTAACAGGATCTGGCTCGGAACCACTGCTCCTTTCGACCGAGATCTCCAGATTCAAGGCGCCACTGAGGCTGGCGCCCTCGATGGGATCGCCACCGATGTTATTATCGGTCACGCATCCTATGGGAGTTACCTCACCTGGTGGGCTGTAAAAACAGATGTCCAGATCGGTGCTCGCGCCGGGCGAGCCACTGACCGAGAAGTAAGGGTCTTGCCATTGCATTATGTAGATAGTATCGGCATTTTGTGTGATCTCGAGACGGGTGTCTACTCCCGGGCCGGGATCGAAATCATGCAAGTCACCACCAACCGGGCCGGTCAGGCCGGAGTCTATGAAGGGGGCCTCATAGGCCTCGCGGCCATTATTGCCGGCGGAGGAGAAGTAGGGGACGCCCTGTGCGTCCACCTGATCCACCGCCTGGGCAATGACACCATCCTGGAACATGGGCTCCGCGAAGTAGATGATATCGTCTACGATGATGTCGGAACCGGCGGCGGCAAGATCCAGGATGCCCTGGGCGAAGTCGGCCTCGCCATTCCACGCAGTGTGGAAGGCCAGTCCAGCGCCTGGGGCCACATCGTATACGATCTGGGCCATGGCGCGGCCCTCATCAATACAACCCATGTTAATGTCGTCGAGGATGTTGACACCAGCGGGGAGATCACCGCTGAGGATGTCAGCCGCATAGCCACCGCCGGTTCCGGCGCAGTCGAAGCTGTCGGAGAGTACGCCGACAGTGGACCCGGCGCCGTCAACGCCGAAGTCCAGCCGGGCCAGGTCCGAGCCTTGCGCCTCATCGCCCTGACTGGTCACACTGCCGGTCCGGGTGGTCGCCCAGGAAAGGCGGGCAAACTGCAACATCGGGAGATTTTCCAGCACGGAAAGCCGGCCCAAGGGCAGTTGGGCAGAGATCATGCGGCCCGCCATACCCTTAACCTCCGCACCCAACGCCTCCAAGGCGCGTTTGAGCGCCTGTGGATCGTCCGCTGCGATCGCATCGATCACCACATGCTGATCGACGATCCTGGCCACAGTCTTCTTGCTGACGAAAGTACCGGCTACGGCCTTACCCTCTCTTACGGCCTTTTGGAAGGCCTGAAACTCGATATTGAGGGTGTCGAGTCCGAGCGTTAGCTTAGCAGCTGACTTGGTGATCGACTTGGACTGACTCATATCGGCGGCTTGTGCATCCGCCGGACCGAGCTTACCGCCACTGATATCGATGATGTTCCCCGCGAAGGCGGGGATTGCACCAACCGCAACACAGAGCGCTACGCCGAACAATTTGACCGATCGAGAGAGCTGGAATTTGTTTATATTTTTTCTACTTATCATGAAATGTTCTCCTTGAGGCTCCTTGCCCTGTCACACGAGAATTCGTGCGAATTGATTACTAATTATTATCGAACAGCTTTGTATCCTTTATTAAACGGCCTGCTGATCGCTGTAACATACTAAATGTATCAAGATAATGAGATGCCCTCCTTAAGATCAATGATTTACTGTTTTGAATCAAACTGACGGTCGATGTGGATATATATGAGCTACGCTTTTCCATGCGGCGCACAATTTCACTGAATCATCTACATACCTGCAACTTGATCCGTGCGCTCCAAGACTCTTCATCATTTAGTTAATCAGCAACAACATAATCGAGAAACGAAAACAAAGCATTGACCAGCCTCATGAGAACAGACGATTCGTGGACACGGCGAACAGCCGCCCTTAATCTGATGAACTCTTCGCTGACTTATTTACAGAAACAGTCTGCAGCAATTATTTAGGATCGAACTGAACCACTCATTGTCAACCAGATAATGTCAGCTTAACTCTTCAAGTCAGGGGCTCAACATCCCCAATAGGAGGATTGTTATTCCTGTACGTTGAACTATGATTACACTATAAACATTAGGGAAATAGGGAAAGTGCAGATTGAAGAGGATGGCTACGGCTTACTGCCTTACAAATAGATGTTGTTCTAGCTCTTCTCACGATACCCGTCTTTAGCAATCCCCTCGATCCCATCATGATTTTGACAGAACGCGACTCAGGATCCGCTGTGTCTATTAAGCGCGATCGAGCGTTGGAAGTTGTCCTGCGTACGAATCCCACAACGGGCAACTGAACCCTATCAAACATTCATGACTAGAGATTAAAAGGAGGTGATAAATACCCATTTTTAGCTCATATAGCTGACGCATAATGAGAAAACATGCGCAGAATTTGTTTCTTATTAAAAGAAATACGGAGTGAGAAAATGATGGACGCTAATATAGTTTCTACACCCAAGGGTATGGGCTGGATTCCGGATATACCAGATCTCAGAGACTACACTCTCTCTCATAAAAAAATAAAACCAATGCTTGATGATATTGGTATAAAGAAAGCTGAATCTTCCAGTCTACCGGCGAAAACTGACTTACGCGCCTGGTTCACACCGATAGAGGACCAAGCCGCTTTAGGCTCATGTACCGCACAAGCCGGGGTTGGCCTCATTGAATACTATGAATACAGGGCTTCAAAAACCTATATCGATGCATCGAGGCTCTTTTTATACAAAGTAACACGTAATCTCTTGGGCCTGACGGGAGATACGGGCGCCTTTTTACGCACTACAATGGGTGCAATGTCCTTATTCGGTGTTCCACCAGAGAAATACTGGCCTTATACGGATGTTCATCCGAATCCACAGGATCCGACTGCGCCTCATTTTGATATAGAGCCAACGGCATTTTGTTATGCCTTTGCAGCAAGTTACCAAGCAATCAACTACTTCCGGCTTGATCCACCAAACTCATCATTCAAGACAGTTGTTGAGAGTGCGAAAACACTTTTAGCCGCAGGTTTACCCTCCATGTTTGGTTTCACGGTAATGAGTTCAATCAGCCAGGCAGAGGATGATGGTAAAATTCCCTTTCCCTGTCCCAATGAAAGCGTACTGGGAGGACACGCCATGATTGTAGTGGGTTATGACGATAGCAAAAAGATCGTCAATACAAACTGTAATAAACAGACTAAAGGCGCCTTCCTGATCCGCAACTCCTGGGGAACTTACTGGGGTAACAATGGTTATGGTTGGTTGCCTTATGCATATGTACTGGAAGGTGGTACGAGGGATTGGTGGACCTTGTTTAAAACTGAATACGTGAAAACCAAAGAATTTGGTTTTTAGGTGGGGCGATTAAGGGATGTTGTTAGGTATGCAGTGTAAATATGCCATGCTGACTTAAAGAGTAGAGATGAATCGTGCATTTACTCATCTCTACTCACCTGGCGTTTTGGCAATATCCATTTTAGTAAGGGCCACTCACGGAGAGCGTACACACTGCCGGATAGATTGCGGCTTATACTGCTCTCGATAAAAAAACAGGGCGATGAACCCTATTAAAGATCCCATCTTGGCCAATCTCAATATGTGATACGAGAAGTCTTAAAAGGCGGATTAATTGACTAAGCAGGGAATTCCAACCATAAGGAGATCAGGTATGAATATGAATAGGCACAAGCTGGTTCCCATTTCATTTATCTTCACGCTGGTGCTCGCCATTTTTGCTTTCCCGATTATGGGTGAGGTGGCTCCGGAGATCACTGGATCTTTGAGTAACTTCGATGTTCGCAACAGTGACACTGTGCGATATGAGGATTTTGAACTCTATCTCTCAGGTAAGCTCAATCCGAAGTGCATCACGGGCCATTACCCTGGCTGGGGAGCACCTCCGAAGATTAAGTCCGGTACACCCTTCAGCCGTAAGGGTGTCTCGATTACCTGGAAGGATCGCAGAGATCTGGTCGCACCCGGCCGTGTTGAACATTTCGGCATCAAGCTAGCGTGTGACACAAAGTTCGATGCCCGTGGTTTCTGGTCGATCGAGGGAAGGCCGGTTCGGGAAGTACCTTTACCCTGGCAATTCTGGCAGGCCCGTGAAGGTGCGATTTGGGATGTGATAATGTTATCGAAGGAGAACGAGACCGGTACGGTAGCGATAAAGCGCGAATACGTGACTCTACCCAAGCCGGTTTTCCTCCAACAGCTGGATTGGGATCAGATTGACGGACTTGTACGCGAGTTTGGACAGAAGTGGAAGCGCTACGACCGTGTCGCGCAACCGCTCGAACCAGGTCAAAGAGCCGTGCTCAAGATTCCCGTGAATCCGGAGGTTGGCGCCGTCGTGGTGCGCTACACTGTTTCGCACAAAAGAAGAGTCGTCACCCGGTTTGTTAACGAGGCCGTACTTGCCTGGCCTGCAGGGCCGATCTGTTTTCCGAATCTACCCAATCCACAGCTCGAGGTGGCAGGGACCGAGGATTACACGGGTAGCGACGGTAATCCATACACCCGATATCGCATTCCGGTTGTGAATCATGCCGCGTTTCCCGATGCGCTGTTTACCCCGGCGCCCGATCTGCCACCATGCGGCGCCAATCCAAACTCGGCGCGCACCTGGGTCGACATTAACGATGGTGACGCTAACCGTCTATACGGATTCTGCGCCCTGTCGAGTGCCGAAAGTCTGGATAATCTATGGTTTGCCCGCCCGCGTGGCGAGCCACCTCCAGAGTGCGTATCAGTCACCCTCAACGACCGACGCTGTGAGCAATCCTATCAATCCAACTGCGCATCGACTGCGGGTTTCGGGCCTGACTGCATCAACTTCGAGGAACCACCTCTGGGCACAACCTATCTGATCGGCAATAGCTTTACCGACTCGGGCGCCACCATGACCGTGGATAACTTTCAATGGTCGAACGGCACCTGGACATCCGGGGGATACGCCCGGATCAGCAATGCGGGTGATGCGGGGCATGTCGGACAAGAGGTCACGGTCAATAATGTCAACATTGATTTTACCTTCCCGACCCTGCCCAATGCGGTTAGCCTCAATTTCGGCGAGTACGGCGGCAACCTCAACATCGAGGTCAATGGTGATTTTCGCAACTTCTCCGATTTCGCCGATATTCACAACGCCGTGATCGGCGGCGCGACTGTCACCGTGGTCAATGGCTTCGGCAACGATCAGGGTACCCTGCGGTTGAACGGAGACATTCACTCTCTCGCCATCGGTGGCCAGGAGTTGGTCATCGATCACCTGTGTATCACCGCGGCGCCTGCAATCGATGCCGAGGGCACCTGGATCTTGCCCTATGGTGTAGGCGGCACCCGTCTCGATGGAATACAGCCCGATGGCCTGACGGATTACACCGACAATATAAGCACGCTTTTCATGGAGGATGCGCCCTTCGGCTCACGCCTGGGATTCCGCATCGGCGCGGCAAACGTCATTCCCACGAATGAAATCGCCTACTATCGCTTGCTGTACAAACAGGCGAGCGCAGTTGATTGGATCGACTTTGACGAGACCGTTTCGGTACACTATCAGTTGGAGGCGCCGGCCACCCCACCCGTCTTTCCGACACTGGTGTTGGGTCCAATCGACTTCAGCGGCAAGAACCTCTACCGCTTCCGCCCCCATGCAGCTGATCTACATGGATTGGTACCGGTAGATCCGGGCGAGACCGTCTCCTGGCCGTCCTCTGGATTCCTTGGTGACATCTACAGTGGGTTCCTCAACACGACGGCCAAACATCTGGCACACGGTCGATACCTTATCAAGCTCGAAATCTACGATTCGAGTGGCGCCCAGGTAATGCCTGATCCAGCAACCTTTAAGTTTGTTGTACCAATCGGTAGTGAGCCGGACGGAACCATAAACACTGACAACGCCGATCCCGGCGATATCGACGATGGTGGATTCGTGTTCGCCCTGCACATCGACAACCGCGCCACCTCGGCGGTGATCGACGAACCGATGATTGGCGCGGTTGGGGCAGGCAACTGTGGCTTTCTGGAGTATGACCCCGCAGTTAGCGAGCTGGACGCTCCCATCGATGTATCGTTTCACGCCATACATCCCACGAACCGGGCATTGTTGAGTTTCAACATCTACCGTGGACCGAATCGGGTAGATTTGGCGCACATCGGCGGGGCCGAGGTATCGGCGCTTTCGACGGGGACGGCCGGAATCTTCGACACAGCCTATACCGGTGACGGCAGTGGAAACTTCGATCGGCCATTCGGTCGCTACGAGCTTCTCAACTGTTGCGGGCAACCCTGTATTGAGGCGGCCTTCTCAGCCAATCTGGACGTGTTCGCCAAGGCAACCAACGGTTGGCATCGGCGAATCAACTCACTCGACTCGCATGCAGTGCGCGCCTTTGCGCTGACGCCACAGTAGGGCCATAAAACACAGTGGGCAAAGCAATAGGACACAAGCTTTGCCCACTGTTGGGCCTATCCGGAGAATAGAAACATACGCTCAAAATGACAGGCTTGACGCTCGCCGGATTGCGTCATGATATGATAAGTTTACATTAAGTAAATTCTCCAACCACGACATATTCCTCCGGCTTCGACTCAAGAACAATCAGCAGTCACCAAGAAAGACCGATCCCGTGTAATGGAGGACTACCGAACAGACATCATCAAGATCCCCAACCTCGAGGAATCCATCTTGAACGCCATGAGCGATATCTATCTCGCTCACTACGACAGCAGCGACGCTGCACTGTTCAGGAACGATCTGGCGGGTAAGAGTGAGGCCCTGCTGGTCTACAAAAACCAGGTGCTGGTAGGATTCACACTCTACCAGCTCTAT
>JBDLIT010000062.1:0-22908 GCA_039714735.1 Pseudomonadota bacterium
GAATCTCATCATGTTCATGGCGGAAAAATCGGGTCTCCGAAATCCTCAGCGGCGCATCGGTATTACCCAGGGAGGCGGAGATCCTGTCCGGCAATCCCTTTCTGATCTGACCCGCGGAGTTTGCTTGCAGATAGTTGCTGATCGAGTTTAGCTCTTTTTCCTCCAGTTCAGCATTCTCGTCAAAATGGTCATCCAGACCGGTCATGATGCGCTGCCAGGACCGGGCGGGCAACAGGCCCGGCTGATAGGCGAAATGGCAGCTGCCGCACTCTTCGGCATACAGCTTGGATTTCACACTGTTGATGACCGGTTTCGAGCCGCCGAACCAACGCTCGAAATGGCCATGCTCATCATCGTCATCCTCATGGTCCCGGTCGGCCAACACCACGCCGGTCAGGCTGATCATAAGTCCGATCAGGGAAAGTGCAATTATCGTATGTTTAGTCTTCATCTTAATCCTCTCTCGTTATCTTGAAATTGTTCACTATTGGTTGCTGATATACGCCAGCAGGTCGCCCTTCTCCTGGGGGGTGCACTCCCGCCCCAGGGTCCATTTGCAGTTACGTTTGAACCACTTTTCGACCTTCTTGGCATCGGTGAGCCGTTTGGGATTGGCCGAAGGAGCCATAGGATCTATTGGTTTACCGGTGCGTGCATGTTTGCCTGGATCTTTGAGTTTGTTGGTGTGACAGGCCGCGCAACTGCGCTCCCGGTCCGACTTCGGGTCCGCAAAGCCCTGGTTCCAGAGGGCTTCGCCTTTTGCGGCAGCGAAACCACCATTAGTCTGCTGTGCATACCCGGCCTGCAGATCATTGATGACGTCAGCCTGAGCGCCGACTGACAGCAGTAGCAACAGACCCGGTGCTAAGTGGATAAACAGTTTATTCATTGCATAATCTCCCATAGGATTGTGTTAAGAACCGGTTCGTTTGGTGCCGGTGAACATGGCGCGCACCAGATTCTCGCTATGCAGCAGGCTGCCTAAAATCACCCCGGCCAGATGTCCGGCGACCAGCAGCAGCGTGAAATTCGCGAAGAATTCGTGAATCTCCTCCATCCATTCGTCATTCCAGACACCGTAGTGATGGAACCACTCCGCCAGAGGGCCGAATCCCTCCACCCCATACGCAGCCAGACCACTGATTGAAGTGATCAGCAGACTGAGCAGCAGGGCGACGATCATCAGCCCTCCCGCCGGGTTGTGCCCCAGATAGCGTTTGGCGCGGAAGCTGAACAGCTCCTTGAGATAGGTCAGCGCCGCGCCGGGGGCTCTTACGAAATCGGAGAATCTGGCATGCCGGCTGCCGATGAAGCCCCAGATCAGGCGAAACGCCAGCAGTCCCAGGACGGTGTAGCCGGCAATCACATGCAGGTCGAGAAATTCGTCTTCCGTAACGAAGGTGATGCTGAAAGCGGCAACCAGGGTCCAATGGAAGATGCGCACCAGTGGATCCCATACTTTGATCTGTTTGATTCTCGACATGATTGTGATTCTTATCTGTGGATGATGGTTAGAGCTTAGTGGGGCAAGCTGAAATCAAACTGAAAACGAGATCAATAGCAGGAGACATGCCCCCGGCCTGCCGGGAGTTGGTAGAATCGAACCAATAAGAATACTCTGAGCATTCGATGCAACGATTTTATTATTTTTTGATCTGGCTGATATTGCCCTTCTGCAGCCATGCCCTGGATGTAACAGTCGAGGTCGATGGCCTGGATCGGGAGCTGAAGGCCAACGTCCTCGCCTTTCTCTCTGTCGAGCAGGAGAAGGCGCGAGATACCCTGACCCCTTTACGCTTGCGTCTGTTGCACAACCGGGCCGAGCAGGAGATACGCAAAGCGCTGCAACCTTTCGGGTATTTCAAACCCCGAGTCGATGGGCGTCTGAAAAAGGCTGAACAGAGCTACAGTTTGATCTATGAGGTCGAGCCCGGCCCCCGGGTGCGCCTGGCGAAAGTGGATTTCGAGATTCATGGGGCAGGGCGGGATGATCCGCTGTATTCACCCGCCTTCCCCATGACCCCGGGGAATGTGCTGGATCTGTCGCTGTATGAAAAAGCTAAAAATGATCTGCTGTCAGCCACGGTTGAGATAGGCTATCTGAACGCGCGCTATATCCAACATCAGGTAGAGGTGGATCTGGATAGTTATAGCGCCTCCATTAAGCTCCACCTGGATACCGGTGTGCGCTTCTATTTCGGTGAAGTGCGATTTCTGCAGGATGTGATGGAGCCGGAGTTTCTCGCCCGCTATCTGCGTTTCCAGCCGGGTGACCCCTACAGTTATGCGAAACTGCTGACCCTGCAATCCAATCTTATCGACAGTGAATATTTCAAAAGTGTGGAGGTGCGGGCACAGCGGGATCAGGCAGAGGGTGATCGGGTGCCCATCGATATCCATCTGACGCCCAACAAGCGGGACCGGTATCGTATTGGCCTGGGTTATTCCACCGATACCGGTCCACGACTCACCCTGGACTGGAAGCGCCGGCGGGTGGGTCCCAGTGGTCATCGCATGCAGAGCGAACTGCGGCTGTCGCGGCCACACAGTACTTTCTCGGCGGAGTATCTGACCCCATTGAAAAGACCTTCGAAAGATTCTCTCTCATACGGGTTCTCAGTGGATGACTATGACACCGATACCCGAAAAGGCGTCTTGACGCTGGTCAATGCCAAGCACTCCGTGGGGCAGGGTAACGGCTGGCGCCGGACCCTGGGCCTGGACTACTCCTATGAAACCTACGAGATTGGCGATCAGGAGGATATCGCCTTCCTGCTGGCGCCGAATGTCCAGTGGACACAGTTGAAAACCGCCAAAAAGGCGTTTCTACAGCGTGGCCACAAAGTCGATTTCCGCATCGAGGGCGCCTATGACAAGCTGTTTTCCAAGACCAGTTATCTGCAGGTCTCCACGCATGACAAAATCATTCATGTTCTCACCGAAGACTGGCGTTTGCTGGCGCGCACCGACTTGGGGGCGACCCTGACGGATGATCTGATCCAGTTGCCCGCCTCCAAACGCTTCTTCGCCGGTGGTGATAACAGTGTGCGGGGTTTCGATCTGGACAAACTGGGCCCGAAAGACGAGGAGGGCGAAGTGATCGGAGGCCGCTACCTGGCGGTCGGCAGTCTTGAGCTGGAGCGGAGGCTCGCCGGAAAATGGAGCGCCGCGGTATTCTTCGATGCCGGCAACGCCTTCGATCCCGATTACGACTCTAAATTGGAGTATGGCGCCGGGTTTGGTGTTCGCTGGCAATCTCCGGTAGGTCCCATTCGTGTGGATTTCGCCTCCGGACTTAGTGCGGACGAGACCCAACTGCGCCTGCATGTCGTGGTGGGACCCGAGTTGTGAGCTGGCGGTTACTGCGCCGATTTCTGGTCTACGCGTCGCTGATCCTTTTAGGCTTGCTGATGCTGACCCTGGCCGGCGCCGGTTATCTGTTGCATTCAGAAAAGGGTAGCCGCTGGCTGGTCGAAAAGGTCCAGCAGCTGGCTCCGGGGGAACTGCAGCTGGGTCACTTCGGGGGCAGTTTCACAGGGCCTTTGCAGATTCGGGATCTGCTCTATCATGATGGTGATCTGTCGCTGGAGATCCAAAGCATCCGGGTGGACTGGCGGCCGGCCGAGTTGCTTGAATGGCGTCTGCACCTGACTGAACTGAGTCTGCAAGGCGCCAGGCTGAATCTGCCAATCGATGAAGCTCAATCGGAACCGGCTCCAGCTCAGCCATTTACCGGTTTGAGCCTGCCACTGGATTTGGTGGTCGAATCCCTCAGAATCGAGGATTTTCAGCTATTTCAATCGCAAGGCGCGGAGCCTGTCATTCTGGACCGGCTCTTGCTACAGGCCTCGGCTAAGCAGCGGTTGGTTGAGGTCACCCGGCTGGAGGCTGCCGCTTTCTCCGCACAGGTGATGGTCAGCGGGAATCTGGAATTGAGCCAGGGGCTGCCTGTCGAACTGCAGACGGAGTGGAGCTATCGGCTGCCTGATGGTCCTGAGCTGAGAGGGCAGGGGGAGGTCACCGGTAGTTTGCGTGAGCTTCACGTTCAACAGACCCTTGCAGCTCCAATTGCCGGTGAGCTGGATGCCACCCTGTTTGAACTGGAGAAATCCCCGCGCTGGGAGTCTCTGCTGGATTTGGAAAAGACCGATATCGGTGCGTTTGTGGACGGGTTCCCGGCGCGGCTCAGTGGCCGCCTGCAGAGCAGTGGCACGGTCCAGCGGTTGGAGGCTGATGGCCGGTTGGAGTTTTTTGAACCCTCCCTGGGCAGGCTGAATGCTGAGTTTCAATCTCACTATACAGAGGGAGTCGTGGCAGCCGAGCAGTTGTTGGTGACTACGCCAAACGGCCTCAGACTGGAAGCTCAGGGGACCTACTCGCCAGATGATGAGATGGGTGTTCTGGCTGCCGATCTCAACTGGAGCGGCCTGAGATGGCCCCTGACCGGCGAGCAGGTCCAATTCCTCAGCCAGGATGGGAGTCTGCATCTGGAGGGACGTCCTGCAGACTATCGCTATCGGCTTGATCTGGATGCCCGGTTTCCCGCTGCCCCTCCGGCGCTGGGCAGGCTGATTGCGTCGGGCAGCGGCAATCTGCAAGGCCTGATTTTCGAGCAGATCTCACTGGCCATGCAGGAAGGAAAAATTGCAGGGAGTGGCGACGCCAGCTGGCTGCCGGAACCGAGCTGGCAGGCCGCACTTGTGGGCGAGTCCATCAACCCGGGACTGTTTCACGAGGAGTTTCCGGGAAACCTGTCCCTGGTGCTCACGACCGAGGGGCAGGTCCATGAGTCTGTCCCTCATGCTGAAGTGGTGCTGCAAAGGCTGGAGGGTGAACTCAGGGGCTATCCTCTGCAGGCGGTGGGTGCGGTCCGGCTCGCTGGGGAGCAGCTGAAAATCAGCGCAGTCGAGGTGCATTCCGGGGCCAATCGGCTGGACCTGCAGGGGGCGGCGGGGGAGATTCTGGACCTTGGCTGGATACTACAAGCCCCTGAGCTGGAGAGCCTCTGGCCGGGTCTTTCAGGTGATCTAAACGCCAAGGGGATGCTGACTGGAAAAGCAGAAATGCCACGCGTGGAGGTGGCGCTCGAGTCCAGCCAGGTTGCGTTCAGGGAGAAGCGGGTTGGTGAGCTAAAGGCCGAACTCGATTTGGACCTTGCAGGGAGTCAGCGGATCGATCTACAACTGAAGGCGGGACAGCTGGCCCTGGGAGATCAGGTTTGGGATGGGCTGTTGTTGGATGCCGGCGGTCAACGCGATAACCACCATATCGAGATGCAACTGACGGGGCGTCAGGCGCCACAGCTCAGCCTGGGGCTGAATGCCGGCCTGGATGAGGATTATACCTGGAATGGAGAGTTGCAGAGATTGACGCTCGAGCTGCAGGAGTTCGGTAACTGGGCGCTTGAATCACCGGCCGTTTTTTCCCTTGGTCAAAGATCTCAGAGTGTGCAAAGGTCCTGTCTGAAGTCTGCCGAGGCCACGCTGTGTGGATCATTTGCGGCGCAGCCGGACAAAGGCTGGAAGGGGGCGGTATCGGCGACTGAACTGCCATTCTCCACCCTGCAGCATTGGCTGCCGGAAGAGACCCGGATTAGCGGGCGCGGCAATCTCACAGCGGAGTTTATGGCTCAGGATGGGGGAGCGTTACACGCTAGTGCAGACCTTGAGATACCCGAAGCCGGCCTGATGTTTGAGCTGGGGGGCGAGCCGCAGGATATCGATTTTTCCGGCAGTCAGGTGACTGCCAGCCTGGATGGGCAGGCGGGTCGCTGCAAGTTGAACCTGCCGCTTGCCGGACTCGGTGGAATCCAGGGGGATGTCTCCCTGCCGGGACTGCAAGCCCTGCAACTCAATCCAAAGAGCCAGGTCGTCGAGGGACAGCTCAATGCCCGGATCGATAATCTGGGTCTGTTGAGCGCGTTGTTACCCAATCTACAGAATCTGCGTGGAGCGATTGCCGCGGATTTCAAGCTGGGCGGGACGCTTGCCGCACCTGGTCTAAAGGGTGAAGCCAGGCTGCAGGGTGGGGCATTGGATGTATCGCAGCTCGGTCTTGAATTGCGTGATCTGGAGCTGAAGATAACAGCGAATGATCTCAACCCTGTAAGTCTGGATGGGAGTGTTCGCTCGGGGGACGGGGAGCTCATATTCAGTGGCGAGACTCGGTTGAATAGCGAGGCAGGCTTCCCGACCGAGTTACAGATCAAAGGTGAGGACTGGGTGGCGGTGAATATCCCGGAGGCGGAGGTGCATGTCTCTCCCGATATCAACATCAAGTACAACAGCAAGCGCTCTGAGCTGAACGGTGAGGTGCATGTTCCCTATGCCCGCATACGTCCGCGGGAGATGCCCAAATCTGCGGTATCGGGGAGTCCGGATCTCGTTGTGGTTGGCGGTGACAGCAAGCCGGCGCAGAAGGCGGATCCCGGCTTTTATTCCAAGTTACGGATCTCCTTTGGTGAGCGGGTCAGTTTTGAAGGGATGGGTCTGCGGGCTAATCTGAGCGGCAATCTGCTGGTCACCGACGAACCGGGCCGGCCGGTAACAGGCAGTGGCCGTGTCGGCGTGGTGGATGGCACCTATAAGGCCTATGGGCAGGATCTCAAGATAGAACGAGGTTATGCGCTGTTCGCCGACAGTCCGGTGGATAATCCAGGCCTGGATGTGCGGGCCGTGCGTGAAGTGGAGGATGTAACTGCGGGTCTGCGGGTGACCGGCACGCTGAAAAATCCAGAGCTCAGCCTGTTCTCCACACCTGCAATGAGTGAGAGTGAGGTGCTCTCCTACCTGCTTACCGGTCGTGCTCCTGGTGAATCGGGAGGTGAAAGCGTCGGTGTCTCCGCGGCCCTGCAGGCTGCCGGGGCCGGCAATCTGGCTTCCGAGATCGGGCGCCAGTTTGGACTCGAGGAGTTGCGGGTGGACACAGGCGGTACACTGGAAGAGGCTTCAGTCGTTGCGGGCACTTATCTGTCCCCACGTCTGTATGTGCAGTATGTGAATGAACTGGCAACGGGGGAGACCATACTGAGGTTGCGCTATGATCTGACCAAATCGCTGCAGATCCAGACCGAGACCGGGCAGTCACAGGGGGTGGATCTCTTCTACATCATTGAGCGCTAAACTGTTCACCCTCGATTGGTTGGAATGCTTTCTCAGTAAACGAATATTTCGTATCAAGTCCTCTAAAACGCAGAAAGGCCTGATTGACTCAGGCCTTTCTGATTATTGTATTGCAGGGTGTTGTGTGACTACTCCTTTTTGGTCACCTTTTCTTCGCTGATGACCTCTTTGTCTGCAACCGGCATAGTGTGATTTTCCAGCTCAGGCAGATTCTGTAAGTCTGCAACCCGCTCATCCGGGTAACCCAGCATGGCGAAATTGATGATGCCTTGCTCGGTATGGCACTCTTCACATTTTCTGCCATCCTTTTGGATGCCATGGTTGACCATCAGCGTACCCATCTGGCGCATCCAATGAGCCTCCACATTAGCCAGTTCGCCGTTTTCTACCGGATAGGTGGTATCCCAGCCCTCGACGACGCCAAAATAGGCCATGAACTCATCCATCATGTACTCCTTGAACGGCATCTCATACATCCGTTTGATGATGGGATCGGCAATGGCCTCGATCACCGAAAGTTTGGGGTCACCCGTTTCATAGTAGGTCGGATAATCGAATGGCAGGATCATGGCGCCGAATGGCCCCTGATTTCCCATGTCTTCGTACATGATGGCATTGAACAGTTTGAATGGGTAGATCTTGCTATTCCCTTTGTTCATGACCGATCTCAGATTCTGATCAATAGTCTTGCGGCGTTTTGCCAGTATGTCAGAGGGTAGCTGGGTCAATGGTCGGGTTGCTTCTTTTACATATTGATCCACATCGATCTCTGGATAGGTCTTTTGCAGCTCAATTGCGGCCTTGCGAACAGCGGCAATGATTTCAGGATGGTCAAGGGTGACCATCTGTTCCATCAATGGATTGTAGGCATCTGTTTTCAGCGGGTTGTTGCCCAAGGCATTGGCAAGGAAGGTGCCGTTACCGTTGAACCAGAGGTAGATAAAGCCCTTGCCCGCTTCACCATTCCGATAGATATCGGTCGGTGTATAGATGCCTTCTTCCTCATTCCAGGTTGGATGAACCCAATCTCTCAGCACCACACTGTGCTCTTCCAGTTTGAGAATATGGCAGGTCTCACAGGCCAGGCGTGAGATATGTCCATTCAGAATAACCCGGTCACTGGATTTTGTATGGGGCGCCTGGGTATGGCAGTTTTCACAGGCCACCTCTCGGTGTGGCAGGTCATTGGCGACCAGGTCGGTACCTTTGATGCCTCGGGGTATCTTGTGTCCCTCGGGTACGTGACAATCGGTGCATAATAAACCGGCCGCTGCATGCACGTCATCACTGGGAGCAAAAGGGTTGGCGCGTTTTGCGCCGTGATGCAGCAGACGCTTGTTCTTATAGCCAATGTTTGCCGCAGCTACATTGTGCTCATAGGCATCGCCGCCCATATTGTGCTGGTGACAATTCAGGCAGTTTTTGTTTCTGGTCCGGGATACGGTCATGGCAGACTGCATGCTGCGGTCCTGATTCCAGCGCTGGCCATGATCATCCTCGATCACATAGCGTTGATTCATGTCATAGGTGTCAGAGTGACAGATCAGGCAGTCGATACCCTGTTTGGTGTTTTCAGGGATACCGCCAAAGGGCATCATCTCTTCGGTGGCCGGATGGTAGTTGCCACCGATGTGGCATTGTCCGCAGCCTTCACTGCGGGTTTCGATTTCGCCATCCTCACCATGGGGTTTTGCTTCAATCAGTTTGGCCCAGCCGGTCCAGGAAAAACTGCCGGGAACACCGCAGGCACGGTTGATCTTGCCTACCGGTATCGGCATTGCGCTGTCTGCATTGACACGTCTGCCGTCATAACCATAAGTGGAGAAAGTACGCCCGGTTGATTGGAATTTGAAATGGACAGTGTCCAGGACATCATCCATGGTATTCACAACTCTGTGATTACCCTCGTAGTCGTGGACAACCATCTCCTCATGACACTGCAGGCAGGTCTTGGGCCCTTCGTACTGTTTGATGCCGGCGTGGCGGAAATAGTCGATGTGCCGGTAATCGGTCTTGGCTCTGAAGGAAGGTGTATTCATGAGCATCTGGATTTTTAGCTTGCGTGCAAATTCGTTCTCTTCGACTGCTGTCGCGACAAGTGCCTCCTGATAGCGGGCCTCATGGGTGAGCTCTCGTGCCAACGCCTCGAATTCAGATGAACTTAACTTCTGACTGCTTGCATAAGTCAGAGGAGCATTGATGACTCCGGTGTAGGCTTCGAAGATAACAGGATAGAGATACTTGTAGCCGAGCGTGCCGACAAGGAATAGTCCTGCCAGCATGAAGAGGCTTTTAAAGATGCGTATGCGACCAGCCTGACGTTTTAATGTTTTCATTTTGCTGTTCCCTCTAATTCATCCGTTTGGTGTTCGAGATGCACTCCAGTGATCATGGTTTTGTAGTTGCTCAATGGTGTATGGCCCGTTGTTGCGAGATACAGATGGCCGATTAAAAACAACGCCAGGAAGTACGAAAGGAGGGTGTGAGCCAAGGCAATGGGTAAGATGGTGCCGGCGCCGAACAGGTTGTCTGGAATGGACTCTGGAAACAGCAGCATAACCCCTGACAGAACCAAGGCTGAAACCAACCCATACATGACGCCTACATAGGCCACCTGCTGCATGGGGTTGAACTTACAGGTTTGCGTGGCTGGAAACGGGTGAGGTTCACCCTTAAAGATTCCAACTCCATAATATATGACCTGTTTAATGAGGCGATTGATGTAGCCTTTGATTTTAACCTTGTAGTGGACCCCATTGCTGCTGATGATATTGCCGATCAGAAAGACCACATAGAGCAAGGCCATGGCGATTCCTGCAATGTTGTGCACGATCATTGAGGTGTCGAAGGAAACAATCGGATCATGTCGGTTTGAAAAGTGCAGGCTCATTCCCGAAAGCAACAATATCACGCATGATAGTGCGTTCAGCCAGTGCCAGATCCTTACCCACAGTGAATAGAGGTACAACCCCTTCATTTCTTTCTCCTTCTGTTGGATATCCAGCGCCCAGCTCCATGTGCGGATATGCCAAGCACCATGGCACCCATGATAAGAAAGCTCAATTGATCAAGGATGACGTTCCTGCTCATGCCGATAATGTAGGCTTCATTCAGTGCTACGCTGTTGAGGAAGCCATATTTCTGGCGGCTTTCCTGCATTTTGTACTTATAGAGTTTGGTGATCATGATCGAATTGGCTGAGTGGCACTCCTCACAGCGCTTGACGGCTTGTTCAGCGGTCAGGATTTGGTGCATATAGGTGTCATCTGTAGATAGATGACAATCGATACAACGGACTTTATTCCAGTGCATTTGGGTGTTTGGAAGCCATTTATGACTGGCCAATAGATCAGGGGCATCCCCGGACTTGAGGTCAGCGATTCGAGTGGGTTCTGCATGGCAGTCGAGACAGATGTGATTGTCATAGGCAACCATCTCACTGATGTCCCGTTGCATGCCACCTGCTTCGAAATCGGTTTCCACATGGCAGTTCAGGCACATCTCTCTGTTTGGCAGACGCGATGGATCAGATTGTTTTCGACTGGCTTTGAAGAAGTGTGCATTGTGGCAGGAGAAACAACTGAAACGCTCCGGCATGCGTAGAAAATGCACGCTCTGCTTGAACTCATTTTCTATCTCGGAAAAGTGTTCAGGTAGGAAGCTGGGATTATCTTCATGGCAATCCACACAGTAAAGAACTTGCTGTTTGGCACTACTCGGATGAGGGAATTCCTGGAAGCCGGCGGTGTGACAGTCTTTGCAGCTCAATGCCTGATGATTCGAATCTTTAAAGTCTTCTTCTGGTATATGAAGGTTAATCATCCCTCCGGTGACTGGGTCTCGATACCCGAGCGTTTGCATGCTATGGCATCGGAGGCAATGCTTTTGCTCATCGGTAGCGGTATCGACAGTCGGCATTTCGAATGCGTGGGTTTCACTCAAACCAAATAGCATGATGACCATGGAGGCGAGAGCGAATGGGTTGATATGATTGCTCATCTTTCTTTGTATACTGCGGCGTCAACCAGGCACGGCATTGCCGCCAAGTATCTCCCCGTGAGTGACTACTGTTTACCTATCCAGCGGAATCAAGAACGAAATGATCTCAAGTTAAGTCAGAAAAAAATGACTTAACTTTAGCTTAATAAAGCGAAGCTACTTCCCAAGTCAGCTCTGCAAATATCGTTACAAACTCTATTCCGCGCGCTGTTGTTTTATTATTTCTAGGGATTTTTCTATAATAGTGGAATGAAAAAACCATGCCACTACCTGACAAGAAACTCCCTGTTCTATTAGGAACTATTTTAACATATCGGACTTTTTACCGGTACGCGGGTTACTCCGTAGGGCTAAAGTATTAGAATTTATTTTGGCTAGGCAGTTGTGGCGATACAACAGGTGTTTGGGAGTAATGTTAAGAGAGGGCTGAGAGTTATTTTGCCATCTGCTCGTTTGTTTAGAGCCATGGCTGGAATCCTTCAATTGATATAACGATATCTGTAGGAAAGGGTTCTCATAGACCTCTGCTCCAGGCTCGGTTGTTGTCAGAGTGGCATATTATGACATTAACGACAGGATGATTTGAGTGATAGAGAAAATTGCACAAGTGGAATTGGTTGGCGATGTCATCGAGGATCAAAATCTCAGTGGTTTGGCGCTGGTCGGTGATTACCTTCTGATGGGTAGTGATGAGGGACATGCCATTCAGTTGTTTACCAAGGAAGGGCAAAGTGAATGGCGTGTTCAATCCTCTATTGAGTTGGCGGATAGTAAGGAAGAAACAGATCTGGAGGCCATTGGTTTCGCAGATGGCTTCCTTTATGCAATAGGCTCGCATGCGCGACGTCGCAGAACCCTCAAGCCCGACAGTAAAGCCAGAAAGAATCTCAAACGCTTTACAAAGATCGACAGGCAGAAATCACGTGAACGTCTGTATCGTATTCCGTTCGATCAAAAGCGCGGTGTATTTGGAAAGCCGGAATCAATCAGTCTGTCAAAACAACTGAGAAGTGATTCCATAATGGGCCCATTTGTGAAAATACCCAGTAAGGAAAACGGTATCGATATCGAAGGTCTGACGATAGCTGGCGGAAGACTCTACCTGGGTTTTCGTGGTCCGGTTCTGCGTTCGAATCTAGTGCCCGTGTGGAATCTCGAATTCGATAACCCGAAAAAATATAGTCAGTTATTTGTCGATCTTGGTGGTCAGGGTATCCGTGATATGGTGTCAGTCGACAAGGGTTTTCTGCTCTTGTCCGGACCTGTCAATGATATGCAGGGTTCTTTTTACTTATGGTGGTGGGATGGTTGTGATCAACTGTCGGGAATCGATAGAGCTATCCAGCCTGTGAAAATGCTGGGTGAGATCGATGCGCCTGGAGGAGCAAAGGCAGAAGGTATAACCCTGTTGTCACAAACTATGTCACAAGTAGATCTATTGTTGGTGTGCGACTCAATCGCAAACGGCGGTTGCACCCATTATCGGGTGGATCTATGAGGATTATCCCCTCAGCCAAATGATGTCATGATTGGGGAGACAATCAGTTGCCTGTATGAAAATTCAATAAAAGATATGCATCAGCCAATGGTTTCCGCTTGGCTATGATGAGTTCTCTCTTATGCTCGCGAAGAAGCTGCAGGGCCTCTTCAATATATCGTTCTGAGTCAATCTCGTCGGCCAGAAACTCTTCCAGTAGTTTGAGCCAACGATCATGCACAACACAAACTGCATTTCCTTCATAGCCCAGGATTGGGCAGTCTTTGCATCGTGTTCCCCTGGCTTGATGGGTAACCACTTTTTGTTGCCAGTTGCGGCGGTAATTTTCGGCATGTTGTTTGATCCACTCCATGGCCTTCGGTCCCTGTTTCTCTATGGGAAACTGCGCAATATGGTCTTTAAGGGTCTCGAATTGGAGTTTGATGAACGCTTCATTGGATGCGTCTATCTCACCATGCTTAGTCACGAATCGGATGATCAAAGCCAACATTGGATCGTCAATGATACTCATTTCTGTACTGCAACCTTCAAGAATCTCAACACGGTATGAGCCAACTTCGATGCGCTGGCTTAATGTAAAGAACGAATACTAAGTCTTTCGATAAGGCTGGGAAATTGTTTTCGGGTGAAGTGTCATTAAATAATCCAAAGTCAATTTGTTGACTTTTGTGGATGAGGCAGTCCTTCCACTCGGTATTTATGGGAGAATGCCAAACCTGGTGAAACATGAGACTGTTTTGCAAATACAGGCTAGGCAAGCACTGCTCCCAACACAGTTTGCTCACCGGACTTATGGATGTGAATAAGTCCGCTTGATCTGGATTAGTTTTGTGTCTTCCAGCTGCCGTCCGGCTGTCTGCAGGCTGTTCCATAGACCTTCTCTTGCTTGCCTCCGATGATTGCATCGATCGTATACTCACGGCACGGCGCACCTGTTTGTTCGTAAGTTCTGGTTGGGGTTACGGTGTAGCTGTTACCTGTGTCGGGATTTTTCCAGCGGGACGGTACGCCGGTGCGGACGGTTTCCAGGCTATGGTTTGTTTTCATGCGGTCGACCTCATCCATCGACTGTCCAATCGTTCCGCCGATTGCCGTGCCGGCCATGGTGCCGATGATGATGGCCGCAATACGACCATCACCACGGCCGACCTGGGAACCAAGCAGGCCGCCCAAGACACCCCCTATCACCATGCCTGACTGTTCGTGCTCACCCTGGTGTGTAGCGCAGCCAGAAAAGAGTAATGAGCCTGTCATCATCAAAATAAAGACAGATCTACTGATGAGGGATGCTTTAGTATTTATTTGGTACATATCACGATCCTCTATACTTATGTTGTTTGATTTGAACAGATGCAGCTCTGCCTGATTGAGCAGGATACATCGTAAACCTATAACAAATTATAGTGTGTCAAAGGGGAGAGAGTGCCCCGGGTTGCAGTGGTGTTGGTCAGCTTGTGTAAACTATCAATTAAGGTTGTATGTGAAGGCGTGATGGCTGTATATCTGAATAATCCGCTTGATTATGAGGTCTGTAGTGGCTCATGCATTGAATCCTTTTAAAACTCCGCCACGTGCATTCATCTCCTATGCGCGATCTGATGGGGCGGATACGGCTGCAACCCTGCGCGCACGCCTTGAACGGGAACAACCGGAAATCACTCTATGGCTCGATCGAGCGCAGATGGTGGGTGGAGTCGGCTGGTGGAAGCAGATCACGGAAGCGCTGGACAGGGTTGAGATCCTGATTATGGTCTTGACTCCTGCGGCAATGCAGTCAGAGGTTGCGGCAAAAGAGTGGCGCTATGCACGGCAGCAGGGTGTGCGGGTTTGCCCTGTGATGCAGGACGTCTCGGTACTGGACTTCCAAGTGCTTCCTAATTGGATGCGCAAAGCCCACTGCTATGACTTGAATCGGGAATGGGAGACATTTGTCAGCTTCCTGCAAAGCGCGGAAAGGTCCAACCGGGTGCCATTCATGGCGCCGGATCTGCCGGACCAATGTGTCGATCGGCCGGTGCAGATTGCGGCGCTGCTCGCCTGTCTGCTTGATGAGTCCGGTGTAAACCCACAGTTCGCCACAACCGCACTCCAAGGGTCTGGCGGCTACGGAAAAACCACTCTTGCGAGCATTGTTTGTCATCATGAGCAGATCATCAGTAACTACGATGATGGCGTTCTTTGGGTCAGTCTGGGTGAAACACCAAATGTTCAGGGTGAGTTGACCAAGCTATATGCGGCATTGACCGGTGAGCGCCCATCGTTTATCGATATCGACGATGCCTCTATTCAGTTGGCTGAACGTCTGGATCAGAAGAACTGCCTGCTGGTAGTGGACGATGTATGGGATCCAAATCATCTCAGACCTTTTTTACGGGGCGGCAGACTCTGTTCGCGTCTCATTACCACGCGGCATCTGAGAGTTGTAATCGAAGTGGGGGCGAGCCGCACGGTAGTGGATAAGATGACTCAGGAGCAGGCGCTGGAAATGCTGACTGCCCGTTTAAAGTCCAGACCTGTCGAGCTGGAAGCCCTCAGAGTGCTGGCTACTCGGCTGGATGAGTGGCCGCTCCTCCTTAAGCTGGCCGGCTCGCAGTTGAGGGAACGCATGGAACGCGGGGATTCGCTGGCTGGGGCCCTTGCGTATATCAACCGGGCAATGGATAAAAAAGGCGTTGTGGCATTCGACCGAACGCTTCCCAGCGCCAGGCATGACGCCGTCGCCAGTACGGTGGCCGCAAGTCTGGAGCTGTTTTCGCCTGAGAACCAGACGCGCTTTGCGCAGCTGGCTATTTTTCGAAATGACGTCTCTTTTCCTGTCAGCGCGGTTGCAACCCTGTGGGGTCTGGATGAGTTCGATACTGAGGATCTTATCCTCCATCTGGATGATGCGGCTCTATTGGAATTCGATTTGAAGACCGGTGGCATCCGCCTGCACGGTGTGCTGCGCGCCTATCTTGAATCACAATTGAAAAATGTCAGGTTACTACACCTGAAGTTGGTCGAGGCGTGGCTGTCAGAGCCCAACAACTTGCCTGATCTGTATGCCTGGAAGTGGGTAGGCTGGCATCTGGTCCAGGCCGGTGAGCATTCTCGACTGCAACAGCTCCTGCTCGATTTTGATTGGTTGCAAGCGCGGCTCGAGGCGATACAGGTTCAGTCGATACTCCAGGACTTCGAATGGCTGGATGATGGCGGGGATACAAGACTGATGCGTGATACGCTTCGCCTGGCATCCAGCGGGCTTGCCTTCGATGCTTACCAGTTGCGCCTGCAGATTGGCGGGAGACTCGATCCCGGTCACTCTCTGACCATCGATGCCTTGCTGAAGAGGGCCGATGCATCAGGCGCTGGTCCAAGGTTGGTCCTTGCCGAATCCTCGCTGACCCATCCGGGTGGGGCAATGACGGATATTCTGAAGTCGCATAGCGGTGCTGTAGAGGCGCTGGCGATCTCACCAGACGGGCAAAGGCTCGTGTCCGCATCTGAGGATTGGACATTACGCCTGTGGGATCTGCGAACCAACCGAGTGATACGAACCTTCGAGGGGCATACCGGTGCAGTGCATACAGTTGCATTCCTAGCGGACGGGGAGTCGATCATCTCCGGGTCAGAGGACCGCATGTTGCGCTTATGGGATGTCGGCACTGGCCGGGAAAAGGCAGCGCTCAGGGGGCATACGCTCGCGGTGCAGGACTTGGCGGTGTCGGCTGATGGTAAACTCGTTGCGTCAGTTTCCGAAGATGGATCAGTGCGGGTGTGGGATCTTGAAACCAAGAAAAACAGGATCTTGTACAAGGGGCGTGGTCATCAGCTGAATGCGATTGTTATTACACCAGATGGACGTAGCCTGGTGTTTGGGGCTGGAGATTGGACGATCAGGCTCATTGCGCTGGAAGACGGAACGGAGACGGTCCTGGAGGGGCATGCGGGCGTTGTCCGTTGCCTTGCTGTCACCGTAGATGGAACAAGGTTGCTGTCGGGTGCAGACGACGGAGTGGTGCGTATCTGGGCATTGGATACAGGTCAATCCTTGATTGAAATGACAGGACATGCAACAAGTGTGGATGCGGTTGCGCTCGCGCAGGATGGTAAGCGAGCCATAAGCGGTTCACGTGATAAGACGTTACGCGTATGGAACCTTGAAACAGGGCAGGAACAGCAGGTTCTGGAGGGGCATTCCGGTTTCATCAGGTCCATCGTCACCTCGCCCATCACCGGTCAGGTCATATCGGGTTCGACCGACAGAACCATTCGCAATTGGAATATCGAGTCCTCTTCTTCCAATCTTCCAGCCCATAGCGGCCACAAGGAAGCGGTCGCACTGCTTTCGATATCGGCGGATGGAGAGAGGGTGGTCTCCGGTACCCGGACGGGTGAGCTGCTGCTCTGGGACAGTCAATATCACAAGCAGGATGTGACAACGCATCAGCACAACTGCAACCCGACGCCCCAGGTCATGGGACGGCTGAGTGGGCATACCCATTGGGTTCAGTCACTAAGGATGACCGGAGATGGCAAGTGGGTGATAACCGGTTCCCGTGACCGTACATTGAGAGTCTGGGGTGTGGAGCAACAGGTCTCCCAGCATCAACTGAAGGGGCACCTGTCGGAAGTCTACTATCTAGATGTTACGGCGGATGGCAGGCGGGTCCTGTCAGTCTCGAGGGATCGTACCCTGCGTGTCTGGGATGTGCAGGCGGGGCGTTGTCTCAGGGTCTTGGTCTATGGGAGGAATAAACGCGCACTCTCTTCGTTGCGGGTGAATAATGCCATGCTGGCGGAGATGAATCTGGGTCCACAGGTGGATATCGCCAGAAAACTGATCACCCGTTATGCAAAGGCTGCAATATCTCCAGATGGTGGACGTGTGCTTATTGAGTCCCAGGGCAATCTTTGTGTATGGGATTTACATGATGGATCAACCTGGGATCAAGAGCTGGGTGATCTGGATGTTGTTGCCTTTGCATTCCAAGCTGATTCTAAAAGTGTTGTGCTCGGAACTCTGTTTGGGCAGTTGCTGGTTTGGGATTTTGAACAGGAGCCTAAGTTGTTCGAGGGTCACAGGAATAGAATCCTGGATTTGGCGGTGACGCCGGATGGCAAGACAATCATCAGTGCAGCGAGAGACGACACAATACGTATCTGGGATCAGAGTGTATGTCGCGAGCGGAGCCGAATCACCGGGCATGCAGGAAAAGTGGATGCCGTGGCGATTGCACAACAGGGTCAAGTTGCCTACTCGGTCTATGGCGACACCCTGGTTGTTTATGATCTGGGTGAGTCAGCGAGGATCGCAAGCCTGACTTTTGATCATCAGATAACCACGATTGCTGTCACTCCTTCAGGAAAGCGCGTGGTAATCGGAGATCAGTCTGGCAGGATACACTATCTGAGCCTGTAAACCTGAAATATATAAAGTTGATTGCCGAGTAAGAAATTAGAGTGCGTGATTTAGCATTTCAGGGCAGTGTGGATCAGCCTGGCCAACACGCCATGTAAAAAAATGTTTTTTACAGAAATTAACGGTTGTTAGTTGTGTATGAGATTAAGTTCAATCTCAATCAATATGCATAATAATCGATCATTAACTGCCTAATCAGGGAAAGTCTAAATATAATTTTAATCCTGGTTTTGACGCTTATGGGTTGTTGTAACTATCATCAGGAACTATATTGTCATCTTTCTGTGAATGAACTGGAGCAACTAATGGCTGTGAAGAAGACCGTAAAAAAACGCCGGACCATAAAAAAAGCTAAACTTGTATCGATCGAAAGTATCATGGATGCTCTGCAAGGTAATGCTGAATTTTCCGCTGTTAACAAACGTACCCTTACACGAATCAAAAAATCAGCAACTGAAGTCGCAAGACAACAGAAATTGGCTGCTACATTCGCAGAACGAATTGATAAAGCACGGGCGGTGATCACCGGCGCCAAGACTCCGGCAGCCAAAGAAAAAGCCAAGCTGCGCCTAGACCTGGCCAGAACCAAATTCAAGGAAGTTAAGGCGAATCTTTCCACAGCGGTTACAGAACAGAAAAAAACTGAGCGGCTCGCCAGAGGTCTGTATAAGGCCATGGAAGCAGCGCGCGCCAGAATGATCCGGGAATACGACAAGAGCGCAAAATTGCAGGAGAAGGCAATCGAGAAACCTCTCAGACGCCGCAGAACAAGCAAGAAGAAAGTGGTGCAAAGCCCACCTGAACAGCCTTGATCAGGAACATTGCACCTCAACTCTGCTCGGGGTGTTCATCCCGAGCAATAGAATAATCTTCAAGCCAACAAGGTCCAATCGTTGATACACTGGATCTATATTGTCTCCATTCCGCTCGGTTACCGATCATGCTTAGTGCCATCAAGCGATTTTTTGATATCAATCTTGCACCAGGGTCGCCACAAGAACATCGTGATCCGGATCATGTTGTCAGAGTGGCAGTTGCCGCACTGCTCATAGAGGTTGCAGCGTCTGACTACAAGCAATCACCGCAGGAAAGGAATGTTTTATTAAAGTCTGTTCACAATCATTTCGGACTTAGTGAAACAGAGGCGAGTGCGCTGATTAAACTTGCAGAATCGGAACATGCGGAATCGATTGACTACTTTCAATTCACCAATCTGATAAATCAGCACTATAACCCGAAGCAAAAGATCAAGGTTGTGGAGGAGTTGTGGCGAGTTGCATTTGCCGATAAGGAACTGCATAAATACGAAGAGCACGTAATCCGCAGGCTCGCCGATTTGATACATGTTTCACATAAGGACTTTATCGCCGCAAAACACCGTATTCTGAAATCCAGCTGAGCTTTGTAACGAATTGCCTTGAGAAATGACCGGCGGGCTGGCGGCTGCAAGCTGCTACATTGATTTAGCGGGTCGGTATATGCCGCAATTTTCCGATCTAGTTCAGAGATGAGAGCGATTTTCTCCCGATGCTGACAGCCACCTGGATTTAGTGAAGGTCTTCTCTAGTAACGCCTTCACAAGCCAATACAAAGTCTGCCCCATAGACTTTGGCGGGGGTTTGAAAACCCGGCTGGATATCTCCACCAAGTACCCTTTCTATTGCGGCCAATGCTGAAAGTGACGTCCAGGTGACACCCGCCTCCGGGCCATGCAAGCGCGCTTCAACTTTTCGGCCTTGCTCATCCGTTACTTCGCCCCAGACACTGACCTGAGTCTGTTCTCTCTCTTGGAGGGTTGGACCGGGTTTTATGGTTTTTCTGAGCATTCGCTGGACTGCCGGCAGGCTGAATAGTGGCCGCAGGTATTCAGTGGCCTTGATTTGTCGAACCAGGTCAGCAGGAAGTACGGCATAGTCTTCGATATTTGCGATGCCTGTGCTGTAGTGGGCGGTAAATACATCACCCCAAGTCAATCTGATGGCCTGCACCGGCCCCTCTCCAAAGTCGATCATACGCGTCTTGATGCCTTTCGGGGGAGTGACCAACTGCCCGTTTTGTCTAATCCTGTTGCCATAGGGAATCAACTCGATCATGGTCCTGGCGGTTCCTGGAGGCAGGCCTGCAGGTCCCTTGGTATGGAAGGCGAGGGTCAGGTGGGTGGCGGAGGGTAGTCTTTGTTTGAGATGCAGTGCCAGACAGTCTGTGGGCACCACATCGAAACCCACGGCAGGCAGGATCATGACATCCAGTTCTATCGCCTGGGAATCAAAACCGCCCAAGGCCTCATACACCGGAGGTTCGCCAGTAAGATCCAGATAGTGCGTTCCCTGACGCAGGCAAGATTCAACAATGGGTTTGAAGGTATGAATGAATGGGCCGGCGCAATTGAGAACGGCTACTACATTCTTCAAGGCTGAATCCACTGCATTGGGCTCGTCGAGATTGAAGCTTTGGTACTCCAAGTCCAATTCAGTTGCCAGTGACGCCAGCTTTTCAGGATTTCTCCCGGCAATTATGGGGCGGAGGCCACGCATCACTGCGAGACGGGTGATGGTAGAACCTACAAAACCGGTGGCTCCGTAGATCATGAAGTGTGAAGTCATTCGATCGCTCCTTGCTCGATTATTGTTCAGTTGTTGCCAGATTTGTTGATTTTGCTTAGTTTATGTTCTCGAAATCAAGTTGTTCAGACATGTATCATTCCTCTTAAAAACATTTTAAAGAAATGACACAGAATTTTTTACACTCCCGAGGCTATTTTTCAGCAACATTTATGTTTTTTTCAACAGGGAAGGCTAAAACAACATTTAAAAATTCGGTGCAATGCCCACTGGTTATAGCACCCTACGGCCCTTCTCCAAGTATTTCCTCACTGGATGAGGTTCCTTATAAAATTTTGGTCGATCACTTCGTCTGAGATTGGAGTTCTTCAGTCCTCTCAATAGAGTTAAAAAGAATGCCACTTACACAGATTTTTTTACGCTCTCCTTGCTTTCGAACGAGCGCCTTGATACCGCAATCAGCCTGGTTACATTCAGAAACGTAGCCAACTTCCAACGGCGCTGGCCCCCTTAGGGTTACGGTAGGACAAAACTGAAGCCAGTTTTTCAAACCATCCTCGTTCATTAGATGTAGCTTCTGATGCGTAGTAGGCTTGACAAGCCCAATATGCATCAGATGAATCGTGTATTTCATTAAGAATGGAGTTTAATGCCATCCAATCACTTATTTTTGTGCCATCAGGAATATCGGTGGATAGTTCTCTTGGTGCAGCCTCTGCTGCTACATCCAGCGACCGCAAAATATTAGTTACGTAGTTTCCTTGTAAATATTCAGTGTAAATTTTTTTATCAAGATACCAATCGGCTCTATTTTTTTCACAAGCATCTAGAAACCCAGGCCAGTTCGTTTCCTCAGTATTTGCACCAGCAACGCAAAATGACTTGTTATGTTGACCTATATCCATCAGTACGACTTGCGGGGGATAGTCAAGAGCGGAACCTATGTTTAGTTCGGATAGCTCTAGCCCCGCATAGTTGTGAGAAATTAGCACTGCGGAGGTATGTGCGTGGCCCGATATATAACGTGTCGAATAGCGTGCCAGCCACTCCTGGTCTTCGTTTGGTAAATCTTTAAACGGATGGTGGCCTGCAACTATCACCGAGGTACGTTCTTGTTCCCCAAATAGAAACTGATGTCTGTCTCTTTGTGCCTGTGAAAGAGAACCTTTTAGTCCGACATTTTTGACAGTTGGGCTCTCATAGTAAGACGTGTCAATTAGCACCAAGCGCGTTTCGCCTATATCAATTTTTTGCACTATGTAGCTAGCATAAGGACCAATCCAAGTGCTTTTCCCGTGAACTTGCGTTCTTGGACAAATTCTAGAGATAGACTCATAGTTTTCGTTCGGAAGTATGATTTTTTCGACTGAGCACGTAATTTCTGTTGTCGTATTTCTAAATGCTAATACCTCATCAGGCATTTTAGTAACCGTAGCTCCAGTACGTGATTTTATACGATCGTTATACATCGATATCGCATCGCCCTTCGTAAGAATATTGGCTCTATTGGTGTTGGAATGATTTTCTGGAGAAATGCACGCATTTACCCATGCTCTTGTGACAGATGACAGTGCTTCCGATGGAGGCGTTGTATGTATGCTGGAATTGTTCTTAAAATCATACTCAGGTTGGTGTTCAGAATAGGTGCCTGCTAGTAGGCCATCGTGATTACCCATTGCCATGAACCACTGACCAGGTGCACTGGCATCAAGTGTATCGAAGGTTCTGGTTAGTTCATCAGGACACGAAATGTCGGAAGCGTCTCCAAGATGGACTGTCATACTCGCATTTTGTGACTCTCCGAATTCAAGCTCTGATCGAAAAAGGTTGAGCCCACCAACATTTGCTAGTGGTGAACGAATAGCAACGGAAGTCACAGTATTTTCAGTTAGCCAACTCATTGACCTGAGGGGCTTGCCAAGAAGCAGATGTTCTTGATTATCTGCAATAAATAGAACCCTATTCATTGGAGCCTTTTGGATTTGCTGAGTAGATATGGGGTCTATGACTCCTGGCGTACTTGTTAGGCTAGCGCAGGATGCTAGACACAAACTAACGGCGGAAATTGAAAGGGCTTTTAATGATCTCATTAGCTCCGTGCCTTATGTTACGTTTTTGAGAGACAAACACTACACTGTTACATCTACAGACACTGTGCTAACAGGGATAGGCAGAGTCTGTATGTCACAATTCGCCTTTTCCTTGATGGGGTCCAGGCGACTGCGTACCGCCCAGGAGTGCCACTGCTCCCAGCCTTTTCGGGCCCATGTCTTGCTGACATAATGCCAGAGTGACATGGCCAATTCCTTGATCGCCCAGGCTCGGGCT
>JBDLIT010000063.1:0-22071 GCA_039714735.1 Pseudomonadota bacterium
CGCACGCCAGCCAATGCCTCCAATTCACCCAGCTGTTCAGACTGACCTGACTGTTTACCGGTCAGTAAGGCGTGCACAGACTCGAAAAGGTTCTCCGCTTGCTGGATGCTAGCGCCCATCAGCCTTTCACTGAGCATGGAAACTGAGGCCTTGGAAATGGCGCAGCCACTCCCCTGAAAGCTGATATCCACGATCCGTCCTCCATCCAGTTTGAGAAACAGTTGATAGCTGTCGCCACACAGAGGATTGTCGGCAGAGACCCGGCGATCAGCGTCCGGCATGTCACGAAAATTCCGCGGACGGCGATTGTGGTCGAGGATGATCTCCTGGTAGAGATCGCGGAGATCACCGTTCATGTCAGTATCTCCCGGGCATAGTGCAGGCCCTCCGCCAGCCGGTCGATCTCTTCGGTGGTGTTGTAAAAGGCCAGTGAGGCGCGGGTGGCGGCCGCTACGCCGTAAAACGTCATCAGTGGCATGGCGCAGTGGTGACCGACGCGGATGGCGATACCCCGTTCATCCAGCACCGTCCCCAGATCATGGGCGTGGATGTCGTCGATAACAAAAGAGATCACAGGGGCCTTGTGTGGCGCCTCACCCAACAGGCGCAGCCCCGGAATTTCATGCAGACGCGCCCTGGCATAGCCGAGCAGCTCAAGTTCATAACGCGCCGCGACCTCCTGATCCAGCGCGTTCAGATAATCGATGGCGGCGCTCAATCCGATCGCCCCGGCGATGTGCGGCGTGCCGGCCTCAAACTTGTAAGGTAGTTCGGCGAAGGTGGTCTGCTCGAAACTGACGGAGCGAATCATCTCCCCACCCGTCTGATAGGGGGGCATGGATTCGAGCCAGCGCTCCTTGCCATAGAGCACGCCGATGCCGGTTGGGCCAAACAGCTTGTGCCCCGAAAAACAGTAGAAGTCGCAATCCAGGGCCTGGACGTCAACGGGTAGGTGCGGTACGGCCTGAGCCCCGTCAATCAAAACGGGAATCTCATGCCGATGGGCCAGCTGAATGATCTGGCCGATCGGGTTGATGGTGCCCAGGACATTGGAGATATGGGTCAACGCCAACAGGCGTGTGCGTTCATTGAGCAATCCCTCCAGTCGATATAGATCGAGTTCGCCGGAGGGTGAGATCGGCCATACCCGCAGAACGATGCCGCGCTGCTCCCGTAGCATCTGCCAGGGCACGATATTGGCATGGTGTTCCATGGTGGTGATGACCACCTCATCACCTGGATTGAAGCGCTGAGCAAAACTGCTGGCTACCAGATTGATGGCCTCGGTGGTGCCGCGCAGGAAGACAATCTCATGCGCCTCGGCGGCGTTGATGTATTCCCGGACCAGCTCCCGCGCCTGCTCATAGGCCGCGGTGGCTCGCTCGGCAAGGCGATAGACACCCCGATGAACATTGGCATTTTCCTGCCGGTAGTACTGTTCCACGGCTGCGATCACCGCCCGAGGCTTCTGGGTGGTGGCGGCATTGTCCAGGTAGGCCAGTTCATTGCCGTCAGTCAGGCGTCTGCCCAACAGGGGAAAATCACGGCGGACCCGCTCAATATTCCAATAGCCCGTTGGGTGAGTGGGATGGGCTGATTGTGGAACAACATTCATGTTGTTTCTGCTCCCGGTCAGGGTGAAGTTTTCAGCATTGCTGGAGCAATCTCTACCCTGCCCTGTCTGGTACTCGCATGCTCGAGTTGCCAGGAGGCGCTGATCTGCAATCCGGGACTGCTCAGGTCAGCCAGACTGATAGCGGCCAGGGTCTCTCGCAATGCTTGATTGATGACCCGCCAGTGGGGACGCACCTGACATTCATCCTGGATGCGACAGTCTCCCGTTTCACGATTGCACTCTGTAACGGCAATCGGTCCCTCGATCGATTCGATGATTTCCGACAGGCTGATGTCTCCGGGTAGACGTCCCAACCGGTAACCACCTCCCCGTCCCTGTATCGATTGCAGTGCGCCACCGGTCACCAGCATTTTTAGCAGTTTGATCACCGTGGGCATGGGAATCCGCGTGGCTAGGGAGAGGGACCTCGCATTTGCCCGGTACTCGTCATGTCTGGCCAGAAAGGTCATGAGTACGATGGCATAGTCGCTGAGTTTGCTGAGTGCCAGCATGGGCTCGACCGGATTATTTTATAGTACTGAATTAGTCCTGTTTTTAGTTACTAAGTTCCATAGACTTCTCACCACGGGGATCTACTCATCTGTTGGGCAAATGAGCTGAACATGAGGTTGAAACTGATACTGATCCGCTCTGTCAGGTTGTGTGCTGATTGCCAACCCATACCCGGCTCAAACTGGGCTGCATCAGGGCGCAAGGTTTCAATCAGCGCAAGCAACCTCTCATTCATGCCTTCATGCATCGACGCTTTGAGCTGCAGCTTCCACACCAGGGTGGGGAACAGAGTCAGGACATCGGAGGAATCGATGACATGCCCAATTACAAACCATTGATCAGGTGTTTACGCCACTCCAGCGACTATACTTGTTACTAACTGGAAACCTTTCGGTTAATGGCTATGGTTACACAACACCAATCAGCTGATCCTGCGGAACATGACAATTCTTTGGCTGAGCATATTCTGGATGCAGCGATCCGACAGGCGGAGTTGAGCTCCTGGGAAGCTGTCCGGCTGTATCATATCGCCATCGAACTGAGAATCACCCTGGAGGATGTACACAGCTTTTATCGTCAGAAAGATGATCTGGTGGAGGCCTGGTACGACCGTGCCGACCGTGCGATGCTGTCCGATGCCGCCAGCCCGGACTATCAGCGGCTCTCACCCCGTGAACGTATCCATCGGTCGATTATGTGCTGGCTGGGCGCGATGGAAAACCATCGCCGCATCAGCCGGGAGATGCTGATGTATAAATTTGAACTGGGACATGTCCATCTGCAGGTGCTTGGCCTCCTGAGGGTCAGCCGCACCGTCCAATGGATCCTGGAATCGGCACACCGGAATGTCATTCACCTCCAACGCGCCATCGAAGAGACCGTAGTGACCAGTATCTACCTGGTAACTTTCGGCCACTGGATGTTCGATAACTCCTATCATTCGGAAAAGACCCGGCAATTACTTGATCGCCTGCTGCGACGTGCAGAAGGTCTAGCGCGATTTCTTCAACCACTCAGCGAACGAAAATATACGCAGTCTGGTCAACCCATTGATATGGAATCGGCAGTAGCCCGGGGCAAAGAGCCGGGATCTGCCCAATAAGGGACCACAGGTGGACCCGGTTACCCATGTTCTGTTTGGTGCGGTTTGCACCGGTGCTGTTACCTCCCGGACAGCGACCACTCAAAAAGAGCTTCGCCTGGGTCTGGCTGTCGCCGCGACCGCCGCGGTGTTTCCGGATATCGATTACCTGAGTTTCTGGCTCAACCCCCTGGTATTTCTCGCTGATTGGCATCGTACAGCCACCCACTCCATCCTGCTCATGCCTGTCTGGGCGGTATTACTCGGATCGCTATTCATGCTGTTCAAAGCGGCGCGGGAGCGATGGCGTATCGTCTATTGCCTGTGCGCACTGGGGATCACATCCCACATATTGCTCGACCTATTGACGGTTTTTGGCATCCGGATCTTCTACCCGATATCAGAATCTCTCTACAGTTTTGCCACGACCTTTGTCATCGATATAATCCCAACGACGATACTGGCCGTTGCTCTCTTCCAATTTATACGCCATCCCAGGCGTTCTATTGCCTTGAGCGGTATGGCATTGATCCTCACCTATTGGGGAATCCAATGGGCTCTAAAGACACAGGCTCACGCAATCGCTGCAGATCAGATGGCCGTTACCAGCCATGTCCATGCCCTCCCACAACCCTTCTCACCCTTTTACTGGAAACTCATCCGCCAATCCGATAGCGAATACGAAGTCGCTTATCTCAGTCTACTCGCTACTGAAAACGAACGACAGTTATTGCCTGCAGTTGGGTCATACACAGACTGGGGTAATTGATCGCTTACAATAATCTGCAGCGGCATCAAGCGCCGTTCTTTACCCCGTAATTGCTGCTGATGTAAACAAAAGCAATGAGGAAAAATATCACCTGTAAGGGGCGTCTGCGGCACGATCCGCTGCAATCTGTGCCTCATAAAGATCACCGACAGCAAGCAGTTTCTCCTTGGTGTACACCTCCTCTCCACGCGCTTCAAAATGAAATTCGAAGATACGGGTCAGGACGATGGCGTCTGTCGGGCAGGCCTCTTCGCAATAGCCACAATAAATACATTTAAAAAGGTCAATTTCATAGCGTTTTGCCCGCCGAGAGCCGTCTTCCCGTTCCTCGGACTCGATGGTGATGCAAACTGCGGGACAGCTTGCCTCGCACAGCTTACAGGCGATACAACGCTCTTCACCATTGGGATACCGCCTGAGGGCATGAAGCCCCCTGAAGCGTACTGACTGGGGCGTCTTTTCTTCCGGATACTGAATAGTGAATTTGGGCGCAAAAAGACGCCTTCCGGTCACCAGGAGACCGCGCATCAGCTCCAGGAGAAACAGGCTTCTTAGGTAAGCAATAGCACTCTTCAAGGCGACCCTTCTGCTGTGGAATATCAACCTTCCGCTATGTAGTCATCGCTGGAATCACCCTTCAGCACCAACTTATGGTCGTCTTCATCCAATGCCTGAAAGATCTTGCGTGTCTGCTCATTCTCGAAGTGGATCAACAGTCCGCTTTGCCAGTCACCGTCGAGAATATAGGGATGTTGTCCTGGATTAGGCACGTCTTTTAATGTCACCGGATCGGTTGTGGTTCTAATTAACATTACACTCTCCCTGACATGGCCATATGTTAATTTGACAGCTTTACCCGGCGTTTGATCAGCCACAAGAAACCACTGTTCAGAAGGGATTTCTTCAATCTAGAATCCTCAGTTGGATGGGGTAGAGTGTGCGTTTGTGGTGGTGCAGGTCAAGGCACAATGACGCGGAATAGTTATTCTATTCCAAGGAGTTGTAACGCAGATGCCCCACATGGATGTGGGAAATGCCGGTTCCGTCTGGAACATGAACCGGCCATGCGCCGCCACAAGCGTGCAATCTACCCCATAGCATAATCCACTCAGTGGGTGAGGTGTCTATCGAACAAAACAAACATAATTTCAACTTGTTAACAGTAGAATGGAACGGTCAACTGAGGAATCTAGGTTCAGGCAATCACTAATACTGGAAATGTTTTATCTTTTCCCCTTTCTCACCGATCTCCGCCATTGCCTCGATACCGATCTGCAGGTGAATATCCGCCCATTGTTCTGTGACACGCCCATCCGATTCCCCGGTCTTCACCCCATCCGGAGTGATCGGGATATCGGATACAAGTAACAGCGCTCCACGCGACATGACATTGTGATGCCCAACGATGAAGATCGTCGCAGTCTCCATATCGATGGCAATACAGGTCATCTGTTTTAGACGGCGGGTGAATTGCTGGTCATTTTCCCATAGACGCCGGTTGGTTGTGTAAATCACACCGGTCCGATACTCAAAGCCATGGGCGAGAATTTTCTGGGACACGAACTTGTGTAGCTTGAATGACGGCAGGGCTGGTACCTCCGGCGGGAAGTAATCATTACTCGTACCCTCTCCACGGATGGCTGCAATAGGCAAAATGAAGCGTCCTATCTCAGTGGATCTTTTCAGGCCACCACATTTACCGAGCAGCAGTACACCTTTGGGCTTTCGCACGGAGAGCAGATCCATGACCGTCGCAGCATTTGCCGACCCCATACCAAAATAGACAAGCGTCACACTCTCTGCATTAGTGGCGGCATGCATCGGTGTATCCCCGCCGGTAACTTCGCAGTCGTACCACTCGGCAAACCTATTGAGGTAATGCTGAAAACTGGTCAGCAATATATAGTCGCCAAACGCATCCAGCTCCATCCCCGTGTATCTTGGGAGCCAGTCTTTAGCGATTTCAAGGCGCTTTATCATCTACCAATACCTTATTGAGTACAGGCAAGACCCGAGTGCCTCTTACCCGGAAATCTCTGTTACTCACTTCGCTTGAGCGCAAGTGTCAAACCATCCCCGATAGGCACCAGGCTGATATTGACTCTTTCGTCATTGTGCAGTTTTCTATTGAACGACCGGATGGCCTGAGTCTCTTCACTCTCATCATTGGGGTTGATGACATTCCCGCCCCACAATGTATTGTCTACAGCAATCAAGCCGCCTGAACGCAGCAGCTTGATGACTTTATTGAAACAAAACCAATAATTGACCTTGTCCGCATCGATAAAGGCGAAATCGAATGTGCCCTCCCTCCCCTCTTCCAGTAAGTGATCCAACGTGTCCAAAGCAGGCCCCAGGCGGAGATCTATCTTGTCCTCAACGCCTGCCTCTCTCCAATAGCGCATCGCCGTACCGGTCCAATCTTTGCTGATATCACAAGCGATAAGGTTGCCGTCGTTGGGAAGCGCCATGGCGACACTGAGGGCGCTATATCCGGTATAAACACCGATTTCCAGTGAACGTCTCGCTCCCATCAGACGCACGAGCAGGCTCATAAATTGTCCCTGTTCAGGCGAGATTTGCATATTTGCCATGGAATCCCGAGCAGTCTCCTCCCTTAGACGGCGTAGCAGATCCGGCTCATGCAATGAGATGGAGCAGAGGTAATCATACAGGGTGTCCGGAAGAGTGAATGTTCTGTTAGTCATTGCGATGGGCAGTTTGGGATTTGCACTAGCGTACTCCGGCGCGTGGCAGGGGTAACCGGTCATGGTTCCCGAGCCGGTCTGCCGTGTAGGCGGAGAGCTGGGCCAGCAGGCGTTTTTTCTCCAGGTAGGAAATCTGGAACAGCTCGGCGGATTCGCAGGCGTCGAGCAGGTAGTCGTCGCTGGTGCGCAGGTCGTCGACCAGATTCAACTCCAGTGCCCTGGTACCGAACCAGTGTTCGCCCGTTGCCACCTCCTCGAGCTCCACGGACTCGCGGTGAGTCTTTACGAAGGTCTTAAACAGAGCATGGGCATTGTCCACCTCCTCCTGGAGCTTAACTCGTGCGGTCTCCGTGGTTTCACCGAACAGGCTTACCGTCCTCTTGTACTCTCCCGCCATGAACTGTTCGAAGTCCACTTCGTGGTTCTTCAGCAGACGGTGGAAATTCGGCAGCTGGGAGACCACGCCGATGGAGCCGATGACGGCAAAGGGGGCGGCAATCAGACGATCGGCAACACAGGCCATCATGTAGCCCCCGCTCGCGGCAATCCTGTCCACCACCACGGTGAGTGGGATACCCTTGTCCTTGATGCGGACCAGCTGGGAGGAGGCAAGGCCGTAAGAATGGACCAGCCCGCCACTGCTTTCCAGGCGCAATACCACTTCGTCGCTGGGTTCCGCCACCGACAGGATCGCGGTGATCTCTTCGCGCAGGGAGGAGACGGCGCTGGCCATGATATTTCCATGGAAATCCAGGACAAAGACCCGGCGTCTGCGCCGATCGGCGGAGGATTGATCCCGTTCTTCGTCCCTGCTGCGTCGCCGACGCTGCTTGAGCATCCTGCGGAAAGCCCTTTTCGCCAGCATCACGCTCCGCAGGCTGTCGGCCATGCCTTCGTATTTCTGATTCAGGCTCCTCACCTCGATGCGCTCCCTGGCAACCGCCCCTGCTTTCGGAAGCATGACGCGCAGGCCCGCCGCCGCACCCAGGAACAAGGCCAGGATCGTCAGACCCTTGGCGAGAAACAATCCGTACTCACTCAGAAAATCCATGCCCAGCACCTCCACTCCACCACTTTATGCCCACCCGCGACAGCTCCCTGAAAGCTTAGCACCACTCTGGCTAAGGATGGAAACCAGCCAAACTTTGCATCGCATCCACTCCAGTGTCATCGTCTTTCTTGAATACCTTAAATATAGAGCCATAACTATACCCAGCGCTGAGAACGACTAACTGATAATATTTCATTATTTTCCATATATTTCAGCTACATACACTTAATTAAATTGGCTCATATTCCACTAAAACACAAGGGGTAAGAAGCAAAACATCCGTATACCCATGGAAGTCCAATTTTATGTATAGTTTCGTTGCAATCGGATTGAAGAATGGGAGGCAACAATGAACCACGCAGTGATACATCACTATGACGCCCGGCCTGTGACCATTGCCCAAGTCCGGGATATCACCACAGATCATGTCTGGAAATGGCTGGCAGCCGGCTGGAAGGATATTCAGACCGCGCCGGCCAAGAGTCTCTCCTATGGCCTGGGCCTGACGATTGTCAGCTATCTTCTGACACTCTCTGTCATCGCCAGCGGCATGTATATTCTACTTCCACTACTGCTTGCAGGCTTTTTCCTGGTTGCGCCCCTGTTGGGTATAGGTTTGTATGAAATCAGCCGGCAGCTGGAACAGGGAGAGATACCCACGCTGAAAAGTACCCTACTCGCTGTCAGGAGCAACAGCTTCAATCTCCTCAATATGGGCATTATTTTGGTGGTTGCGCTGATCGCTTGGGTGACAGTTGCACAGCTCGTCGTGGCCCTGACATTTTCCGGAATCACACCGGCTACATGGCAGGGCTTTGTTTCAGCACTCTTCGGTACCTGGGAGGGTGCCCAGCTTCTCGCCCTAGGCATCTCCTGTGGCGCCGCCATTGCATTTGTTATCTTCAGCATCAGCGCGGTTTCCGTACCTATGCTGCTCGATCGCTCAAACAATGTCTTCGATGCCATTCAGACCAGCTGGAATTCCGTGCGCTACAACATCCTGCCAATGATCCTCTGGGCAGGTATCCTGCTAGCGATCATCACCGCCGGATTCCTGACACTTTATGTAGGACTGGTTATAGGTTTTCCCCTAGCTGCTCATGCAACCTGGCATGCGTATCGTGATCTGGTCGGGGAGGAAGAAGCGGTCGCTTAAAGAAGACTCAATCCGACAGTAAGGCCCATTGCCCCCTTCTGTCGCTTGGGTCATGAGGGCAACAGCTTTATCTTCACAGCTCCGTAATGGGTATATTGCAACGCCTGAAGGATGAGTAGTCATGCTGCGCATTCTGTTCATTGGCTCACTCGGCACACAGTCAGTGGTGACCCTGAAGGGCCTACTTGCATCTGGCCAAAACCTAGGGGTAATCGCAGTAGCCGGGTCCACCGTGGGGCTAAAGGCAGCCACACCGCTAAGACAGCGCTATATACCTGTCATTGATGAGAAATCATCGGATAACATCCTGAGTGTTGCGGTAAAAGAAGGCATCCCAGTAGAAATTCTTCAACCCAACGACTCAGGCGAGCGGTTGCGACCCGCTATGCTGGATGTTGGAATCGTCTCCTGTTTTCCCCATCGGCTGCAGGAGGATCTGCTACAGGTGCCGAGGTTGGGTTGTTACAACCTGCATCCCTCAATGCTGCCAAGGTATCGCGGTCCGGCGCCCCTGTTCTGGCAGTTTAGACATGGGGAATCGGAGACTGGAGTTACCCTGTATGAGATGGATCAGCAGATTGACACAGGTGATATCTTTGCCCAGCAGCGCGTACCGATGAGTAATGGCGTGACTGAAGCCGAGCTCAGCCTTCAGTGTGCCAGCCAGGGCGTGGAGTTGATTCAAGCTCTTCTGCAACAGCTGGAGTCGGGAATGTTGAGACTGACCGCCCAGGACGAACGATTGGCCTGCCATCATGGCTGGCCCGGGGTGCAGGATTTCCATATCACAACCGGGTGGCCGGCGAAGCGGATCTACAACTTCATCCGTGGCACCCGGCATTGGGGGCAACCTTACACCCTCCGGATCGGCACACAGCAGTTCTCAATCGGTTCCGTGGATGGATACTCCCAATATCCCATACCGGAAAAAGACTACTCAGTGGATGGCAATCGGCTGCGGTTTAACTGCTACGATGGATTCGTAAGGGCACGATTGACCGTTGCTGGCGATCCAATGTCCTACCATCCACAAACATGAGTGACCATGGGGGTGAACCATGCTCCATAGCAAGGCGCCCGAACACTACCGACTGATGGAGACCGTTCTCCAGGAGAAGCTGGATAACGGCACGACACGTTGCCATCTGTGCCCCTGGCGCTGCAAGATCGCCCATGGCCAACGTGGATTCTGTCAGGCCCACGTAAATCGAAACGGCACCCTCTACAACCTCTCCTATGGCATTCTCTCTGCCATCCAGGTCAATCCGATCGAAGAGAAACCGGTGCGCCATTTTCGGCCCGGCACCCAGGTCTTGTCCATCGGCAGCTATGGTTGCAGCTTCCGTTGTGGCGGCTGTCATAACCTGGAGATCTCCTGGGGCGTTACCGCACTGGACGAGCTAGCCAAGGGGGAGTCCACAGCGGCCTACGTCCGGCCCGAGGAGTTAGTCGGTGTTGCCCTGCGGCAGGGGGTTCAGGGCATCGCCTTTACCTATTCAGAACCGGCAGTTTGGTTGGAATATGTGATCGACGTATGTGAGCAGGCCCATCAGGCCGGTCTCTACACCGTCTATGTCTCAAACAGTTTCATCACGCAAGAGGCGCTCGAACTGGCTGCGCCCCATATCGACGTGCTCTGTTCCGATATCAAAAGCCTGCGAGACGACTTTTATCATGCCATCTGTCCCACCGCGAGGGTTGAGCAGATCCTTAACGCTATCCAAACGGCGCAGGAACTGGGGATCCATGTCGAGACCCGCACCAATGTGATCCCCGGCAGAAACGACGCCCCGGACGAATTGTATCGAATCGCTTGCTGGGTGCGGGATCACCTAGGTGAGAGCAGCCCCTGGCATATCACCAAGTTTTTTCCCGCCTACCAGCTCAGCCACGTGCCGGAAACCCCGAATGAGACCCTGTGGTCAGCCTATGCACAGGCGCAACGCGCCGGGCTGAAAAATGTCTATGTCTATCCCGACAAAGGCTGTGACTGCGCACAGGAGAATCGTCCTATCGGCGACTATCTGGTGGATCAGGTAGCGGATGTACATGCCATAAAAAAATGTAGCGCAAGCTGCTGCGGCAGTGAGGGCGTGCTGTTGAGAAAATATGAGTAAACCCACTCTCTGCACAGATGAAATAGAGAACCCAGAAGATGTCATTGTTATCCAACTTATTGAGGTTAAGAAAACGACCCACGAGGTCCAACGATATGCCAAGAATGGTTGATTGCGTTGTCCTGAAGCGTCAGGCAGAAGGCCTGGATAAACCACCACACCCAGGCAAACTGGGTGAGCGGGTCTATGAATACGTCTCTAAAGAGGGTTGGAGACAGTGGCTGGAGCGCCTCACCACCATCGTCAATGAAAACGGTCTGAGCACCGCCGACCCAGACAATATCCGCCTGATCGAACGGCACATGCTGGGGTTCCTGTTTGGTGAAGGCGATATGGGTCAGCTGCCAGCAGGGTTCAAGCCGGGTGGTGGCGGTAAAAAATAGCGCCTTTTGGGGTAATCAGTTGAGACGCCACACAGGATCTATCTTGAAGCTGAGCTTCCGATGCGCTTTACGCAACGCGGCTTCTGCCTGTTCAGGAGTATCGGCCTTGGAAAAGATGAAACCCAGATAGCTGGAACCTTCGGGTAGTGTCACCAGTTCATGCCCGATAGGGGCAGCGATTCTAACCTCCTCAATGCATTGAACGGCCCGCGCCTTAGCAATCCCATCATAGCGTCTCAGCATGCCGGACTTGGGTATAGGTATCATTAAAACACCTGCTGCCCCCTCGATGCGCAGCGCAGGCAGGGCCCGCCCCACTGCGTTGGCGACAACCAGGCTCTCCAGAGATTTGCCCGATACCAGGTTGAAGAGCGATCCGCACTCCCCACCAATCGTGCGCCCCGCCACCTCCAGAATCCAGGCCTCATCGCTGGTGACTCGCAGTTCAGCATGTACCGCCCCTCTGGCCAGCCCATAGGCATTGCAGGCAGCTGCGACACGCGCCCGGATGAGACGCTGTTTTTCAGGTGAGAGACGGGATGGTGTGATGTAATAGGTCTCTTCAAAGAACGGCCCAGTCAGCGGCTCAGGCTTGTCGAACAGAGCCAGAACGCTGAGTTCGCCATGATTGAGAAAGCCTTCCAGCGCCACCTCGAAACCCTCGATATAGGCCTCGACCAACAGATAAGAAGATTCGAAAGGGTCCGGCTGATCCTGAATGATAGGACGGATACGCTCGCAGGCGCTCTGAAACTGCTGCTGGTTATCCGCACGGATAACCCCCCGGCTGGCAGACAGACTGAGGGGCTTAACCACACAGGGGAAGGGAAAGCCTTCGATCTGCGTTGCCAAGTCATCCAGCAATGAGAGCAAACGATATTGGGGAACCGGTACACCGGCATTCAGCAGGCAATCCCTGGCCAGGTCTTTGCGGCGCGCAAGCCTGGACGATGGTACAGAATTGAAGCTCAGGCCCAGTCTGTCAGCAACCTGCGCCGCCAGTTCCACCGTGGCATCATCGGTGGCGATTACTCCGTCATAGGGAGATGAACTGGCAGCACGGGATATGATCTCCAGGCTCTTCTCCGGATCATCCAGGTCAATATGCAGCCCTTCCGCCAGTTCACGTATCAGGGAATGTTTTGCGGGTGACGCGATCTCGGCATCCACGCCCATCTCCCGGGCTGCATTAAGATAGGCGCCAATACGATAACTTTGGGAGGGAGCGATCAGTAATATTCTTGGCCGCAAAGGCAATGCAATCAATCAGGCGCAACCACCTCCGGCGGCGCCACAAGTACCACAGACACCGGAACCACCGGTCTGGGCAAAGACATTCTTGAACACGAAACTTCTGTTTACTCCCTCATGCTTATAATCGATTTCCACCCCATTCAGAAAATTGAGGGCCACCGCGTCTACATAGATCTTCAGACCATTGCTTTCCCAAGTGCAATCAAACTCTGTCGGGGCTTCCACAAAGGTCATACCATAGGTCATACCGCCACAACCACCACCCGCAACGAAGACTCGTACACCAGTGATTTCCTCTTCATTATCGATGAGTTGTAACAGTTGTTCCGCCGCTTCAGGAGAAACCTTAACTTCATCAGAAATTGTATGTTCAAACTGTTCGCCAAACATTTTAAGCTCCTATGACTCTAATAGTTGCAACAGTCCTGAATTACATGAACGCGCCCTTTACCTTATCAGTGGCGAACATCTACCTTGCCAATAATCATGTTTTATCAGTATGGCACGCCATGAGCGCTAGTGGGCTCCACTCACCCACGGACCTTCATGTCCTAAAACACTTCGACGATCCTTACCTGATCTGCGGTCCGATACATGCAACGAATTTGTTCTAATGTAATGTTTTCCAGAATAAGTTGCGTGAAAATAGTGGAAAACCCAAAAAACAAACATAATCAATCCACCTGCAATCAGTAAAAGCACAAATATTGCTGGGAATAACATCAGGATGCCAGCTGTCAACTGATCCATCATCTGCCCTCTTCCGACACTAAGTCTTCGAATAGTCTTTTACAGCTCTTGTAAGTTTGACCTGATTTATCACTTAGAGTGCCAAAGACCACATGTGTCAATAAATTAATGAATATAAACTAAAGTATGGAGATATAGCGTGCAGTCACACTACCGTGAGGAGACACCGTATGACTATAGCAACGACACTCAAAATCTATCTCGAACAGCAATCCGCAGTCTATGAGATTATCTCTCATCAACGGACTCAGACCAGCATGGATACGGCCACAACCGCTCATATTCCTGTTGATCAGCTTGCCAAGGCAGTGATTGTAAAGGAAGAGGAAGTATACCTAATGGTCGTAGTGCCCTCCGATTACCACGTGCATCTGGGCAGGCTGCACCAACATCTCGAACATGAGGTTGGACTGGCGACCGAAGAAGAGTTGATAGCACTTTTTCCCGACTGTGACAGTGGAGCTATTCCACCAGTCGGCATGGCATATGATATTCGGACACTGGTCGATACAAGCCTGAGGCAGCAAGATGACATCTTTTTTGAATCTGGAGATCATCAGCATTTGATTAAGGTGACTGGAGAGCAATTTGCCTTATTATTTGGTGATGCTGAGAGTATAAATGTCGCAAAACACATGTGATTCCAAGTAGATTTCAACCTCGTACGGTCAAAATACTCATGCGGCCTCCCGATGGTAATATTTCAACAGCCCACCTAAGCGTTCCTTACAACCGACTGATCCGTCAGCACGATTCTTTGCTTGCCTGGCGGTTGGAAATAACAGTACGCTGCCTTTGCCCTGATGATTTCGTTCGGCATGATAATGGATCAGGTAATCATGCAGTGCTCGTCTTAACGACGTTTCGCCGAAGAGAATAAACTTCGACAGACAGTCGTCCTTGATCGATTTCACCCAGCGTTCGGAAAATGCATTCAAGTTCGGGCTCCGAACAGGAAGCGGCAGCGTTTTCACATCACAGGATTCGATAATATCCCGAAATGACTGACAGTACTTCGTGTCACGGTCATGAATGAGATACCGGCAGTCATTCAAAAAACCCCATTCGTCCATAGTCACATTTCTGGCGACTTGTTTCATCCATCGCTCATTCGGATGCGGTGTAATACCGGACACCTCCACTTTGCGACTGTCGAGATGGATAAAGAACAGCACATAGTAGGTGACCAATCCACGCAGCGTCAGTACCTCCACCGAGAAAAAGTCAGTCCCTGCAAGGAAAGCCATGTGGGCTCGAATGAAGTCTGCCCACGTTGTCGTACGCTTCCGCTCAGGCGCAGGTAGAATGCCATGGCGCCCACAATCCGATCGTAGCCCCAATCCGAATTTTCTTTGGCCATGCGCACTACCCATTGTTCCATTTCATTATCAACCCTGGGGCGGCCCGGGTATCGGCGCGACTTGGACCCATCGAACTTACGTGCAATCAACCTCCGGTACCAGCCCAGGAGGGTGTCAGGCTTCACAACATTAGCGATATCCTCAAGGGCTTTACGGCCAAGGCGATGCGCGATTTCAGCGAGTGTCATCCGCTCCGCATCAGTGAGCCGTAGTGGGGTCTTGAGTTGAGCCTTGAGGATCCGGTTTTCGGCAGTAAGATACTCATTACGCAAAAGGAGTTCCTGGTCTACTGTCCCAGTGATATAGGCCAGTATGCGTGCCCAATCCATTAAGATTCCCCATCGTTACCGCGAATTTATCATCCAATTCTAAACCTCATTTAAGGCAAGATACAAAGGCATTGTGACACAGGCAATAGATGGTAAGATGTTGATATCGCAATACGGATGAGTTTTTTGACTGCACGGGCATCAAGTATACCGGGAAGTTAGAACCTTCTAACTTCCCATATATTTCTCATAGTTATCGATTAATTCTGACAGAAAGCTGTCAAATTTCAGTCCAAATACCCCGAAAAGTTCTTAGCCTGAATACTGACCTTCATACAACGAAACGCGCTTTTATGCACATAAACATATATACTCACAAACACCTAATTCTAGACAGGAAGAGCTATGAGCAACGTCCGCTGGTCCATTGTCATACCCGAAGAAACTGACCGGGCTTTGCGTTCCTTTCTAGCGCAGAGAGGAACCAAGAAAGGTGATATCTCACGCTTTGTAGAAGAAGCCGTTCAATCCCGTCTATTCGAACTTACCGTTGATGGCGTCAAAGAACGTAATCGACCACATGATCAGAATCAAATCCTAGAGGCAATCGATGAAGCCCTGGCTGGTGAATAATCTCAATGCGGATCGTGCTGGATACCGGAATTTTAATCGCCGCGCTTATCACCTCGGATACTCCGCCAGCGTTGATCTATCAAGCTTGGCGTAAAAAGCGCTTTGAGTTGGTCACTTCCGAGTGGCAGCTCGACGAATTTCGCCGTGTTTCCCGATACCCAAAGTTGCGCCGTTTCCTCAAACCAGCGGAGGCTGGCAACTTGGTCAATGGCCTGAGACACCAGGCAACAGTCCTCGAAACATTGCCAACATTGGAATTATCTCCTGATCCCGACGATAACCCTGTACTCGCCATGGCAGAAGTGAGTCAGGCGCAATATCTCGTAACAGGGGACAAAGAAGACTTACTGGCGCTAGGTGCAATCGGCGGCACACGCATAGTCACCGCACGGCAGTTTACTAAGGCACTTGGAATCTGATGCGCAGTGGACCAATCCGCTGAGTACCTGACCTGACTATGGAGACCTCTGATCGCGAAAGCATCCTTTTGGAAATTGCCGAAGTCGAAAAGCAACTTGCCAGACTAAAACAACAACAAGATGAAGCCGAAGCAACGCTCCAGTCATTGAGAGAACGTCTCGTAAAGATTGACGATCAAACTTCGATTCGCCCAAGCATCCCTTCCGACCTCCCCATTGCCACTGCTACAACCCTGACACCATCGGAAAAGGTTGCTCTTTTTCTCCATCTCTTTCCCGGTCGAGATGATGTGTTTCCAAAGCTATGGCAGAACCAAAAAACTGGCAAGAAAGGCTACTCGCCTGCCTGCGCTAACGGATGAGACATGCTGGTTTCTCGCTGCCGATTTTGACAAAGAGGCTTGGCAAGAAGACGTTCTGGCTTTTACGGAAACCTGTCGGCATGTCGGCGTTCCGTATGCCATCGAGCGGTCTCGCTCTGGCAATGGTGCACACGTCTGGTTCTTCTTCAGCAGCCCGGTTTCCGCCACGACGGCAAGGAAGATGGGCAGCTATCTCATTACGGAAACCATGGGGTGGCGACACCAGCTCAGTATGGCCTCCTATGACCGGCTCTTCCCAAACCAGGACACTCTGCCCAACGGTGGCTTCGGTAATCTGATCGCGCTGCCACTCCAGTATCATCCCAGGCAGGAAGGCAATACCGTGTTCCTGGACGATTCGTTGGAGCCTTTTCCAGATCAGTGGCGCTTTCTGGCGTCGCTCGTCCCAATTCCAGCGGAGAAGGTCGAAAGCATCGCCATGGAGGCCTAGACACGTGGCCAGGTGATTGGTCTTCAGATAGTCGATACGGGAGAAGGCGACATTGAGGACAGTCCATGGCTAAGACCACCCTCCCGAAAACCAAAGCGCCTTTCGATCATCGACTTGTTGTTCGAGACACCGGCTTTGATGCTCCAGGACAAGCACCCGACATAACCATCCAGGAACTCTACGGCCTGCTGGTCGCCGATGAAAAACGTAACGAACACATCATCGATGATGTGCTCACGGCCATGGAGGAAGGCCGATCACCCATCCTGTTAACAGAACGCAAACAACATCTCGAGAAACTGCACGATCGACTGAAGGGATTTGTCCGGCACATCATCATTCTGAGGGGAGGCCGCTCTATGAAAGAGCGGCGTGAAGTCGAAGAGCAGCTCGCTTCTATTCCTGATGATGAAGAGCGACTCATTCTGGCGACCGGCAGGTACATCGGAGAAGGATTCGACGATGCACGGCTGGATACCCTGTTCCTTGCTCTGCCAGTGTCCTGGAAAGGAACGCTCGTCCAATATGCTGGGCGGCTTCACCGATTGCACCCTGGTAAACGTGAAGTACGTCTCGTCGACTATGTTGACGGCAAGGTGCCCATGCTCGCAAAAATGTTTGAAAAACGGCGTATTGGCTATCGCTCAATGGGATATCGAGAAGAAGAGGTTAAGACCATTCTTGAATAACTCCCAGCTAAGTTTTTGTGTGGCGATTTGCTGTTTATTCATTTCATGCGAACCCTACTACCAGAGGATTGCCAAGGTTTTCCGGTACAATATGTCTCGAGACTCTAGCTTAAATCGATCGCGACGTAATCGGTAAATTGATGGAAAACACATCGGTCTCAGTACACACGACCAGATGCTGAAATTTGTAGGGCTACGGGGTATGGAATCGCTGTTTGCCGATCTCGGACGCCCAGACGTTTGAACTCAACAACCGTGCGCAAGGACCATTCGGCCACGAGCTTTTTCAATCCCCTTTAGCTACTTGCACAGGATTTCGTCATAAGTAATAAAAGAGCATAATGACAGCACTTGTCCAATAAAGGCATCTTTTTTCGCGCTATTGGACAGGCATAAAAAAACCGGCTAAAAGAGATCCTCTAACCGGTTGATTTATCTTCTAAAATGGCGCGCCCGGAAGGATTCGAACCTCCGACCCCCTAGTTCGTAGCCAGGTACTCTATCCAGCTGAGCTACGGGCGCGTTTTTGTGGAGCGCGAATTTTGAGTATTCTATGCTCGTTTGTCAATTAAAACCGGCCATCTGCCGTATTTTAGTTAGATGGCGGAGAGAGAGGGATTCGAACCCTCGATGGAGCTATTAACCCCATACTCCCTTAGCAGGGGAGCGCCTTCAGCCGCTCGGCCATCTCTCCTAGTTCAATCGGGAGCTTCAAGCTATGCCGTCCCCGAACGAGGTCCGAATTGTACAGATTTATTTCCCTGCAAACAAAAAAACTTTGCCATCCTTAGCAAAGTTTTTATCTGAAAGTCAGTGACCTTCAGTTTCTGAAAATAGAGCTACTCAGCCACTTACTCCTGCTGTTCTGCCTGCTCTCTTTTGATGCGTTCGTAGATCTCCTCTCGGTGCACTGTTATATCGCGTGGTGCATTAACGCCTATACGCACCTGATTTCCTTTCACACCTAGCACGGTGACCGTTACTTCGTCACCAATCATCAATGTTTCGCCAACACGGCGGGTCAATATCAACATCTTCAGTCTCCCTGAATTTCCTTTTATGTTATTTGTTCAGGTACTTCTGAACACTCTTTAGTTCCCGAACAATGCCAACCAAGCCTCCGTTAGAATTCACGGGACTGGTAAGCCTATCTTAGCAATAGATTGGACTGTAACAAAGCGGTCATAATTCCCAAGGATGTGGTTTTATTCCTTAAATTACAAATAAGTATTTTTATTCCTGCGCTGATTGACCTTCGCTGAGTTCGAAAGCCTGGTGTAGCGCTCGAACCCCCAATTCCAGATACTTTTCATCAACAACAACAGATATCTTGATTTCTGAGGTTGAAATCATCCGAATATTTATCCCTTCATTTGCCAGGGTTTCAAACATTTTACTGGCAATACCCGCATGGGAACGCATTCCAACACCGACCAGAGATAGCTTAACGATCGCGTCATCGCTCATGACATCTCTTGCACCCAGTTCTTGGGAGGTCTGTTGCAGGATGTTCACGGCTTTGTTGAAGTCGTTTCTGTGAACGGTGAAGGAGAAATCGGTGGTCGCCTCATCAGCCGCGATATTCTGTACGATCATATCGACTTCGATATTCTGGTCCGCGATCGCCTTCAGAATCTTGTGCGCTACCCCCGGCTGATCCGGTACTCCCAGAATACTGAGTTTTGCCTCGTCACGACTGAATGCGATACCTGAAATCTTTGCCTGTTCCACGCTCTCTTCCTCAAAGGTAATCAGGGTGCCTTCGCCCTCTTCAAAGCTGGAAAGAACCCGTAGGGGTACATTGTATTTGCCGGCAAATTCGACAGCTCGAATCTGCAGCACCTTGGATCCGAGGCTGGCCATCTCCAGCATCTCTTCAAATGTTATCTGATCCAACCGGCGGGCCCTGGGTTCAACCCGCGGATCGGTCGTGTAGACGCCATCCACGTCGGTATAGATCTGACACTCATCCGCCTTCAGTGCAGCAGCCATGGCCACGGCAGTGGTATCCGATCCACCACGCCCAAGGGTGGTGATATTGCCATGCTCATCCACTCCCTGAAAGCCGGCCACTACCACGACCCGACCAGCATCCAGATCCGCCTTGACCCGGGCGCCATCGATGTCCTGGATGCGCGCCTTACTATGCGCGCTGTCTGTGAGGATGTGGACCTGCCCCCCCGTGTAGGATCGGGCCTTGCAGCCTAATTTCTGCAACGCAAGGCTGAGCAGAGCGATCGTGACCTGCTCACCAGTGGAGACCAGTACATCCATCTCACGGGGCGATGGAGCATCATTGATCTGACTCGCCAGAGCTATCAGCCGGTTGGTCTCACCCGACATGGCGGAGACCACGACCACAATCTGATCGCCGCTCGCTTGCCTGGCCTTGACCTTCTCGGCCACTGCCATGATGCGCTCGGTGGTGCCGACGGAAGTTCCGCCATATTTCTGGACGATGAGGGCCATTTTTTATTCGGTTTATCGGTAAATTTGAATGTCTAAGGTAAGCCAGCGGCTTTAAAAGGCGCAATTAAACACTAATTCGCACCTGGATTAAACCATCATTATTTAATTAAGGACTTTGAAAGGATTCTTAACCGCTCAGCTTCTCTGATACCCAGGGTTCCACCAAGGCCAGCGCATCGCCGAGGGCTGCCGGATTATTACCACCCGCCATGGCCATATCGGGTCGCCCACCGCCTTTGCCACCGACCTTTTCGGCCACCAGCTTCACCAGATCACCCGCCTTCATCCGATCTGTCAGATCCTTGGTCACACCCGCCACCAGGGAGACCTTGTCACCACTGACCGCTGCCAGCACAATCACCGCCGAACCCAATTTGTTTTTCAGCTGGTCCATCGTATCACGCAGAGATTTTGGATCGGCGCCTTCCAGATTGGCTGCCAACACCTGCACCGTACCGATACTCTTCGCACCGGATGCCAGATCACTACCCGCCGCGCTGGCCAGCTTGGCCTTCAACTGTTCGAGCTCCTTCTCCAGCTTACGATTTCGATCCAGCAGTTGTACGAGCTTATCCTCGATCTCATCGCGGCCGGACTTGATCAGTTCGGCGACCCGCTGCACCCGTTCTTCATCCGCCTCCATCCACTCGATGGCGCGTTGACCGGTGACCGCCTCAAGACGCCGCACGCCGGCGGCAATACCGGTCTCTGCCGTGATCTTACACAGACCGATATCCCCGACTGCCTGTACATGGGTGCCGCCACAAAGCTCAGTGGAGAAGTCTCCCATACTTAAAACCCTGACATCGTCGGCATATTTTTCACCAAACAGGGCCATGGCGCCCGAGTTCTTCGCCTGTTCCAGGTCCATAATCCGGGTCTCGACGGGATGGTTGCGGCGAATCTGCTCATTCACCAGCTGTTCAATCTCCTGCAGCCGTTCACGGCTGATAGGCTCGAAATGCGAGAAATCAAACCGCAGTCGATCCGCATCCACCAGGGAACCCTTCTGCGCCACATGCTCACCCAATAGCTGACGCAGCGCCGCATGCAGCAAATGAGTGGCGGAGTGGTTGAGCGCCGTGGCCTGGCGGGTAAAGCCATTTACCTGGGCATTGATCCGGTCACCCACCTTCAGCAGACCCTCCTCGAGCTTGCCGATATGGCCAAAGACATCACCACCCTGTTTACGGGTATCGTCGACCTCAAACAGGATACCGTCCCCCTCCAGCACACCCATGTCGCCTGCCTGCCCCCCCGACTCGGCGTAGAAGGGTGTGCGATCGAGAATAACCATAGCGGTATCACCCGTCTCAAGCTGATCTACCGCTTTACCCTCCAGGTAGAGCGCAAGCACGCTGGACTCGCCCTCCAGATGGTCGTAGCCGGTAAACTCAGTTACACCCTCGACGTCCAGACTGACGACCTGACTTGACCCGAACTGACTTGCTGCGCGGGCGCGATCGCGCTGCGCCGCCATGGCTTTTTCAAAACCGGCATTGTCGACCTCCAGCTCCCGCTCACGGGCGATATCCGCCGTCAGGTCGACGGGGAAACCATAGGTATCGTAGAGCTTGAACAAGGTTTCCCCAGGTATCTCTTTTCCGTCAAGAGCCGCAATGGCCTCGTCGAGGATCTTCATGCCCTGTTCCAGGGTTTCGGCGAAACGCTCCTCTTCCAGACGCAGCACCCGCTCCACCTGAGCCTGGGCCTTCAGCAACTCCGGATAGGCCCCGCCCATCTCCTGGCAAAGGCTTTCAACCAAACGATAAAAGAAGGCTTCTTTCATGCCGAGCATGTAGCCATGCCGGATTGCCCGCCGGATGATACGCCGCAGCACATAGCCACGCCCTTCATTGGAAGGCATAACCCCATCCACGATCAGAAAAGCACAGGAACGAATATGGTCTGCAATCACTCGCAGAGACTTCTCTTGCAGATTGCTGCAGCCGGTAATCCCGGCGGCGGCCTTGATCAGATTGGCAAACAGATCGATTTCATAATTGCTGTGCACCCCCTGC
>JBDLIT010000064.1:0-21937 GCA_039714735.1 Pseudomonadota bacterium
TTTCCCAAAGGAAGGCCAACAGGTGTATCCCAGCTCCGTACCCTCCAGGATGATCTCTCGAACCAGCTAAGTACAGGGTTGCCCAGTGCAAACTATCGCGCCGCCTGGGAGAATCTGAAACATCAATCCAGAACCGACAGGGAAGCAAAGAAGGCACACCTGGCAGGTATCGCCCTAAAACATGGTAAGGATCGTCGAGCATCGGTTGCCTATGCCATGCTGGGTATCTCTTCTGTATGGGTACCCACTGGAAGAATGTCTAGGTCCAGACAGGGAGTTGAACGAGAATGTCATGCGCTGTCGCTATGGGTATACTCGCAAGGTTCCGATATTCAATCAGTGATACGCTCAAGCTGACGGACGACAAATCGGCTTTGTTTAATGGTTTGCTTGAGATCATCTATCAAGTCCGTTGCCAGTTGGTTCATGGCCAGTTGGAGCCAATTGACGAGAATCATGAAGTGGTGAAGCAATGCTATTTTCTTCTCCACACGTTGATGAGTTTTCGATAGGGGTAAAACAAATGGCATTATGGTTAGTCCGCGCCGGCGCCCACGGCGAATACGAAAAGAAATTCCTGGAAGAAAACCGAATCTATCTCACCTGGGGTGGTCTCTCGCACGATCTTGCCGCGTTGAAGAACCGCGGCCAGCTACGCGCCTTGTTGGAGAAGGTTTATCCGGACGCACCGAAGGGCCGGATTACCAACAATCTTGGCCAAATCTGGGGATTCAGCAAGGGGATCAAGCCCGGCGATTGGGTTGTGCTTCCCAGCAAACAGAAACCAGCTATCCATGTGGCGAAGGTGAAGGGGGAGTACACCTTCAATCCGGCTGGCGACGATCCGTTTTTCCATTACTGTGATGTGGAGTGGATTGTTCAGGATGTTCCCCGTTCCAATTTCGATCAGGATTTGCTCTATTCCTTTGGCGCGTTCATGACCGTCTGCCAAGTGAGCCGCAACGATGCGGAGCAAAGGGTTCACAAGATGGCGAAAAATGATTGGAAGCCATCAGTCGCGGTTCCCAGTGTATTAAAAAAGTCGGACGAGGAAGTTGCGGATAACAGCGTGGGTCTGGAGGATTTGGCGCAGGCTGCCCGTGATCAGCTTGCCAAACTTATTATTGCCAAATACAAAGGGCATGGAATGGAGCGACTGGTTGATGCTGTATTGCGAGCGCAAGGCTATACAACCTATCTGAGCCCGGAAGGACCAGATAAGGGCATTGATATACTGGCGGCGCCAGGTCCTATGGGATTTGGCGAACCTCGTATATGTGTTCAGGTGAAATCAGGGGATTCTGCATTAGACCGCCCGACACTTGATCAACTGATCGGTGTTATGCAAAACGTCCAGGCTAGTCATGGATTGCTGGTTTCCTGGGGTGGATTCAAGTCCAGTATCGATAAGGAAGAAGCGACCCAGTTTTTCAGGGTACGCCTTTGGGATCAGGGGGATCTAATCGACCAGGTACTTGCACACTATGACAAGTTGGATGAAGAAATCAGAACAGAGTTACCCCTGAAACGGATTTGGGTGGTTGCTGAAGCAGTGGAGTAAATAAGATGTAGCTTGAGCTATCCTACTCGAGACTTTTCTGTTGTAGAGGATGGTTGATATTGCATGTTATGGTTTTGTTTTGGGTCCGAAGATTTTCTTGAAAGCAGTATGTTTAATTTCGCGCCATGAACGCGGTAGGTCATCGTTCAGTTCGAGGGCATCATAGATTTCTCTGACCAATTCATTATTGATCAATTTGGCGCTCAACATCTTCTTCAATAATTCATGTCCATGCCAGACAGTCATGTCGAAATCATTTGCAAGTTGATGCATGCCTAGGTCATCTGTTACGACGATAGCAGGTCGAATTTGACCGAAGGCTAAGCAAAAACAGTCTGTCTGTGAGGGGGGAGAGCGACCATGAGAAGTGTAGCTATCGGCATTCTCTAAGACGTAAGCGCGTAGTACGCTAGTGGCGGCCTGGATTTGTGCTTTTTCGTCTTTACTTAGCCTTACCTGCTTTGCCAGTCGTTCTTGTTCCAGAGCATTATTGTCAAACCAGGGATAGAGGAATTGTAAACGTGCACTACGTTGAACTTCATTTTCAACATCTTTGAGTACAGTTAGTACATAGTCCTTTTGTGCGAATTTTACACCGAGGAGTGGCTTGATACGCTTGGCCAACCGCAGATAGGCATTGGTATCCAGCAGCGCTAATATCAATGGCGAAGTTCCTCGTATATGGCCTTCGCATCATGGACGGTTGAATCTAGTACCTGTTGAATGTACGACGAGCCTGTGTGCTTTTCGTGAAGCATGCGTTTAAGGGCATTGAAAAAGTCTGACTGAAATACATGCGCACTGGCAGCAATGTAATGATCCGGTGCCGGTGGCGTAGGATCAAACAGTGCATCGCTGATCAATTGGCCGCGAACGCTATTTCTTACTGCGTGGATACTCTGCTCTCCAACTGAGAGTGTTGGTAGCCCTTCGGCTTTGGCATATTGCTTTAGCTGTTGATAGACCGTGTTCAGTGAAATCATGTGTCTATGCGCATGCTCTTGGAGTATGCGGATGACATCATCATTGTGTTTTTGTTTAAGTGCGTCACGGTAAGCGATTTCGACGCAAGCCCTTGGAAACAATAGAGCGCCCGCGAAGGCATCTGCAAAGTCTTCGCCATCATCTGAACCCGCTAACTCTGGTGTATAGACGTGCGCAAGCTCATGAGCCAGCCAGAATTTGAAGTCCTCAAGCCGGGTGTCGAGATTGAGAAAGATGAATGTGACATCTTCCTGTGGCAGACGAATATGTAGTGCGTTTTCATGGACCTTCTTCTCACCCCAGAGTACAGGCACAAGTATGGCGCCAGCGTTTTTGAATTCGCCGATCAGATGTTCGTATTCCAATACTGCACGTTCACCTATACCCAATTGATCACGGGTCTGTGCAACAATCACTTGGAGTTTGTGATGCTCGGTGGTTGGTGATGTGATTAAGGTTCGCAAGGCCTGTAACTCAGGCAGGTAAGGCACCAAGGGTTTCAGTAACATCCCTATACCATGTGCCTTGGCTATATGGGCGCTAGTGGTTTTTGCCCCACCTTTTTTTCGGAAGGCAACAATCGGCTGGTCTCCGTTGGAGGTTTTTACCAATTCATCAAAAGTTAAGTGAAGTGTCGTTGTGAGTTTAAGCAGCTTGGCAGGACGAGGGAAGTCCTTTTGCTTCAGCCAGTTCGTAACGGCCTGTGAGGATACACCTAGAGTTTCGGCCAGCTGTTTTTGGGTCAATCCGCGATTGCTGAGGGCCTCGCGAAGTGCCTCAGTGTTAATGACCTTCTGCATGTGAATATTATAATTGTGTAATGACAGAAATCAAGTTTAATCAAGTTTATAGTTGTTGTTATCTTGTGTCAATATAGGGGTGTTACATCGTGAGCAACCCGTGTTAAAGCCTTGGATCTTGCTTGTGGACCGCCCGTCACGCCGCTTGCATGTTTTGCGGCAAGCACCGCGCCGGGCTTGTGTGGATGTTGATCGTTCCATTTGTGATCAATACATGATCAACAGAGGTCTGTCAGCGGAATTCAGCGGAGTCACTCCAGCCGCCACAAGGTCATTGCGCAAGGTGGATAAGGGGGCCTCAAATTCAGTCTGGGTTGCCGGATAACTGAGAATGTTCATTGACACCACTTTGCGCTGCTTGGAGACATTCCCCAGCCAGAGTGGCAGGAGGGAGCCATTCAGACGGTATGCGGTGCTCCAGATCCTCAGTACCATTCGCCCCTCCTTGGGGAGGTGTTTTTCCAGGATCAGGGTTTCATGGCGTCCGTCATGCACCTGAGGCAGAACGGGCAATTCCTGCAGATTCAATGAAGGTGAGAGCAGGCGCAGCAGATTGGCCCAGCTCAATCGTTCCGCAGGTCGCCAGTTGCTCTTTTGCAGGTGGTTGGTGAGCTGTTCCAGATCCCCGGCAAACTGAACATCCAGTGGATGGTTGAGGCGTCCCCGGACATCGTGCCGATAACTGGGAAGCCCGGTCTGCCCGGACATCCAAAGTTGCTCGGGGACCAGAACGCTCGGAGGCGTGGGTTGAAAACGTTTTACCGCCTCGCTCTGATTTAGCCAGGCGTCACTGGCCAGGGTGACCAGGAGTACGGCGGTAACGCCGAGAGTGAGCTGCAAAGGATGGGTGGCGGGTTGAGTATGTCGATGGTAAGCAATGCCCAAAGCGGAGATCCAGGCCAGCCCAAGCAGCAGGCTTCCGGCAATATCCGTCAGCCAGTGGACCCCAAGATAGAGTCTCGAGAGTGAGATGGCGGCAACTGCAACGGCCACGAAGCCATAGGTAAGCCAGCGCCAGTCACGCAGGATGGAACGGGCAATCATCACCGAGAAGAAGCCATACACAGTCAGTGCGCGCAGCACATGAGCGCTGGGAAATGACCAGGGTCCGAGATGCTCGACACCCGAATCGGGACGGGGAATGCGCAGGCCATATTTCAGCGCGATCGGCGCCAGCAATCCAAACAGGGTTGCCGCAAGCCAGTATCCGACCGTTCTCCAATCACCCCGCAGCAGCAGAACGACTGATACCGATATCGAGAAAATCAGAATCACAGAGAGATCGCCCAAGCGCGTGAAATGGACCATCAGTTCATCTGACCAGGGTGAGCGCAGACTCTGCAGTGCGTTATACAGCATGCTGTCGATGGCAAACGTTGGATGACTGGGCAGGAGACCCGCCAGCAGGGCAAACAGAGCGGTGGAAAAGATCAACAGGCTGGCCAATTGTGTCAGCCCTTTGATCTCCGGATGTGCCGGGTTGCCCAGGGCCTGGGCGATTTCCTGAAAGCCGCGGTGATTTCCACCCCAACGGGATAGTGCTTGGACGATTTGGGTGGTGTGGGGATGGGTTAGCCGGTAAAAGCCTCGTGCCGCGTGAAGGACCAGCCAGATTGTGAACAGTAACAGTAGTAGAAGCAGAACCAGCCGGAAGGCTACTTCCGACGCCAGCTCCAGGGATGCCCCCAAGACCACTCCAGGCAGTAGATAGGCGGGGGCCCAGACCAGTGCAGAGAGCAGATTGGCGATTGCAAAACGCCAGGCAGGCATATCCAGCATGCCGGCGACCAATGGAATGACGGCACGCACCGGGCCGAAAAATCGGCCGATGGCGACACTCTTGCCTCCATAGCGTTGAAAGAAATCGATCCCTCGCTGGAGTGTCTTGGGGTGTCTGCTGAACGGCCAGAATTCCCGCAGCTGATGTTGAAAATGACGCCCAAACCAGAAACTCAGGCCGTCACCCGCCACGGCTCCCGCGACTGCCCAGCAGAACACGGGCCAGAATTCCAGTGCGCCGGTGGCAATCAGGGCGCCGAAGCCGAACATCAGGACCACCCCAGGCACCAGCAACCCGAGAATTGCCACAGACTCTGAAAAGGCCACGAAAAAGACCGCGACTCCGGCCCATAGGGTGTTGTTCGAGACCCAGTCCAGCAGTTGATTGAAGAGATCGGCCATGCTGGGAGATTAACGGAAGTGGTCGAGTGAGAACAAGATGCGGTAAGGCTCCAAGCTCCTTCCCCCTCGAGGGGGAAGGCTGGTTTCTCCCGGCTTCCTCGGCAACTGCTCCATGCGTTGCTCTACCTCCTGCATCCGTGCAGTCGTGCCTTCCGAGACTTTTGTCCCTCCCTGGACAAGCAAGGATGGGGTGAAGGACTAGGGACTGCTGTTCAGTGTTCCTGTTGTGTTTAGGGTCACTGCAGCCAAGGCGAATACAAGACTGGGTATGTGGGTCTGATGGATCATTGCAGGGTCTCGAAAGCCCCGGCTGCCGCATCGATGGTCGCTTGGATATCCTCATCCGTATGGGCGGCGGAGACAAAGCCCGCTTCATAGGAAGATGGGGCGAGATAGACCCTGCGCTGCAACATGGCATGGAAGAACTGCTTGAATCGTTCCTGGTTACAAGCGGTGGCGCCAGCGAAATCGCTGACCTTGTAGGCCTCGGTGAAGAACAGGCCGAACATGCCGCCGACATGGTTTTTCGCCATTGGGATGCCTGCTGCACTGGCCTTCTCCAGAATGCCTGTGACCAGGGTCTCCACCTTGGCCGAAAGGTTGTCGAAGAAGCCGGGGGCCGAGATCAACTCCAGGGTCTTCAGGCCAGCGGTCATGGCCACCGGGTTGCCGGAGAGGGTGCCGGCCTGGTAGACAGGTCCCAGGGGGGAGATCTTCCGCATGATCTCGCGTTTGCCGCCGAAGGCCCCCACCGGCATGCCGCCGCCGATCACCTTGCCCAGGGTGGTAAGGTCGGGTTTCACCCCGTATAGACCCTGCACGCCGCCGAGTGCGACACGGAAACCAGTCATCACCTCGTCGAAGATCAAAACAGTACCGCTCCGGTCGCAGACCTCGCGCAGGGTCTGCAAAAAACCGGGCAGTGGTGGGATGCAGTTCATATTGCCTGCCACAGGCTCAACGATGATGCAGGCGATTTGCCCACCAATCTGGCTGAAGGTCTCCTTCACCTGCTCACTGTCGTTATAGTTGAGGGTGATGGTGTGCTCCGCCAGGGATGCCGGTACGCCAGGGGAGGAGGGCTCGCCCAGGGTGAGCATGCCGGAACCCGCCTTGACCAGCAGGGAGTCGGAGTGGCCGTGGTAGCAACCCTCGAACTTGACGATCTTGTCCCGTCCGGTAAAGCCGCGGGCCAGGCGGATTGCAGACATGGTTGCTTCGGTGCCGGAGGAGACCATGCGCACCAGGTCCATGCTCGGAACCAGTTCGCAGACCTTGTCGGCCATCTGGCTTTCCAACTCGGTGGGAGCGCCAAAACTCAGACCCTTGTGGATAACCGAACTCACCGCTTCGATCACTTCCGGATGGGCATGGCCGAGGATCATGGGTCCCCAGGAGCCCACATAGTCAATGTAGCGGTTGCCATCCGGGTCGAAGATGTAAGCGCCGCTGGCCGAATCGATGAACACAGGATCGCCGCCGACGCCCCGGAAGGCCCGCACCGGTGAGTTCACTCCGCCGGGGATATGTTGTTGGGCATGGGTGAAGAGGTCATGGGAGCGGCTCATATTCGGTTATCCTCCGGGAGCAAAAATGGGTCTAAATTGTTCACAGGCTTGACGTATGTCGGGCTGGCCAAACACAGCGTGGATGACCGCCAGCATGTCGGCGCCTGCTGATATCAGTGGGGCGCCATTTTCCGGGGTTATGCCGCCGATGGCAACCAGGGGCAGATTCAGCTCCAGTCTGGCCCGATGCAGCAACTCAGGGGTGGCCTGGATCGCCTGCGGTTTTGTCTGAGAGGGAAAGAAGCGGCCGAAGGCCACATAGTCTGCGCCGGCCTGCTGTGCCTGCTGCGCCAGATCCAGCCGGTTGTAACAGGAGATGCCGATGATGGCATCCGGCCCGAGCCGATGCCTGGCTTGTTCAAGGTCTGAGTCATGTTTGCCCAGGTGCACGCCATCGGCGCCACTCTCACTGGCCAGCTCGACATCGTCGTTGATAATCAGCAAGGCATGATGTTGTTGCGTGAGTCCGAGTAGCTGAGTGGCTTCATTGAGCCTGCGTTGCCGGTCGCTACCCTTGTCCCGGTACTGGATGATGCGCACGCCACCCTGTAATGCCGCAGTTACCTGTTCCGTCAGGTCCCGGTCAGCGGCAAGCCCCCTGTCGGTAATGGCATACAGTCCTTGAAGTTGATCTTTTCTGTTCATCCGGGGGTTCGGCCCAGTTTGTAGAGTCGATTGGGCAGGGATTGACAACGGCCATTACGAAAACCCTGTTTGAGGCTCTCCCAGCTATAGGACTGACCCTGCCGCACTGCTTCGAGCAGAGAGCATCCGCGGGCCACACCGGCAGTGATGGCTGCGGCCAGGGTGCAGCCTGAGCCATGGTATTCCCCTGGCAGGCGCTCCCAGTGAGACTCATCAAGCAGGCCGCTATCGTCATACAGCCGGTTGCTGACAGTGGACGTCTGTTCATGAGACCCGGTTATCAACACGGATTTTACCCCACCGGCCAGCAGTGTTCGGGCGCATTCATCCAATGGCAGGTCAGCCCCGCACAGTCGGCGCGCCTCTGGACTGTTTGGTGTGATCAGGCTGCAATACGGCAACAATTCGTTACGGATGATCTCCAGCAGACGGTCGCTGGCAAGGTCGTTGCCTCCCCCCGTCGCTAATACGGGATCAAAAACCACCGGGATGCCCTGATGTTTCTTCAGCAGTGATGCCAGAGCCTGTGCGAGCAGAGGATCACCTATCAGACCGATCTTGATGGCGTCGACCCTGCAATCGGCCAGTACGGCCTCTGCCTGGGCAATCATCTGTGCTGGCTTGAGCGGATGCAGTGAGCTGAGATTGCAACTGTCCTGAACAGTCAGGCAGGTAATCACGGTCGCTGGGTGGCAGCCGTTGGCGGTAATGCTTTCGATGTCTGCCTGAATACCCGCGCCGCCGCCAGGGTCATGGCCGCCAATGGCCAGCACCATGGGTAAAGTATGGGGGGGTGTGTGCATGCCGGGGAGTGTAACCTCCTTTTGATCATTCCCCAATCTCCGAACCAGCGCTTGGGTGGCTCCAGGCAACTGTATTAGGGATTCTGTCAATTGTAGGCGGTTGAGGTGTTTGGTATTTTTTATCGGCATTTGTCCTTTGATTGAAGGCTTTACCTAGGATTGTCAAATCTGACTGCTAAAATATTACACAACCATTCGACTATATATGTGGAACACGGGTATTACAGGCTGCTTCATGGATTAGGAGGGCTGACCCAAAGAGGTACTTTAATGTTAAAAAAAAACAGGGGGATTCCATGAGTCCGCAAGTTCATGAATTGAAAACCCTAGCTGCCCACTTCTGTGAGTTGGTCGACTGCCTCAATGAGGGGGACACCAATTGGCTGCATGCGGTGGCTAATCTATTGCCGAGATTACATGCTGCTGTTGCCGCCCTGAATCTGCCGGAACCGGAGCACGGCCACCACCTGTCAGCAGATCTCGATGCTCGTTTCGAACTCTACAGCCAGTTACGCAATATGCTGGGTGATCGTGATAGTTACTGGATGGAGTTCGATGTGGCCGATGATGAGCAGAGCATGAGTGGCAGTCTGGCGGATGACCTGACCGATATCTACTGTGAACTGAAATATGGACTTAAAGTCATCGATGGAGAACCTGAAAGGGCGGTAGAAGGCTGGCACAAGGGTTACCATCTCCATTGGGGTCAGCATCTGGTGGATGCTGAGCGTCATCTGTACGAACTTCGGGCTCGCAACCAGCTTGCCATGTAGTTGCTTCCAACGTATCGCTGAAATACCCGATAAAAACCTACTGTATTTATCGGTTATGTGGCGTTTCATATGATATTTTGCTAGGATTCGCGCCATTATTTTAATTTTGTAGGAGATATCGGGATGAGTTTGAGTGCCCTGACCGAAACTGATTTAAGTTTGACCTCAATTGCACAGAGCAAAATGGGTGAGCTGTTTCAGCAGGTGGAAGACAATATCGAAGGTGTGCGTGTGTTTGCGACCCCAGGCGGTTGCAGTGGTATCAGCTTTGGCATGACCTTCAGCGATGCCATCAATGATAACGACGGCGTTCTGGAGTGTGATGGCTTCAAAGTGATCGTGGATGATGGCACCATGCAACACCTGCGTGGCGTCGAGATTGATTTCGTGGATCGTGGCGACGGCAATGCCAGCTTTGTTTTCAATAACTTACAGCCTGTCGAAGGTGGTGGATGTGGTACCTGCGGTTCATCTCAAGGAGGGGGCTGTGGGTAAGGCAAACCGAAGGTCCAGTGGACCTTCGCAGTTGCCGAACGACCAGCCAGGCCGCTCTAGGGCTCCTGCCCTCGCGGCATTTGTACATCCATGTACGGCAGATGGCTGGGCCGGGGGTGAAAAATATCCCAATCGTTGCGCCATGGATGGCAAGTAAGACCTAGCTTACGAAGATATTCCTGTCCAGTGGACCTTCGCAGTATGCCGAACAACCAGCCAGGTCGCTCTAGGGCTTCCTCGGCAACTGCTCCATGCGTTGCTCTACCTCCTGCGTCCATGCAGTTGTGCCCTCGCGGCATTCGTACGTCCCTGTACAACAGATGGCCGAGCTGGGTGCGTCACCATGGAGGGTTGCTTGCGAGACGCTTAACTAAAGCCACTCTTTGAAAGATACTCGACGATACAGCAACCTATTGAGTTCAGCGTCTGTCTGATATCCAGCTCTGAATCACTGAAAAACCGCGCTATGGCCTGCCATAGCGCGGTTTTTTCTTTCTGGCCCATGGCATGTCGAGTAAACTCTTTGCAGAATTGATATCTTGAGATTTTTATCCTAATGAATGGTTCAAAATTTGAGTTGGTGGTTGTTGGCGCCGGTATCAGCGGCCTGGGCTTTGCCCATCTTGCGAATCAGCGTGGAATCAAAACCCTTGTTCTGGAGGCGGCTCATGAGCCGGGTGGATGTCTGCATACTCACCTGTTCAAGACGGATGAAGGCGTTTTCTGGGCTGAGTTGGGTGCTCATACCTGTTACAACAGTTATGGCAACCTGCTGAAAATCATAGAAGAGACGGGTCAACTGACATCACTCAAGGCCAAGGAAAAGCTGCGGTATTGGCTACAGACCGATCAGGGGCTCACTTCAATTCCCTCGCAACTCAACTATTTTGAGCTTCTGGGTGTGATCCCACGCCTGCTCCTATCGAAGAAAGAGGGGTCTTCAGTAGGTGATTATTTTGGCAAGATTATGGGTAAACGGAACTTTCAGAGGGTGCTGGGTCCCGCCCTGGATGCGGTGGTCTGCCAGCCAGCTGCAGATTTTCCAGCAGATGCCATGTTCAGGAAGAAGCCCCGTCGCAAGGAGATCATACGCAGCTACACCGGCCCTGAGGGTCTGCAATCTTTTGTTAATGGCATCGTCAGTCAGCCGGGGCTGGAGGTTAGGGTGGACAGCCCGGTGACGCAGATCGAACAAACAGAGGACGGCTATCGTGTGTCTACGGAATCTGGGCAAGCCATTGAGACGTCCAGGTTGGCGCTGGCGATACCTCCTGATGTGGCGGCAAGGCTGTTGCAATCCTCACTACCCCAGCTCGCCGAGCCCATATCGCAGATTCAGATGGTAGAGATAGAGAGTGTTGCTGTGTTGTTGAAGGCTGATACGCTCGAGTTGCAGCCGCTGGCCGGTATCATTGGCCGGAATGACGATTTCTATTCCGTGGTTTCCCGTGACCTGACGCCGGACCCCAGATATCGTGCCTTTACCTTCCACTTTCGGCCCGGCAGATTGGATGATGCAGGCAAGATGAGGCGCATCCGGGAGGTGCTGGGTGTGCAGGAGAGCGATATTCTGGACAGCGCCAGATACCAAAATCGCCTGCCGGCGCTCCGCTTGGGCCACTCCGAGCGGGTCAGTGGTCTTGACGGAGCCTTGCGCGATCAGCCATTGGCGCTGACCGGCAACTGGTTTTCCGGGGTCTCCATCGAAGACAGCCTGGTGCGAACGGTACAGGAGTTCGCCCGCCTTTACCCAGCGTGACGAGGAACCTTAGTACTTCATCAAGGTTGTATTGATGGAGTACTAAGGTTCCTTTCGATTGGCATCGTCGTAGAGTGATTTCAGGATATCCCCTCGGCTTTTGTCAGGGGTATTGGGCTCGTTTTTCCTGCCCCTGAAAAACTCACCCAGTTTGCGGAACAGGCGTTGCAGGGCGCGCCAGATCTTGGGTAACAGCCAGACAACCAGGATCAAGAAGAGAAGCAGTAGAATTATGAAGGTAACCGGATAGTTGAGCGCGGTCCACAGGCCACCGATCACCGCAATATCTTCGAGCACTGATGCGGTCCAGTTGGTCACCGGTTCCGGCGAGGTATTGATCAGAATCCTTGAGCCGGTTTTGGTTAGGTGGCTGCCCGCCGCCAGGGTGCCACCCACCAGGGCGGCCGCCAGTTGAGCGGCTTCGCCAACCCCCAGGCCGCTGGATGCTCCGGCCGCAAGCACTGCGCCTGCCGGAATACGGATAAAGGTGTGGATGGTGTCCCAGCCAGTATCGACTCCAGGTGTCTTGTCGGCAAAAAACTCAATACAGTACATGATGCCCGCCGCGGCCATCACCATCGGGTCGCTCAGCACCTCAAGTCCAGGTGGCAAGGCTACACTACCCGTGGCGCCGAGATAGCCCAACATGAAGACGGCAGCGTATAGATTGATGCCTGCAGCCCAGCCAGCGCCCAGTGTCAGGGCCAGGGTGTCAATGGTTTCCATGTTTTACCCTTCTTGATGTCATTGCATATACTCTGGGGGCGATGACATCGAATTACCAGTCCTTGTTTACGTTTTTTTACCATTCTATGGTGTGGAAGATTCCCGTTGAATTGTGCTGACAAGCGGCATGTCAAACACGTGATATGGTTTATACCAGTCGGTTATTTTGGCTGGGTTCACATGTCTCCACTTTCGCTTTTCTCAGTCAATCCGTATGATTAAGGGCTTTCCCTAATAATTGAGTTCAGGGTAGTGAGACATGGTTAAGATCGGAATCGTAGGCGCTACAGGATATACCGGTGTGGAGTTGCTGCGTTTGCTGGCGATGCACAAGGAGTGCGAGCTGGTGGCCATAACCTCCCGTTCTGAAGCGGGCCGTCCGGTGGCGGATCTCTTCCCAAATCTGCGCGGGCATGTCGATCTGCCCTTCGTGAAACCGGATACGGCGACCTTGACTGGTTGTGATCTGGTGTTTTTTGCCACACCTAATGGCATTGCCATGCAGCAGGCGCCGGCCTTGCTGGATGCGGGCGTCAGGGTAGTCGATCTGGCGGCTGATTTTCGGATCAAAGACCAGTCTGTCTGGGAGCACTGGTATGGCATGCAGCATGTCTGTCCAGAACACCTGGACGAGGCGGTTTATGGTCTGCCAGAGATAAACCGGGATGCTGTGAGGCAGGCGCGATTGGTGGCAAACCCCGGGTGTTATCCTACGGCGGTGGCATTGGGTTTTCTGCCACTGGTGGAAAAGGGTCTGATCAAGTTGGATCGCCTGATTGCGGATACCAAGTCGGGTGCCAGTGGCGCAGGGCGCAAGGCCAGCGTGGCAACCCTGATGGGTGAGGCGGGAGAGAGCTTCAAGGCCTACGCGATTCCCGGCCATCGGCATCAGCCTGAAATTCGTCAGACTTTGAGTCATGCGGCGGGATCTGACGTTGGCTTAACCTTCGTACCACATCTGGTGCCGATGATCAGGGGTATCGAGGCGACACTCTATGCTCAACTGAAGCAGACAGATGACGATCTCCAGGAACTGTTCGAAGCGCGTTACCGGGATGAGTCTTTTGTGGATGTCATGCCGGCTGGATCACATCCGGAGACTCGCAGTGTCCGGGGGGTCAACAGTTGCCGTATTGCGGTGCATCGGCCCCTGGATGGTGATGTGGTGGTGATCAGTTCGGTCATCGACAATCTGGTCAAGGGGGCAGCCGGGCAGGCGGTACAGAATATGAATCTGATGTTAGGTCTGCCCGAGGCTATGGGGCTGGAACAAGTGGCCTTATTGCCCTGAGGCATCATGGGAATTAATCAGAAGTACCACAGGCCCAAGATAGTTACTCAAAGTGAGTGGGCGCCTTCCTGGTTGCGGATTTTGCTGCTGTTGCTGATACTGCTGGTGACGGGTGGGTACGGTTATCAGATGGGGGGCGCCGGTCCGCAGGATGGGCTGGTTGTCTTTAAACCCTCAGTACAGGGGAAGATCGAGTCACTCAAAGAGGAACGCGCAGAGCTGCGACGCCAACTCACGATGGCCAAGCAGTCTTCGGAAATGGATCAGGAAGCAATCCGAGCAATCAAGGAGCAGGTCAAGCGTTTCCAGGATGAGCGGCTCAAGATGGAGGAGGAATTGGCGTTTCTGCGCGGTATTGTTTCCACCAGCTCAGATAAAAAAGGTCTGCGCATCCAGAAATTTAAATTGTCACCTGGCATGGAAGAGGGTGATTTCAGCTATGTATTTACGGTCAGCCAGGTTATTAACAGCGGCTTGGTGGCAAAGGGAAAGGTCTATATCACCCTGCAAGGGTTGCAGGATGGTCAGGCCGCTTTAGTGGGGCTTGAGCAGCTAACCGAAGACAAGAGGAAGAGCCATAAAATGAGATTTCGGTACTTTCAGAACTTGGAAGGCAAGCTGAAGATTCCGGAGGGCTTCAAGCCCGGGAAATTGATTATTGAGGTTAAGCCTGATAGCAAGAAATTTGATCCGGCAACGGAAGCATTCGACTGGGCACCAGTTACTTGAAGCGTCGGCACCAGAGGGTATGAATAATGGGTTTGAGAAAAAAGCGGTTTCGTAGTCCTAAGATCACCACAGTAGTCGGCAAAGGGACGGCCATCGAAGGCAGCGTTCGTTTCTCCGGCGGGCTGCATGTTGATGGTTTGATCAAGGGAAATGTGATTTCGGAGGCTGAAGATGAGCGGGCCACCCTGACCTTGAGCGAAGAGGGGACCGTCGAAGGGAATGTTCGGGTGGCAAACGTTATGTTAAACGGTACGGTGGTAGGCGATGTGGTTGCCACCCATCGGGTCGAGCTGGCGCCAAAAGCGAGGATAACGGGCACCGTGACCTACGCTTTGCTTGAGATGGAGATGGGTGCGGAGGTCAATGGAAAGCTCATTCACGCCGAAGAGAGTGATACGGCGCGACTCGCATATGACGGAGAGACGGTTACAGTGGAGCAGAGCTAGAGTTCTGCTGCTAATACTTGACTAATTTCGTAGGTAATAGCATACTTTATTTTATTGAATTTTCACCGGGCGAGACTGCTCAAGCCCGTTTTTGGCAGGATTAAGATATGAGTACTGCAGAAGCGATCAACGATGACATTATCTTCACCAAATCAGCGGCCTCCAAGGTCGCGGCACTGATTGAGGAAGAAGGCAATCCGGATCTAATGCTTCGCGTCTATGTTCAGGGTGGCGGCTGTTCCGGCTTTCAATATGGTTTTTCATTCGATGAAAACGAGAACGATGGTGATACCAAGGTTGTAACCGAGGGCGTCACACTGCTGGTTGACCCAATGAGCGTGCAATATCTGATGGGCGCTGAGATCGATTACACGGAAGGCTTGCAGGGGTCTCAATTCATCATTCGCAACCCTAACGCAACTACCACCTGCGGTTGTGGATCGTCCTTTTCGGTCTAGCCCGGAAAAATCCCCAGCAACAAAAAAGGCGCGTTTAGCGCCTTTTTTGTTGCTGGGGATTTGATCAGTCCCATCAGGTTCGGTCTGACGGATAGGCTATCCCTCTGTGTAAGGCAGCAGGGTCAATTCCACCCGGCGGTTTAGCTGGCGACCCTGTGGGGTGCTGTTGGAAGCAACTGGACGAGTCTCGCCGTAACCCACGGTGTCGATACGTACCGGTTGTACCTGGTCATTGATCAGTACGTTGCTGACGGCCTGGGCGCGCTGTTGGGACAGCATTAGATTGTATGAGTCGGAGCCTGTGCTGTCGGTATGTCCGGCCACCTCGATCATGGTGGATTTATACTCTTTCAGGACCAGGCTCACTGAATGGAGCACTTCGACGAAATCGGGCTGTAGGTTCGACTGGCCAACTTCGAAGGTAATGTTGCTCGGCAAATTGAGGATGATATTTTCACCATTACGGGTCACGCTGACGCCGGTATTTTCCAGGCTTTGACGTAATTTTGCTTCCTGGACATCCATATAATATCCAGCACCACCGCCCGCGATAGCACCGATTCCGGCGCCCTTCAGAGCGCGCTCTTTTCGTTCCTTTTTACTATCGGAGGTGGCGATTCCGATAACCGCCCCCACGGCGGCGCCGATCGCCGCTCCTGTGACCACTTTCGAAGTCTTCTCCTCACGTGTATAAGGATCTACCGTCGTGCAGGCCTGAAGCGTCATCAGAGTGGCAATTGCTGCGGACAGGGCCAGTTTTTTGGACATATGTCTCTCCTGTGTATTTTGGCTGGAAATCTATTAAGGTGTAGTGATTTATCAATTACGCCAAAGCTTTGCTCTCAAAGCAATGAACAAGTTCGCATTCAATACACTGTAGTCGTAATTAATAGAATATTCGACTTTAATAGAGTGATGCTAAGGTCATATTTTATACGCACCATTGCACCTTCAGTGGTTGTCACCGTTTTGGGTTTTTTACTGGCTTATCAGTTTGTAGACCCAGCTCCACCAAAGACGATCACCATTGGCGCTGGTGATACACAAGGGGCCTATTTTCTGTTTGGCAATCAGTACCACGACTATCTTAAGAAGGAAGGGGTTGAGCTGATCGTCCGTCCTACTGCGGGTTCGGTTGATAATCTGGAGCTGCTGAGTGCGGAGCCGGCCCTGCTCGATACCGCGTTTGTGCAGGGAGGAACCCAAACGGACGCGGATGCAAAGGGGCTGTTTTCTTTGGGAAGCCTCTACTATGAACCTCTGTGGGTCTTTTTCCGGGGTTCAAAGCCTATACAACGCATCACCGAGCTTGAGGAAAAACGTGTTGCGATCGGACCGGATGGAAGCGGCACCCAGAAACTGGTCATGCAGGTTTTGTCAGTTAATGGCCTTGATGAGCGGAATACCCGGTTGCTACCTCTGGGGACGCAGGAGGCCATCGACAGTCTGCTGGCCGGTTCCGTGGATACTATCTTCATGGTTGCATCGGCCAGGTCGCCTGGTGTGAAACAATTGCTCTCAACGCCGGATATCCACCTGATGAATTTTGCACGGGCAGATGCCTATACTCGAAATTTGCGATTCCTCTCCACGGTTATTCTGCCCGAAGGGGCGATAGATCTGGAAAAAAATATTCCTCAAAAAGACACCACTATGCTGGCAGCCACCGCCAACCTGGTGGTGCGTGAGGAGCTGCATCCTGCGCTCGTCGACCTTTTACTGCAGGCTTGCACAGTCAGTGCACGGTGATGGAGGCTGGTTCGAGCTGGCGGGGCAGTTTCCCTCGCGAAACCATCTTGAATTCCCCATCAGTCCGGATGCTCAGCGTTTTTACCGCTATGGCCCACCGATTCTACAGCGATATCTGCCATTTTGGGCCGCCAGCTTTGTGGACCGGATGAAGGTAATGCTGCTGCCACTGGTCGCGCTGCTGATACCCTTAGCGAAGATCATGCCGCCCATCTATCGTTGGCGTATGCGTTCGAAGGTATATCGCTGGTATCGTGAGTTACAGGAGATTGATCTTGGTCTGTTTCACAACATCCCTGCGCCAGAGGACCACTACCATCAGGAACTTGAGCGGATAGAGGGTGAAGTGGTGAAGGTGGATGTGCCACTATCATTTGCCGATGAGCTGTTCGACCTCCGGCTGCATATCGAGATGATCCGGCGCAGGCTGGAGTCGAAAAGTAATCCTGGACGACAGGTTTAACGGTCTGTTGGGTTGGCGGGGTATATGCCACCGAGTATCACCGCTTCCTCTGCACCAGTGGTGGCTGGCAGATTACCGAGTTTTCCTTCCAGGGTGCGTTTTGCCAGCCAGGCAAAGGCCATGGCCTCGATCCAGTCAGGATCCACGCCCAATCTCATGCTGGAACTGACCTTCAACTCAGGAAGTTGGGTCGCCAGGCGTGTCATCAAGTCACTGTTGTGTACGCCGCCACCGCATACTAATAACTCATCTGCGGTTGAACAATATTGGGTGATCGCTGTTGCTATGCTGCGGGCAGTGAGCTCTGCCAGGGTTGCCTGGACATCCTGGGGGGCATATGAATGGGTTGCGGATCTTGCGCTCAACCAATCCAGGTTAAAATAATCTGTGCCGGTGCTCTTGGGAGGTGGTTGCTCGAAGAATGGGTCAGAGTGGAAACACGCCAGCAACTCATGGATAACCTTGCCGGAGGCGGCCCAGTCACCGTCGGAATCATAATCCATTGATCGTTGGGTTCTGATCCAATGGTCGAGCAGGGTGTTGCCGGGGCCTGTGTCGAAACCAAGGATTTGGCTTTCCGGATCTGCGGATAGCCAGGTTATGTTTGCGATGCCGCCGATGTTCAGAATGACTCGATTGATCTGCGGGTGCAGAAACAGTTGCTTATGGAACGCAGGCGCCAGTGGAGCTCCCTGACCCTGCACTGCCATATCCCGGCGCCTGAAGTCCGCGACGGTGGTGATGCCGGTCCGTTGGGACAGGGTGTTCGGGTCCCCAATCTGCAGGGTGAACGGGTGTTTGAAAGTAGGGCGGTGGCGTAGCGTCTGGCCGTGACTGCCGATAGCCCTGACAACTGTGGGTGAGATGTCGGACCTTTCAAGCAGCTTGAGTGTGGCGTCGGCAAAAGCTTGCGCCACCTGAATATCCGCTTCGCCGAGGCGATCGATTTCGTTCTCCCCAGGCTGACAAAGTGCAATCAGCTGATTCCGCAGCTCGTCAGGGTAGGGTTGATGATGGTGCGCAATGAGCCTGGGGGTTGACTGGCTGAAGTCGGCAAGGGCAGCGTCGATGCCGTCCATGCTGGTTCCCGACATCAGGCCGACATAGAACTCCTCAGCGGGCATCCGCGACGACGATACGGTTCAATGTGTCAATCTGGGCAGTGAGCATCTGGGTTTTTAGCAGAAAATCCGCCCGGTATTTTTTAGCGATGGGCTCTGCTGCAGGAAGCTTTACGGTCAGAGGGTTGCGATGTACGCCGTTGACGCGAAATTCATAGTGCAGATGGGGTCCGGTGGCCAATCCGCTTTGGCCGACATAACCAATAGTCTGGCCCTGTTTGACCTTGCTGCCATGTTTGGCCTTTTTGTTATAGCGGGAGAGATGGCCATACAGTGTGGTGTAGCGTTGTCCGTGCTGGATGATGACGGCGCGGCCGTACCCCCCCTTTTTGCCGCGGTGGACGATTTTTCCATCACCCGCCGCTCTGATCGGGGTACCGGTCTTTGCTGCGTAATCGACTCCGCGATGCGGGCGCTTCTTACCCAGCACCGGATGCCAGCGTTCCTTGGTAAAGCGGGATGAGATGCGACGAAAGTCAACGGGTGCGCGTAAAAAGGCCTTACGCATGCTGCGTCCTTCCGGGGTGAAATAGTCGGCTCTGCCGGCCGCATCCTCATAACGCACCGCCCGATAGGTGCGTCCCTGATTGATAAACTCGGCCGCCAGTATGGGTCCGTTACGCAACTTTTCCCCATCCAGGTACTCTTCCTGATAGATCGCAGTGAAACGATCCCCGGTGCGGATCTCCAAAGCAAAGTCGATATCCCAACCGAAGATATTGGCCAGTTCCATGATCACCGCATCGGGCAGGCCTGCATTCTGCGCGCTGAGATAGAGGGAATTTTCTATCGTTGCCTGAATGTGGGCCGTACGCAGTTCTACATCCTTGGTTCTCTGGGTGGCATTAAAATCCCCATCTTCAGTGGCTTCTATAAAGAGGCTGTGGACCTTGCTGTGCTGCAGGGTGAGGTTCACGAAGCTATTCTGTTCATCCAGCTCGACGTGGAGAATCTCTCCCGGTTTAATGTTGGTCAGGGTGCCTGCGGACTTGCTGGAATGGACAATCTTGTGCAGCAGGTTGGCGCTCAAGCCCAGGTTCTTGAATATCTTGGATAGGGTGTCCCCAGTTACGATTTTGTGTGATGCCTGGTGGGTGTTGATTATTTTCGAGGCTGGGGCTTCGGCGATGGGTTCGGGGGTGGTTGTCTCAATAGCCTGGTCTGTATTGCTGATTACTCTGCTTGGTTCCGCGGGTGGCTTATTGGCTTCAGGTAGTGCTCTGCCCTCTTTCTGGGACTTGCCTGGCAAAGGTAGGGGCAAGGTGACGCGGCCTGGTTTCTGTGTGGTAGAACCGGGTGCGGATTCTACAGGAAGCACAGCCTGCTCTTCAGTCGGCTTACGGTTGACTGAAAAGAAAATGATGGCGCTTGCACCGAGTGCCAGGACAATCAGAAAAAGCCGTTTGAAAAAGGTTCTACCTGATCTTTTGTTATCAAGTGAGTAGGACTTGAAGTCTTGCATTGGGAGTCTGCTTGAAGCCGATGGTAATTAAAGGCCCTAAAATTACTAGAGTATAGTATACATGTGCAAGCCGAGCTGTGGGCCACTTCATGACTTAGGTTAAATTTTTCAGGTGCTTCTAGTAGAGTGTGCAACCATTGCATGAATTAATGGGAATTAACAGATGACTGACGTGACTACGGCCTTGGACCTCATTTTACGTGGTACGGACGAAGTGCTGCCGAAAGAGGCGTTAATAAAAAAGCTGGAAAAGGGCAGGCCGCTGAAGATCAAAGCGGGTTTCGATCCCACTGCGCCCGACCTGCATGTCGGCCATACAGTTCTGGTCAATAAGTTGCGCCAGTTTCAGGAACTGGGACATGAGGTCATGTTTTTGATTGGTGATTTTACCGCCATGATTGGCGATCCCACCGGTAAGAGCGCCACGCGTCCTCCTTTGACTCGGGATGATGTCCTGGAAAACGCCAAGACCTATGAGCATCAGATCTTCAAGATCCTCGATCCGGAAAAGACCACGGTGTTGTTCAATTCTTCGTGGATGGGCGCCATGTCGGCGGCCGACTTGGTACAACTGGCGGCAAAGCATACCGTGGCTCGGATGTTGGAGAGGGATGATTTCAACAAACGTTATACCAGTGGACAGGCCATTGCCATCCATGAGTTTCTTTACCCCTTGATCCAGGGATATGACTCGGTTGCCATGAAAGCGGATGTGGAGATAGGCGGCACCGATCAAAAATTCAATCTATTGGTTGGCCGGCAGTTACAGGAGGTCTACGGGCATGAGCCACAAGTGGTCATCACCCTGCCGATCCTCGAAGGGTTGGATGGTGTACAGAAGATGTCCAAATCACTGAACAACTACATCGGTATCACGGATGCTCCAGAAGAGATGTTCGGTAAGGTGATGTCTGTATCTGATGAGTTGATGTGGCGATATCTCGAGTTGCTGAGTTTTCGTCCAATGTCAGAGATCGAGGCATGGAGAAAAGAGGTCCAGGAGGGATTGAACCCCCGGGATGTCAAAATTCGTCTGGCTGAGGAATTGGTGGGGAGGTTCCATAGTGCTGGTGATGCAAAAAAGGCGCATGAAGCCTTTGTCTCCCGTTTCCGAAAAGGCCAAATTCCTGACGATCTTGAAGAGGTAGAGATAGCTGCTGGAACACCCGGAATGCCAATTGCCAATCTGTTGAAGGAATCCGGGTTGGTGAAAAGTACTTCCGAAGGCATGCGTATGGTCAAACAGGGGGCGGTAAGGATCAATGGTGAAAAGATCTCAGATCCCTCACTATCTATAGAGATAGGAACCTCTGATATATATCAGGTAGGGAAGAGGCGTTTTGCCCGTGTAACTGTTAAATGAATTATACAAATGCATCGGAAGTAAGGTCATATTACCTTTTTTTGAAATGTAGGCTTGACCTGGACTGAATGGGCCGTATAATGCGCGCTTCCTCTCGACATGAGGTGGGTAAAACTACTTAGATTGTGGAGGGTGAACGCGCAGAAGAGCGGCTCAAAAAATTGGATGTTATTTATCTTGACGCCCAACGAATTGAACGTATAATGCGCCCTCCTTTCAAGGCAAGCTTAAAGCATGTTTCGGAAGGTTGAGGAGGTGGAAATTCGATGCGAATTTCCTGTTGACAGACTCTAAGAGCTCTGTAGAATACGCGCCTCCAAGCAAGTCGGCCCTGATTGCCTACGGTGAAAATGAAAAGTTTTTTCTTGACACTGTCGGCCGACGAGATAGAATAGGCGGTCTTTCTCGAGTGAAAATATCGAGAAGCTCTTTAACAATTTGGACAGGTAATTTGTGTGGGTGCTCCGTCGATCATGGGTAACCAAAAGATCGATGAGAGTATTCAAAGATAGATTCTATCCGAGAATCTCGAGTCAAAAAGATTGGCTGCCATAAGCAGC